>JBEKIM010000312.1:0-8141 GCA_050011755.1 Bryobacteraceae bacterium | reverse complement strand
AGTAAAACAGATTCTTGCGGGCATTGACATAGAACGAGGGCTTGGTTTCCTGGTGGAAAGGGCAGAAGCCCACGAACTCCGGCTGAGTTCCGGTGCGGCGAGGGGTCCAGTGGGTTTGCCGCAGGTAATCGAGCAGAGGAATCCGCCGTTTGAGTTGATCCAGGTCCACGGTATGGATCGGGGGTGGATGCAGCCACATGCTGTTTGAAGTATCAACCCACCGCTTGCGGTAAACCAGAGGGATGTTGTTTGCAAGATTCCGGCGGAAGGGGGGCTGGGCGCATAGGGCGTTGCAAGATAAAGAGTTGGGCCGAAGCCAAGTTGTTGTTTGCAAGGTCCTCGGCGGCCGGGCCGAGGAGCCAAATACCTGCCACGGAAGACTTTAGGTCCAGAGCCAAGTTGTTGTTTGCAAGATGGGCCAAGCGTCGGCGTTGATCCCGCCGCTGCTGATGGTCGCGGTTTAGCCCGCGGCTAAGCCGGCTGGAGAGCCCGCTGCGGCCAGGATTGGCCGCCCTCCAACTATCGGTTTTCATCACCTTTGCGGGTCCGAAAAACAACCGCTAACTTATTGAGCGGCAATGGGGTCTCAGATGAGTGCCTCAATGGGCCTGCGGCCCATCAAAGGTGATGAAAACCCGCCCTCATGTATTTTCAATAACTTCGGGCATGTTTTCAACGGAGCGTGCCGGCGGGACTTTTAAGTCCCGCTTTAAGCCGCCTGCCGCGGCAGCGCTAGAATAGTCAGGTATCCCGGGAGGCCATCCGCCATGTCTAATCGCAAGACCCTGCTCGTCCTGCTCGTGTCCGCCGCATGCCTCATAGCGGCCGACTTCACTCCGCCGCCCACCCGGACCGATCCGGTCACCGAGGTTGTGCACGGCGTCACCGTCACCGACCCCTACCGCTGGCTTGAGGATCAAAACGCCCCCGCCACCCGCGCCTGGCTTTCCGCTCAGGACAAATTCGCCCGCGCTTATCTCGATGCCATCCCCGGCCGCGGCCAGCTCCACAAAGAATTGGCGGCCCTTCTCAAAATCGATAGCCTCAGCGCCCCCATCGCCCGCGGAGGCCGCTATTTCTTCAGCCGCCGCTTGGCCTCCGAGGACCGTTTTGCGCTCTACGTCCGGCAGGGCATCGACGGCAAAGATGAAGTCCTCGTGGACCCCGCGGCGGTCACCGACGATCCCACTACCTCCGTGCAATTCGCCGGTGTCTCCGAAGACGGCAGCCTGGTGGCCTATGGCCTGCGGCGCGGCGGTGAGGACGAGAGCCAGATTCGCCTGCTCGACGTCGCCACCCTCAAGCAGCTCCCCGATACTCTCCCGCGCGGACGCTATTTCGGCTTCGCCATCCAGCCCGGCAAGACTGGCTTCTACTACTCCCGCTTCACTGTAGGACAAGGGTCGCGCGTCTGGTATCACGCCATGGGCCGCGACCCGCAAACCGATAAGCTGATTTTTGGCGAGGGCTACGGTCCCACCCGCAATATCGGCGTCTCCCTCTCCGAGGACGGGCGATGGCTCATGATCGTCGTCGGCGAAGGCGTCCCCACCAGGCGGTCCGAAATCTATGTGCAGGATCTGGCGCACTCCGGGCCGCTTCAGACCATCCTCAAGGAAGAGGACGAGTGGACTCCCGCCTTCGCCGGCGATGCCCTGCTGCTGACCACCAACTGGCATTCCCCCAACCGGCGCGTATTCCGCGTCGACCTGAACCACCCGCAGCGCGATCGTTGGCGCGAAATCGTCCCCGAATCGAAATTGGCGATTCGCAGCACCTCGGCAGTCGGTGGCCGCCTCTTCGTGAGCTACCTGGACAACGTCGTCACGCGCATCGGCCAGTTCGATCTCGACGGCAAGTCACTGGGCGATCTGGCGCTGCCCGGTATCGGCACGGCCTCCACTCCGTTTGGCCGCTGGTCCAGCGACGAAGCATTCTTCAGCTTCACTTCTTTCGCGGAGCCATCCACCAGCTACCGGCTCACCGTCTCCACCGGCCGCCGCGACCTCTGGTTCCGGCCCAAAATCCCTATCGATACGGGCAACATCGAGGTGAAGCAGGTCTGGTACAAATCCAAAGATGGAACCCAGGCGCCCATGTTCGTCGTCGCGCGCAAAGGCCTTCCGCTCGATGGCAACCGCCCCACGCTGCTCACCGGCTACGGCGGATTCAATGTCCCCAGCCTGCCCACTTTTAGTGCGGTGGCCGCCTGGTGGGTCGAATCCGGAGGCGTATACGCGCTCGCCAACCTGCGCGGCGGCGGCGAGTTCGGCGAGAGTTGGCACAAGGGCGGCATGTTCGAAAAGAAGCAGAATGTATTCGACGACTTCATCGCCGCCGCCGAATGGCTCGTGCGGAACCAATACACGCAGCCCGCGCGGCTGGGCATCGAGGGCGCATCGAATGGCGGCTTGCTCATGGGCGCCATGATGACCCAGCGGCCCGACTTGTTCGCCGCCATCGTTTGCGGCGCACCTCTGCTCGATATGCTGCGTTATCACAAGATGTCCGTCGGCGCCTGGTGGATCTCCGAATACGGCTCCGCCGACGACCCCGCGCAGTTCGCTTATATTTATAAATACTCGCCGTATCAAAACGTGAAGAAGGGCGCGCATTACCCCGCGATTCTGTTCATGAGCGGCGATTTCGATACGCGCGTCGACCCCGCGCATGCGCGCAAGATGACCGCCATGGTGCAGGCGGCGAATGCCTCCGGAAATCCCATCCTGCTTCGCTACGACACCAAGGGCGGCCACAGCGGCATCGCCAACGTCAACAATACAGTCGACGAGCAGGTCGACGAGATGGGCTTTCTGGCCGCCCGCCTGGGGCTCGGTTTTGAGGGACACCCATGATCGACAACGGTTCCATGCTGCCCGGCCCCGTCGTCCCTGTCCTGGCCTATAAGGATGTCGCTAAAGCCGTCGACTGGCTGCACGGCGCCTTCGGCTTCAGCGAACGGCTGCGTACCCCGCCTGAGCCCGATGGCAAGATCCACCACTTGCAGTTGGCCATCGGCGAAGGCTCCGTGATTCTC
This sequence comes from Bryobacteraceae bacterium, assembly GCA_050011755.1. GTDB lineage: Bacteria > Acidobacteriota > Terriglobia > Bryobacterales > Bryobacteraceae > Bog-159. Next base: position 5,104 of record JBEKIM010000312.1, on the reverse strand, counting down.
ACCGGCGATCCTGCCGCTCGTTCGGGCGGGTTCATCGAGTCCGTCATGGTGCCGGTCCGCAATATCGATGAGCATTTCGCGCGTGCCAAACAGTTTGGCGCGCGCATTTTGAGCCCGCCGGACACCAAGCCGTTTGGCGAACGACAATACAGTGCCGAAGACCTGGAAGGCCACCGCTGGGCGTTTAGCGAGTCGGTAGCCGATGTGCCGCCCGCAACCTGGGGCGCCATCGTATCGGCGCCCAAACACCGGTACGAACTGATCCCGCGTCCGCGCCTTTGTTACCTGCTGATTCCCGCCGCAGATGTCCACCAGTCCGCCGCCTTCTACGAGCGCGTATTCGGCTGGAAAATCCGCGGCCGCGATACGGATCGCCCCAGGTTCGACTCCGGCACCGTGAGCGGCGCCTGGGTCACCGGCCGCGCCCCTTCCGCCGACGCCGGACTGCTCCCCTACATCTGGGTCGATAGCATCGACGAAACGCTCGCGCAAGTCACCGCCCAGGGCGGCCAGATCGTCGCCGCCCGCCGACACGACGAACCCGGCGGCACAAGCTGGATCGCCACCTTCCGCGACCCGGCCGGCAACCATATCGGCCTCTACCAGGAAGACTAAGTCACCGCTCGTGGCGCACGCTTTAAGCGTGCCTGCGGGACTTTCAAGTCCCGCTTTGGCCGCCAGCCGTGTGGGTAAAGGTGACATTGCCGCCCACCCCGGCCAATACCGGCAGAGGCGTCTCCTGCGACACCCGCTGGTCCCATATCTCGATCGCCAGTTTGGGCCGCGCGGATTGGATTTCGTCCCCCGCCAGCAGCCCGGCCGCCGCGAGTTTCCGCGCCGCCGCCGCAAAAATATCCTGCTGCTCGCGCACGAATCCCATCAATTCGCTCCGATACGCTTCCGGCGCCTGCCACTGGATACTATGGGAAACTTCCACGCGAATCAGCGGATTCTCCGCCGGAATGGACAGCAGGGTATTCAGGTAATGCTGGCGCGCCACATCGGGATCGGGATGGCACATGCATGTTGCCGGCGTGGACGGATAGAATGCATTCACGCTCCGAAGGTAGTATGCCGGATCCGTTCCGCCCGCCAGCAGGACCGCTCCCGCATTTCCACATTGAGCCAGGTTATAGCTTCCGGCTGGCGGCCACCCGGCCTTGGGCTGCACCGGAATTCCGAGGCCGCAACAGGAAGATCCCCCGCGACCGTAACCCGGACCACCCGGCGACTGCACATAGACCACGGCGTGGACCGTCATCGTCTGCAGAACGGCCGCCGCAAATCCCCGCCCCTCCCGCGCAGCCAGCAGGTTACCCGCCGCGAGCCATCCGGGATTCGGCGCTTCCCGCTCAAAAATATCCAGCAGCACATCGGTCACATCCTGGCTGGACCTCGACAACAAGATCAGCGATTGCGCCGGAAACTGCCCGTAGATCCGGGCGGCATCCGCCACCGGAACATCGCCGCCAAACTGGATCAGCGCGTCCAGCACCGGAATCAGCGCGTCGTGCTCATCCTTCTCGAGCGTGCCTGCGGGCGTCCCGTCCACTGTATACGCACCCAAGATCGCCAATAGTTCCGGAGATAAGACGGTGAGTTGATCGCGCAAAGCCAGGTACGCACCCCAAGCCCGCGTGCGGGCATCGGCGGATTGCAGCCACGTTTTTGCCATTTGGCCGCTGCGCTGTTCGAGGTCCTCGACCGCGGCGGCGGGATCGGCCGGTACCCGCGACGGTTGTTGCGCAGCCGCCCATGCCAGACCGATCGCGCTGCAGATTCCAATGCGTGCGCCGAAATTCAACACGCCTGTACCGACGTCTTCCGGATTAACCCGGTTACCGTCAGAACGTCACGCGGCTGCCGAACTGGAAGGCGCGCGGTCCGCCGGTGCCGAAAATATTCGATTCCCGCTGCGTCGCCTGCCCGAAATTCGGGGCGTTCAGAGCCGAGTTATAGTCCGTCAGGTTCGCGATATTCAGGACGTTGAAGCATTCCCCCAACAGCGTCAGCTTCCACCGCTCGCCATGCAGCCGGAAGATCTTGGTCAGCCGCAGATCCTGCGAATTGAAGCTGCGCGGAAAGGCGAAGTTGGCGGGCAGCGTGATCGCGGGAATCGTCTGCTGGGTACCGGGCAGGAACTTGCCGGCATAGTTCTGGTTGAACGCATCCACCAGTTGAATCAGATCGGCTTTCCCTTTGCCCACGCCGAACTGGTTAAATCCTCCGCCCGGCAGCGGCGATCCGCCCAGGACGTTCATGCCCAAAACCTCCACCGATCCGTTCCCGTTCAGGTCGACGCCGGCCAGATCGGGCTCGAAAGGCGCGGCGCTTTGAAACGAAGTAATTCCAGACAACTGAATGCCCCATGGCAGCGCCACCACCAGCGAGCCCGTAAGCGTCTGATGCCCCGCCTGCGGGCCATAGCTCGCAAACCAGTTGCTGTTATCGACCAGCCCGTTGTATCCCCACTGGCTGGCGTACGCATAGGCCAGCGTGGCCACCGTGTGATGCGAGAAGCGCTTGTCGATTTTCATCAGCAGCCCTTTGTAATGCGACCGGGCGCCGCTGATATTGGCCTCGATCGGGCCGGAGGAACACTCCGCGTTGACGTTCAGCGCCTGGCCCGTCAGGCACTTCGGAATCAGCGGTCCCTCCGCGCTGTAGTAGTGGTTCAGGTCCGTGTCGTTGATCAACTGGTGCATGTATTGGCGGAAGACGAAATCGGCGCTGACCACCAGGTCGGGCCGGACTTCCCGCTGGATGCCCACGCTGGCATGCTCGGAATAAGGCAGGCGGAAATTCTCCGGGATCAGCCCTTGTGCCGTCTTAAACAATTGCACATTGCGCACGGCCAGCGAAGTATTGCCGGCCGGCCCCAGTTCAGCCTTGGCGCCCTGCACGAACGCCGCCATCAGCCGCTCCAATTCGTACGCGGTAAATGTGGTGGGCTCGCTCTCCAGGCTGGTTGGCTGGATCGACTGCGGCAGATTCGAAAACGAATTGAGCGCCGAGATCGCCCCGAAGAATACGCTATCTCCCAACACCGGACGTCCTGTACCGACCGGGCCCAGAATCACGCGTTCGATGAACCGGTTATAGATATCCCAGGTGTCGTAGTAAATGGCCGCGCCGCCGCGGACCACGGTCTTATTGTCTTTCGTGACCGTCCACGCGAAGCCCAGCATCGGGCTGAAATTATGCGGCGACTGTTGCTCCGCGCCCAGGCCGTTGGCGCCGAATATGGGCGCGAGATATGCGGGCTTGGTCAGGTCGTGATTCAGTGCGCCTGTCTCGTAGGACCAGCCCAGGCCGTAGTTGAGGTTGAATCGCGGGCGCAGCTTCCAGGTGTCCTCCGCGTAAAGATGGAAAAGGTTGTCGTGGTCGGCGTTCCCCCGATCGAATAGGGGCGGCTGGCTGGGATCGCCGATCCCCATCTGAAAGCTGTAGACCGGCAGCTTCAGCAGTTCGGCCATCGTATTGAAGCTGCTGGGAAGCGCAATCTGGTTCTGCGGCGCCACCGTGGCGTTGAATGCCTGCACCTGGCCGGGGGACCACAGTTCCATCGCCGCCGGATCGTAATAAGCGTAGCTGCCGATTCCCTTTTCGTACTCCCAGTACCCTCCAATCTTGATGGAATGCGCGCCCTTCTGCCAGCTCACATTGTCCGCGAAAGTGTGCCGCCGCAACTGGCGGGTCTGCGGCACGGTGGGAGCATTTCCCAACGCGAAGCTGTTCACCCCCACGATAGTGATCATGGGTCCGCCAAATCCGATGCACGGCGCGGGACACTGCGCCGCGGTCGGCGGCAGGTCGCTGTTCGACCAGTACGTGTAAGAATAACGGAACTCGTTCACCAGGGCGGGCGTCAGCACGGTGATCAGGGAGGCCACCCCGGAATCCGCCCAATTCGTGTTCACCGCCCAATCCGACGGCAGGTCGCCATTACCAGGAGGCGCGAACGAATTGTTGCCGTCGTGCGAATAGCGCAGAAATCCGGTGTTCTTCGCGCTGATGCGCCAGTCCAGCCGCTCGGTCAGTTCGTTGGAATGGTACGGGCTGGGCGTATTGGCGCCCAGGCCTGCGAACAGCGGATTGCTCGGGAAAGCGCTGAACACCGCGTCCTGGTTCAAGTGTTCCAGGCTGGAAAAGAAGAATAGCTTGTCTTTCTTGATCGGGCCGCCCAGCCAGAAACCCGCCTGCCGGCGCGCGAAGAATGGACTGGCCGGTTCCTCCGCGTCGCGCGCCAGATAGGGATACGCGGACATGTTATGGTCGCGGAAAAAGAAGAACACGCTGCCGTGAAAATCGTTGCCGCCGGAACGCGTCACCACGTTGACCGCGCCTCCCGCGCCGATACCGGTGGAAAGATCGAAGTTCGTGGACGAAAGCTGGAACTCCTGCACCACTTCCTGCGAGAGATTCTGCTGCGTTCCCCCGTTGATGGAGTCCTGCACCGTGGCGCCATCCACCGTGATCCGGACGGAATTGTTGGCCGAACTGGCGCCTAGGATGGATACGTCGAATTGCTTGTTATACTGCCCCACTTTGTTGGGCGAGGCGCTCACCCCCGGTTCCAGCATGGATAACTGCAGAAAATCGCGGCCGTTCAGCGGCAGGCTCTCGATACGCTCCTGGGTGATCACGCCGGCGACCGTATGGCCTGCATAATCGATTTGCGCGGCTTCGTCTTTGATCGTCAAGACTTCGCTGGCCACGCCGATTTCCATCAGCAGGTCCAGCGTGGTCACCTGGCCGGCTTGCACGATGGCATTCTGTTCCAGCGTGTGGAAGCCCGCGGCGGCCGCGGTCACCGCGTAGTTGCCCGCCGGCAGCGACGCCGCGCTGAACATACCCGCCTCCGAGGTGGCGATTTCGCGCACGCTGCCGGTATCTTTGTTGGTCACCGTAATCGAGACCCCCGGCATTACCGCGCCGCTGGCGTCGTGCGCCGTGCCGGTGAGGGAACCCACGGGAGCCTGCGCGAAAGCGAAACTGGCGCAGGCAAAGACACAAATCCGTAAACGATGGAACATGATTTCCCTCCCGGAAGAATAGGAATATCATATCCTAATAGCTGAATCAAGACGACCGGTACTGGGAC
>JBEKIM010000311.1:0-8168 GCA_050011755.1 Bryobacteraceae bacterium | reverse complement strand
GCTCAGAGCCGATGTTCGAGGCGAAGATGGAAGCTCCGATTACCCACCATCCCAGGTTGCGCCCCGCCAGGAAGTAATCGGCGGCGGAGTCCTTCCCCTTGCGCACCACCCAGGTGGCCACGCCCAGCAGAATACCGAAATAGAGCGCGATCGTCAGCCAGTCGAGCGCGGTGATGCGCGACTCGCGGACCGCGGCAAGCAGCAACAGAGCTGGTGTAACCATCGTTTCGGACTTCCTCTCTGTGAATCGAATACCTGGCTAATGTAATTTGGGCTAGGAGCCGGAAGCCCGATTATACAGCGTTTTATTTGGCGCGCTCCAGGCGGCCGCCTTCCCTTCGATCGGCGCGCAGCAGCAGGAGCGAGAATATCAGGCCGCAGAAGCCCAGCGCGGCAAACATGATCTGGCTGGCGGTGTAGCCATGCGTGGCATCCCGGAGCGCACCGTTGGCCACGGGGTAAGCCGCCAGGCCCAGGTTCTGGATGGCGGTCATCAGGCCGAAAGCAGTGCCCACGCAGCGCGCATCCACGATCAGCGGCACGGATGGCCAGATGCAGGCGGGCACCAGCACGAAGGCCGCGCCCAGCACGATCATCGAAAACACCGGCGAGATGTGCGTGATTCCGAGCAGCAGGTGCGCCGGAACAATCAGGAGCGACCCCACCACCATGAGCGTGGCGCGGCGCCCGACGCGATCCACCAGGTTGCCGGCGAACGGCGCCAGCACCATCGACGCGGCGATGATGATTGACGTCACTCCCTGGGCGGTGGTAAACATGTGGGTCAGATTGAAGAACACGCCGGCAAAGAAGCCCAGGCCCTCGGCCGACGCCATGGGCATCTGCCACTTGTCGTGAAAGAAGTCGGTCGCCAGCGCGGTAAACGGAAAGATCGCGGAGTAGAAGGTTACACAAATGCCGACGGCGTACCAGTAAGAGGGGCGGAACTTGCCCACATCGCTCCAGGTGATCTTATCGCCGGATCCGGCTTCGGGCAGTTTCAGGATGGGTTCGGCGTGCCGATCCATGAGCGTATAGATCCAGTTGCACAACAGACTGAAGACACACAGCGCGGCCGCGATCCACAGCGCGCCCCGCCAGCCGACACGGGCGGCCAGCAACTCTTCGGTGTTGAAGGAAAACAGCGTGCCCAGGCGCGCGATGGTCAGGGTGATCCCGAAAGCCATGGCCAGTTCCTTGCCGGAGAACCAGCGCGCGGTGATGGCGCTCTGCGCGACGATCATGGATTCCGAGCCCACGCCGAAAATGACGCGGCCGGCATAGAGGACCGGCAGGCTGGGCGCCCAGGCGACCATGGCCGCGCCGGCTACCACGAAGCCCGAGAAAATCATGCTGGCGCGGCGCACCCCCGCGCGATCGATGAGAATTCCTCCGGCCCCCACCGCGACAACAGCGGCCACGCTATACATGGTGTACATCGTGCCGATCGCCGCGCGGTCGGTGTGGAAGACCTGGATGAGAGTGGTCTCGATGGCGCCCACGCTGTCATAGGCGAAGTAACTACCGAAAGCCATCAGGGCGGCGAAGGCTAATATGATGAACCGGTAAGGTCTGCCGGCGGGGTACAAAACTCCTGTTTCCGATGAGGACATGGATCTGGGAGTATAGCATTGCGCGCGGGTCGACAAAAAAGCCGCACATCTGAGACCCCATCGCCGCTCAATAAGTTAGCGGTTGTTTTTCGGAGCCGCAAAGATGATGAAAACCAAAAGTAGTGGGGCGGCCAATCTTGGCCGCAGCCGGCTTTCCAGCCGGCTTAGCCGCCTGAAGGGCGGCTGCGGGCATGATTGCCCGCCCCACGATGGGTTTTCGACGGTGCCCCACGCGGGGTCACACAGTTGTTCCAACCGGCTCGGCCGGGGGCGCACGCTGAAGCGCGCTGAAGCGTGCGCCACGGGCTTTCTCTAGAATCGCAACTCGGCCTTCAACTCCACGAAGCGGGGCGAATCGTTGCCCGCCACGAACGACCCCAGGATGCTGGTGGGCGGTCCCACCAACCGCGTAATCGACCCGAACAATGGATTCGCGATATCGTTCACGGGCTGATCGAAGTTCGGGTGATTCAGCAGGTTGTATGCCTGCGCCCCAACTCCCAACCGCACGTGCTCGCCGATCGCGAAGTCTTTCATCAGCGAAAGATCGATGTCGAAGAAGTCGGGGCCGCGGAAGTCGTTGCGCGCCTGGGATCCGAAGCCGGTGGGATTCGGGTTGCTCGCTCCGAATTCGGAAGTCGTGAGGCAGGGAACGTTCACCGCGCCCGAACCGCAGCTTGCGAAGCTGTTGGTCAGCGGCGTGCCAAAGATCGTGCCGCCGTAGTTGAAGCCGCCGAGTGTCGTCGTGGCGGCCGAATCGACCACGGTAAAGGGCAGGCCCGTGCGGAAGAAGACGTTGCTCGAGAGCGTCCAGCCGCCAAATACCTGGTTCGGACCCCAGTGCATCCCGGCGTGCCGGAACATGTCGCTCATCACCCAGCCGAAGCTCACGTAGTGTCTCACGTCCAGGTCGGAATCGCCATAATTGGCCCTGATGTTAAAAGGATTCTGCGGGTTGAGAAGACTGGTGTCGGTTTGCAGCGCATTCAGGGGCAGCAGGCCGCCATTCGAAACGTCGTCCAGCGCGTGGCTCCAGGTGTAATTCAGGTTGAAACTGATTCCGGCGGCGATCGAACGGCGCAGGCTGACGGTCAGGCCGTTATAGTTCGACGTGCCCGCCGAAAGGATCTGGTTCACCACGCCAAAGCTGGCGTTCGGTACCCCGGACGGTAATCCCGCGAACCCGCCGGGACACACGGTAGTGGGGCAGTATGCGTTCATGCCGTTGTCGTCGATCGGAATGTGAATGCCGTGCATGCCGTTGTAATTCATACTCATCACCGTATGCCATCCGAGCTCGTGCTGGATTTCAAAGTTCCACTTATAGTATTTCGGTGAATAGAAGGTACCGGGGAAGCCGAATACATTAGGTGGAACGAACGCGCCATTGGTAGCCTGTTGGATGGAAGACAGCGTGCCGCCCGCGGCAAACTGGCTGAGAAAGGCCTGGTTGGCCTGCGCGGCCGTGGTAAACAGGCTTCCCGGTACGCCCGGGGCGATGTTGCCGTTGGCAATGGTGAACGCCGTCAAGCCCGGAGGGTTGAACGCGGCGTTCTCCGCCAGGAACCCGGGGAGTTCGTCGCCGAAAACGCCCGCGCCCGTGCGGACGACGGTGCCGTCGTTCTTAAACGGCCGCCAGGCGATTCCGATGCGCGGCTCCCAAACAACCGTCTGCGTGTTGGCAAAAGCATTGTGCTGGTCGTAGACGATGGCCTGATTATAGGGTGTATCGGGGTTCGCCAGTCCGCCATCGAAAGGCGCGGCCAGGCGCGAAAAGCAGTCGTGGCCGCAAATCGGATTGCCGTAATTCTCCAGGCGAAGGTTCAGCGACACCGTCAGGCGGTCATTCACCTTCCAGTCATCGGCCAGGTAACCGCCAAATGTGTTTAACTCGAACGGCTGCTCGGTGGAATTCGGAAAATTCTGTGTCAACAAAGTGTTGGGGCCGCCGCCGTTGAAGAACTCCTGTAGCGAGGCGACGGTTAGCGAACCCTGGGTATTCTGACCGAAGCCCAGATCGGTGATGTTGTCGTGCAGCCACGAGAAGCCCAGCCGGAACGTGTGATTTCCCATCACGTGCGAAAGGTCGTCGATGACTTGATACTGGAATACGCGGCGCCCTTGCGGAAAGAAAAACGGCTGGTCCTCGGTCTCGGTGAATTCGCCGCCGGCGAACCCCACCAGCGCGGGTAGCGCGGCGTTTTCCGCGGAGGGATTCGACGGGAGAAAAGTGGCCGAATAGAACAGCGCCGAGCCGTTCAACTGATTCACCGTGGTGGCGTTAAACGTATGGCTCTCGGACAACTGCGCGGACATCTGCGGTTGATTGCTTTGCGCATTGAAAGTGGAACCGAAGGGACTGGTGAAGGTCGGTTGGAAGCCGTTGTCGCGGTAGACGCGCACGTAGGCACGATCTTTGTCGCTGATATTGTGATCGACGCGCGCAGACCACTGGTATTCGTTCAGTTTGTTGGGGGCGGTGGCGCGGAACTGGTCGGCGCACGGTACGCCCGCGCCGAGCAGGGTAAAGTCGCCGCAGCCGCCATTGGCGCTGGTCGCCGGCACAGCCGAGCCGATGGAGGGCGCGCCGTTGTACACACCGAAGATCTGTTTATAAAACGGGATCTCGGCCGCATTGCCGACGGTGGTGAGATTCGCCAGCGTAGCCGCCTGAAACTGCGGGCTGGGAACCAATACCAGGGTGCTGGCTGTGGGTAGCACCTCGCGCACTCCCTCGTAATCCACGTCGAAGAAGGTGTGGTTCTTCCAGATCGGCCCATTGACATCCGTGGCCCACTGGTTGAAGTTATCGAACGGGCGGGGAGAGCCGATCGAGTTACTGAAGAAGTCGTCCGCGTTCATGAACCGGCCGTTCCAATTCCAGATGGCGTCTCCGTGGAATTCGTTGCGCCCCGACTTGGTGATGTAAGTCACTTGCGTGCCGGCGTACTGCCCGTATTGGGCGGAGTACGCGTTGGTAATCACGTTCGCTTCCGCGACATCGTTGGAGCCCAGCAGGAGATTGGAAGCGCCGCTATTGTTCAAGCTGAGGAACGGATCGTTAAAATTCTGGCCGTTAATAGAGAAGAGGTTGGATGTGCCGGGCATCCCGTTGGCCGAGAAATTGCCGTAGCCCGATTGGGTGTTCATTACTACGCCAGGCGCGGTTTGGGCAATGTAAGTAAGATCGCCGCCCGGATTGGGCATATTCAGGATCTGTTCCTCGCTATAGTTAGTGCTGGTATCGGCATCCTGTGTCTGTACGCCGGCCGCATGCTCGGTCACTTCAACTGTCTGGGTGGCGGCGGCCAACGACAGTTGGAAGTTAGCCGTGGACGATTGTCCGGCTTGTACGGCGAGCTTAGTCTGGCGGGCGGCCCGGAATCCCTGGGCCGTAACGGAGACGCTATAGGTTCCGGGCGGGATAAATGCGAACCTGTAACTGCCTTCCGTGTTGGTGGAGGCGGTTTGAGACGCCCCGGTTCCGGTATTGTGCAGCGTAACTTGAGCGTTCGGAAGGCTGGCCCCGCTGGGGTCGGTTACCGTGCCGGTTATGTCGCCGGATATGATGGACTGGGCGGACAGCACGGGGATAAACAGCACGATCGCGGCCACAGCCAGAACGGCGCGCAACCTTGGATTAGCGATGGTGGTCATGGCATTGCTCCTTAAATACTTAAAGACGCATTAGATTAAGTCATTCAGGCATAACTAACTACGGTCAGTGTAATGCCTTCGGAGCCGCGCGGACATACCGCCGTCCAGTGACAATGCCGCCAAAAGTCAGGTATCCTGTGCGGCCTATAGTAGAACGGAGTACAATATTCGCAAATCGCCCCAAAGCATACTACACTGTCGGTTAAGACGCTGCGAAATGATTTTCGTTACGCGCTCAGAATGACCGGATGTGAATGTTTACACGGAGGGAGAGCGGCTATGAAAGCTTGTATTCTGGAATCGGCGGGACCCGTTGAAACCAACCCTTTGAGATTCTCGGAAGCGCCCGTGCCGGATCCGGACACACATGAAGTCCTGGTGCGAGTGCGGGCCTGCGGCGTGTGCCGCACCGATCTGCACGTGGTGGAAGGAGAACTGCCGCCGCGCAAGCGTCCGCTGATACCCGGGCACCAGGTGGTAGGCACGGTGGAGCGGCGCGGCGCGGGGGCGTCGCGATTCGGGGTAGGCGCGCGCGTGGGCGTGGCGTGGCTCCATCGCACATGCGGCATTTGCGAATATTGCCGCTCGGGACGCGAGAATCTTTGCGCGAACGCGGTCTTCACCGGCTACACGGTCGATGGCGGCTATGCGGAATATATCGTCGCGCCGGAGAATTTCGTCTATCCCATTCCGGACGGTTTCGGCGATATGGCCGCCGCGCCGCTGCTATGCGCCGGGATCATCGGTTTTCGCGCGCTGCGCGTTTCGGGCATTGCGGCGGGCGGTGTGTTGGGACTCTATGGCTTCGGCGCCGCGGCGCACGTCGCGATACAGGTGGCGCGCCACTGGGGCGCGCGCGTCTACGCCATGACGCGGGACGAGCGGCATCGGCAACTGGCGCGCGATCTGGGCGCGGAGTGGGCCGGCGCGACGGACGATCAACCGCCCGACAAATTGGATGCGGCGATCATCTTCGCGCCCGCCGGCGAGTTAGTGGTGTCCGCGTTGCGTGTGCTGAAGAGAGGCGGCACGGTCGCGCTGGGGGGAATTTACATGAGCCCGATTCCCGCCATGGATTACAACCTTCTGTATCATGAGCGGGTGGTTCGCAGCGTGGCGAATAACACCCGGCAGGATGGCGAAGATTTTCTGAAGATCGCCGCCGAAATCCCCATTCATACCCGGGTGCAGGAGTTTGAACTGGCGGACGCGAATGCCGCGCTAAACGCTTTGAAGCACGACGCGGTGCGCGGCGCCGCGGTCTTGCGCACTTAGGCCCACGACTGCCGAAAACACAAGCAAACTGTTGGCGGCCATGGCGGATTTTTAGGTCCCGCCAAGCGGCGAACTGAAGAAGTCCGCCGCAGCACGCTGAAGCGTGTCAGGATGGCCCTGCGGGCCACCAGATGTCATGAAAACTCAATTTGGAGGGGCGGGCAGGATTGCCCGCCCCCCAAGTGGGTTTTCGACGGTACGCCACGGGCCAGGAGTGGCCAAGCCTAACGCACCAAACCCGCCGAGGCCCCGACCCATTCCAGGTTCTTGTTGTGATCCACGCCCATCATGGCGCCCCGGCCCATCCGCACCAGCAGTGAGACCGGCAGTAATTCATCCTGCCAGATATACATGATGCGGATCTCCGCGCGGGTCTTGCCGTGCGGCGTTTCGATCACCGGCTCGAAGTTGACGCGCTCCTGCAAGATGTAATCGCGCCGCCGCTCCGCGGGAATCGCCATGATCTCGTCGCGCGCGGGGCCGATCCGCACGCCCAGCCCCGCAAACGAGTAGAGCGGTTTCAGCACGTAGTTGTGAGTATCCTGCGGAATGTGATGAAGCTGGTCGAGAAACCAGGTCTGCGGCACGCATGGATGGCGCAGGTACGGAATCGAAAACTTGCTGATGCGGAAATAATCGTTGGGATGTCCCGCCCATTCTACGTCCAGGCCGTCGCGGAAATCGAAGGCCGGCACGATCCCCCGGCGTTCCAGCTCGTCCACGATGGTTCGGTTATAAATACGATGAATCGGGATGTGGCGGCCATCGCGTTCGTAATAAAGCAGCCGGCCCTCTTTGCGAATCCCGGTGATGCACACGGCGCGCACCCCGAACATGCGCTCGGTCAGGATGAAGTCCGATACCGTCTTTTGATGTTGCGGATCGATCTCCATCAGGACGACATTTTCCGGCTCGTATCCGCCCAGAATCGCGCGGCCCAGCAGCGCCTGGTAGCCCGCCAGGTCCAGGCCGCTCAGCAGGTAGCGCAAGCTCGCATCCAGATCGTAAGTGTCGATGTACATCTGCGAGAGCGCCGGTTGATAGGCGTACAACGACGGAAAGGCCTGGATCTCGACCAGGCGCGGCACGATTTCCCCATCCGGCGCGCGCACCAGGCCGAAATCCACCTGCAGGAAGAGCGGGTGATCCGGTTCGTGCGGCACATCGTATTGCGGCGGCACAGCCTGGCGGGCGATGGCCAGATACTCGGGCGAGGTCAACTGGCGGATCAGTTCGCTGCCGTCGCGCGCCATGGAGTCGATCAACGGCGCGGGGAAGAAACAGGGCGTTTCGGAGTGGCGAAAAGCCAGCGGCGTGCCGGTCGTCTCTTCCATCCGCGCTATGAAAGCGGCGTACTTCTCCGGGGTGAAGGCGGCGTTGAAGCGTTCGCGAAGCGCGGGGATCATAGGTTGAGTAGGCCTGCGGGGGCCTCGCCGGCCACCTTGCCGGCGGGTTCTAAACCCCGCCCCCCAGCACGAATTCGCCATGCCGCATAATCATGCGATCGTCGGCCCAGATGTCGAACTTACGGCCGACCACGTCGATGTGCGTGGAACATCGCCACGGGGCACCCGTATAGCTTCCGTAAGGATCGCCGAAGGCGATATGTACGCCCGGGATTTT
>JBEKIM010000310.1:0-8187 GCA_050011755.1 Bryobacteraceae bacterium | reverse complement strand
CCACGGGCGCGGTCGACGCAGAGGAGGTAACCGTGGTGGTGGTAGGCGCGGTGGTCACCACCTGGCTCACGGCCAGGGAGGTGCTGGTGCGATTGTTCGCGTCACCGGCGTAAACCGCGGTGATGGAGTCTGTGCCGGCGGCGGGGAAGGCATACGTGAAGGTGGCCTTGCCGCGCGTGGGCGTGGCGCTTCCCAGGGTTTTCGATCCGTTCAGGAACGATACGGCTCCCGTGATGGTACCGGAATACTGCGCGGTGACCGTTGCGGTAAACGTAACCGTCTGGCTCAACGAGGACGGGTTCGGAGTCGAAGTCAGGGTGGTCGTGGTCGTCGACTGATTTACGGTTTGAGTCAAGGTGGCGTCGCTCGACGCGAAGTTGGCATCGCCCGTGTAGGAGGCCTCGAGCGGCAGGGAGCCGGCTGCCAGACTGGCTGGAGTGTACGAAGCGACCCCGTTCACGAGCCCGACGGATTGCATCACCGTCGCACCGTTCTTGAATAGAACCTTACCTGTCGGTGTCGCCGACCCGGATCCCGCGGCGACCGTGGCGGTAAGGGTCACGGACTGACCATAGACGGATGGATTGGCGCTCGATACGAGCGTGGTCACGCTGACGTTCAGACTGACTACCTGCCTGAACACCTTCGAGGTGCTGGCCTGATAGGTCGAGTCTCCCGCATAGGTCGCGGTGATGGAATGAGTTCCAACGGCGAGGGTAGAGATGACGAGGTTGGCGACTCCGCCCTTTGTCGTGCCCGTGCCGATGGCGGCCGACCCGTCATAAAATGTGACCGTATCGCCATCCGGTATGGCACCGGACGTTGGCGTAACACCGGCAGTGAACGTGATCGCTTGCCCGGCATATGCGGGCGAGCCGGATGAAGTGACGGTAGTGGTGGTTGAGATGTTGCCTACCACCTGATTCAGAGCCGCGGAAGCGCTGCCGGTATCGTTTGTGTCGCCGGAGTACGTAGCAATCACCGCGTATGTGCCGGTGGCGCCGAAGGAGTATGTAATGGAAGCCTTGCCGGTACCGGCGGCCGGCAGGGCATTGCCAAGAGTCTTGGCGCCTTGCGTAAAGGTCACGGTTCCACCCAGTTTGCCGCTATACTGCCCGGTGACAGTGGCTGTGAGCGTCACTGTTTGGTTTACAGACGATGGGTTGGGCGAGGAAGTGAGGGTCGTCACGGTGGAGCTGGCGTTGACCGTTTGTGTCACGCTAGCGGATGTACTGTTGGCAAAACTGGAGTCGCCGGTGTAGGTAGCGGTCATCGAATATGAGCCGGCACCCAGCGTGGATGTGGTATAAGAGCCGGTCCCGTTGGTCAGGGTGATGGAGTTAATGACCGTGCCGCCGTTTTTGAGGAGCACCGTGCCGGTGGGCGTGCCCGAACCCGATTGCGGCGCGACCGCAACGCTAAAGATCACGGGCTGGCCGTATATCGACGGGTTCGCGCTGGAACTCAACGTGGTATTGGTAGGGCCGAGTTGCACGACCTGCTTCACCACGCGCGATGTGCTTCCCTGGTAGATTGCGTCACCGGCATAGGTGGCGGTGATCGAGTTGGTGGCGACGGGCAGCGAAGATGTGGTCAACTGAGCTACCCCGTTAGCGGTGGTCCCGGTACCCAGCGTGTTCGTTCCGTTGTAGAAGGTCACGGTCTCGCCGTTCGGTACGGCGCCGGACGCAGGAGTGACGGTCGCCGTGAAAGTGACGGGCTGGTTCACGATCGAGGGGGAGCCGGACGACACCAGGCCGGTGGTCGTCGAGACACTCTGGTTTCCGCTTACCACCTGGTTGAGCGCGGTGGACGTGCTGCCCTGGTAGCTGGGGCTGCCGAGATACACCGCAGTGACCGGGTAGGTGTTTGCCTTATTGAAGGTGTTGGAGAGGACCGCAACGCCGTTAGCCAGGGCCGCGGTTCCCCACGTCACCGCCGGTGTGCCCTGCATGAATGCGACGGTACCGGTAACCACGCCGCCATATTGTCCGGTTACGGTCGCGGTGTAGGCGATGGGTTCGTTAGGGCTGGCCGGATTGGCGCTCGATACCAAAGCCGTGGCGCTCGCCTGGCTGACCACCTCAGTCAACGCTGCAAAGCCGGGCGCAAGGTTGCTGTCGCCGTTATAGGCAGCCGTTATGGAATGCGTGCCGGCAGTCAACGATTTGGTTACGGCGGCGGCGCCATTCGCCAGTCTGACCGCTCCCAGGGAGGTGGTTCCGTCCATGAACGTCACGGTTCCCGTGGGCGTGCCGCCGGCTCCCGCAACGGTGGCCGTGAAGGTCGCCGATTGATTAAACGGGGATGGGTTCAGCGACGAGGTCAACGTCACCGGAGTCCCCACGATTTCGCGCACGACCGCAGACGAACTGGGGGCATAGTTGTTATCGCCCGAATAGGCCGCCTGCAAGGCCTGCGGACCGGGCGAGGCAAATGCAGCGGTGAAGGCAGCCTGGCCGCTGGATAGGGCCACGGTAGCCAGCGCCGTGGCGCCATTGTAGAAAGTCACGCTGCCGGTAGGCGCTCCGCTATTGAACGCAGGCGTGACCGTGGCGGTCAGGAGCACGGATTGATTGGCGGCCGCCGGATTTACAGATGAGGTCAACGATGTGGAACTCGCAAATAGGCTGAAGCCGGAGGCGGCGTTCAGCGCTACACCGGCTACCCCGTTGGCGCAGTTTCCCGAGCTATTGCATTGGTTGATTACAGCTACGTCCGGTTGCCCATCCTGGTTGAAGTCAGCGGCTGCGACGGAGGCGGCGAAGTCTCCTCCCGTGCCGAATGTGGCGGCCGGCTGAAATGTGCCATCGCCGTTACCGAGTAATAGACTCAACACGCCCGCGCTGCCGCCGCCGGCAGACGGCCCGTAGTTACCGACGGCCAGGTCGGGAATGCCGTCTCCATTGAAGTCGGCTATCGCCACAGAGTTGGCATAATTCCCCCCAGACCCGTAGCTGACGGGCGCTTGAAAGGTGCCGTCGCCGTTTCCTAAGAGTACGCCCACCGCACCGCTTGCGGAACAAGTCAAGTTGGAATCGGAGGCGCAGCCGTCGATTACGGCCAAGTCGGGCATGCCATCTCCATTGAAGTCCGCCACGGCGAGGGCGTTGACGAAGGCGCCGCCGGATCCATAGATCGTGGCGGTTTGAAAGGAGCCGTTTCCATTTCCCAACAGGATGCCGACGGAGTCCGCGGTTCCGGAATTGGCTACCGCCAGATCCAGGGCGCCATCGTTGTTGAAGTCGGCGACCGCAAGGTAGACAGCCGATGGAGCCCCGGTTGAATAAGCGGCAGGCGATTGGAAGGTGCCGTCGCCATTGCCCAACAGAATGGCGATGGTGCCGTTCGCGGTCTGGCTGGTTTGGTTCGCCACGGCAAGGTCGGGATTGCCGTCACCGTTGAAATCGCCGATCACCACAAAGTAGCTGTTGCCGGTTCCGGTCGAGTATGGCACGGGCGATTGGAAGGTGCCGTCTCCTTTGCCCAGCAGCACGCTTACCTGGCCGGTTCCGCAATTGACGCTGGAGGCGCACTGAGAGGCAACCACCAGGTCCGGGATGCCATCTCCATTAAGGTCGCCTACAGCCACCGACATCGGATTGAACGACCCCGTGGAATACATGACGGGCGCCTGCAAGCTGCCATCGCCGTTGCCGATCAGCACGGCCACCGAAGCGGCGTCACTGCCGCAAGAGGAGGCATTGCACGAAACCACGGCGAGATCCGGTATGCCATCGCCATTGAGGTCGGCCACCACCGACTGGCTGATTCCCGCGCCGGCGGAGTAGCTTTGCGCCGCGCCGAACACCGTGCCGGCGGCATTCGGACGAACTCCGTGCGAAGCAAGGGTCTGGGCGCGCAAATCCCGTTTCTGAGCTATCCCCGACGGAATGGTAGCCGCCAGGAGCAGGAGTAGTGTGACCGCAGATAGTATGTACGAGGTGCGTTTCATATTATTGCCTACGGGATAATTATAGGAATTAACCACTGGCCACCCGCAATTGTACTTCGGTTAGTACTCCTGAACCAAAAGTTAACCTGGATAGTTAACTCCAGCCACCCGATTCGCATCGAACGGACCGCCCGGAAGCCCCATTTCCAGCCGATTTATAATTGGCGAATGGATCCTTTCCGCGTGGTCAAGCAGTCATGGACTCCCGGGGATACGCGCGAGGTGGAAACATCGCGCATCGACCGGCAGATCGGAGTGGGATACGATTCCTACCGGCGCATTTATCTGGCGGACGGCCATGAGTGGGTAGTGGCCGGCAAGATCGCCCGCGACGACGGCAAGACCTACTACATCCTCGAGTGCGTCTCTTGAAGCACGCTACCGCGTTATTTCTAAAGGCCCTTGGCGTCGTCTACCTGATCGCGTTCGTATCGTTCGGCGTGCAGGCCGAACGACTGATCGGATCGCAGGGCATCCTTCCGTTGGCAAAGTATCTGCATGGCATGCACCAGACGCTGGGAGTGGGCGCCTATTGGTACGCGCCCACGGTCTTCTGGATCGATGCGAGCGACGCGGCCTTGCGCGTGGTATGGATAGGGGGAGCGGCGCTGGCGATTGTCCTGATGCTCGGCTTCTTCCGCCGGGCGTGCCTGATCGCGCTGTTGATCCTGTATATTTCGATTTCGACCGCCGGTCAGGATTTCTGGTCGTTCCAGTGGGACATCCTGTTGACGGAGGCCGGCTTCCTGGCGATCTTCGCGGATGACTCCGCGGGGCGCGTGTGGCTGTTCCGGTGGCTGCTCTTCCGCCTGATGTTTATGTCCGGCCTGGTGAAACTGCTGAGTGGCGACCCTACCTGGCGCGACCTGACGGCGCTCCATTATCACTATCTGACGCAGCCGCTACCCACGCCCGTGGCGTGGTACATGGATCAGCTCCCGCTCTGGTTTCAGAAGGCCTCCACGGCCTTCGTTTTCTTCGTCGAACTGTTGGTTCCTTTTTTGATCTTCGCGCCGACGAAGCCGCGGCGCATCGCGGCGGGCCTGCTCATCGGGCTGCAAGTGCTGATTCTGCTGACCGGCAATTATACTTTCTTCAATCTGCTGGCCATCGCTTTATGCATCTTCCTTTTCGCGGAACAACCGGGCGAAGCGCGGCCGGAAAACCGTACTCACCGGGGCGTGACGGTGGCCCTGATGGTCTTCGTGCTCACCACCAGCGGATTGCAGTTTCTGGAGACACTGCGCATGCCGCTGCCCGCACCGGCACAAGGCTACCTGGCCTGGATCTCGCCGCTGCGATTGATCAATTCTTATGGCTTGTTCGCGGTGATGACCACCACGCGCCTGGAAATCGTGGTGGAGGGGGCGAACGATGGGACCCACTGGCTGGCGTATGAATTCCGCTACAAGCCGGGAGACGTCCGGCGCGCGCCGCCATGGGTAGCGCCATATCAACCCCGGCTGGACTGGCAAATGTGGTTCGCCGCGCTGGGAAGCGCGGGCGAGAATCCCTGGTTCTACAACTTCGCGGCACGGCTGATGCAGGGATCGGCTCCCGTACTTGGGCTGCTGAAGTACAACCCGTTCCCGGGGAGCCCGCCGCGGTATATACGCGCCATGGTGTATGAGTATCGCTTCACGGATTTCGCCGAGCGAAAGCGGACAGGCGCATGGTGGAAGAGGGAAGAGAAAGCCACCTATCTACCGCCGATCGCACTGCGCATGCCGGCGAACTAAGTCCAGGGCTTGACTTCCCCGCCCAGGCCCTTATAGCCGTTCTTCATCCGTTCTTCCAGCTTGGCCCATACCGCCGGATCGCAGCCGTTCCATTCCGGTACGGCGGTGTTGCCGAGGTACGGCAGATCCGCGATGCCTACTTTGCTGGAATAGAAGCCGTTCAAGGTCAGGTCGCGGAAGCGGTTGAAGAAGGCGGCCCAGCGGCGATCTTCGGGCAGGGCGCGCTCGGGCCAGGCGATGCGATCGAGGATCTGCTTCTGCCCATCCACGCCCGCGCCGGCAAAGGGCTTGCGGAATAGGCGCGACGATTCGCGATCGAGCCACGCCAGGCCGCCCAGGATGGTGGCCGCCAGATCGTCGTTGCCGTCCTCTTCTTTCCTGAAATTGAGCCAGTCGTCGATGAACTCGGGAACGCCCGCCTGCGTGGCGCTGCCGCTGCGCTCGTCGGCGGGCAGGATCAGATCGCAAAGCACGCGCACGGTATGCCATTGGCGGTCGTCGAATACTTTGCGCTGGTATGCGCCAGGCGGGGTTTCGCGCGATTGCGCCGAGCTCACGCCCGCCGTTACGGCGGCCAACGCGGGCACCGATCCTACGATCTGGAACAAGTCGCGGCGGCTGACTCCCGATTTCTCTTTCATAAGTTCCTCTTCTTCACCTGGTCGGCGATGTATTCCGACGTCCGCCAGCCCAGCGCGGAGATGGTCAGCGTCGGATTCTTGTCGGCGTTGCTGACAAACGGCGCGGCATCGGTGACAAACAGGTTCTTGCAATCCCACGCCTGGCAATATGGATTCAGCACCGAGCTCTTGGGATCGTCGCCCATTCTGGCGGCGCCCACCTCATGAATAATCGCGCCGCCGCGCGCGATCCCCCAGTTGTTTTCGGCGGTAGCGTCGGTGAAGTACCTGCCGCCGGCCGCGGTAATAATCTCCTTGAATGTGTCCTGCATGTGTTTCGCTTGCAGGATTTCATCCTGGCTCCATTTGAAATGGAAGCGCAGCACGGGGATGCCCCACTGATCCACCTTTTGCGGATCCAGCTCGCAATAACTGTCCGCATTCGGAATCATTTCGCCGCGGCCGCTGAAACCCACCTGGGCGCCGTACATGCGGCGCACCTTGCGCTTGAGCTCGACGCCGTAACCGCCGCCGAGGATGCGCTCGGAGCCGCCGAAATCGTCCGCGCCGGGCAGGCCCCGGCCGCCGCCGAACTCGATGTGGTAGCCGCGGGCGAAGGGCATCTTGCCGGCCTTCTGGTCTTTGTAATGCCACCACGGCATGTACATATGCATGCCACCGACGCCATCTTCGTTGCGCGGGGGCAGATCCTCGAGGATCGGAAAATATCCATCGACATCCGATCCCACGGTGTCCATGAGGTAGCGCCCGACCAGTCCGCTGGAGTTGGCCAAGCCGTTTGGAAACTGGCCGCTTTTGGAATTGAGCAGGATGCGAGCCGTCTCGCAGCAACTGGCGGCCAGCACCACCACCCTGGCGTTTACGGTGACTTCGGCGCGGGTTTTCTTGTCGATATAGGAGACCCCGCGCGCCAGGCCATCCGGACCGACCATCACTTCGCGAGCCATGGCGCCGGTGCGCACTTCCAGGTTGCCGGTCTTGATGGCGGGAAAGATATGCACGCCTGGAGAGTTGAAGTTGGCGTTGACGCCGCAGGCGCGGCCGCACTGCGCGCAGTAGTGGCAGGCGGTGCGCCCGTGGATGGAGCGGGTGAGGATGGCCAGGCGCGACGGAATGCACGGAACATTCACCTTGTCGCAAGCCAGCTTCACGATCCGCTCGTAGCCGCGCGGCGCGGGCGCCGGCAGAAACTTACCGTCGGGGGTGTTTTCGAGGCCTTCAGGCGTGCCGAAAACGCCGATCAGTTCTTCCGCTTTGTCGTAGTAGGGCGCCAGATCCTCGTACGTGATCGGCCAATCGAAGCCGCGGCCGTCCCGGGTGTAGGGTTTGAAATCGTAAGGGCCCATGCGCAGCGAGATGCGCCCGTAATGATTGGTGCGGCCACCCAGCATGCGGGCGCGCCACCACATCCACTCGGTACCGGCGGCATTGGTATAGGGTTCGCCCGGCACATGCCAGCCGCCGAGCAGGGTCGCGTCGAAATAGCCGAAGGGCTTCTCTTTGGTGCCGGCCGCGCGATGCGGCGCGTTGTAGGGCCACTTGAACATGTCCGACTGTTTGGCGCCGTCGTACCAGCCGCCGGCCTCCAGCATGCAGACCTTGGCGCCGGCCAAAGACAGCACGTGGGCGGCCACGCCGCCGCCGGCTCCGGAGCCGACCACGATCACGTCGTATGTTTTAGGGGTTGCCTTCGCTTGCGCCATTTCGACCATTCTATCCTGTCAGGATGGGCATGGGGCCGCGAAGGGGGGAGGGCCAGCCACGCCGGGCGAGGGGGAGATCTTGCACGCGCCGCTTCAGGCAAACTGCCGGAGGGCTCGCTCTCTGCGTTCTCGGTTCATCTGCGTTCATC
>JBEKIM010000309.1:0-8196 GCA_050011755.1 Bryobacteraceae bacterium | reverse complement strand
TTTCGGATCTGGAGA
The DNA here is from genome assembly GCA_050011755.1 of Bryobacteraceae bacterium. Taxonomy (GTDB): domain Bacteria; phylum Acidobacteriota; class Terriglobia; order Bryobacterales; family Bryobacteraceae; genus Bog-159. The sequence goes on along the minus strand of JBEKIM010000309.1, from coordinate 8,181 downwards.
CCGGCAAACTCGCCTGGACCTACCAGCGGCCTACGAGCGCCTTGGCGGCCAACGGCACCGAACTCCATATCTATAACGACGAAGCCGTCCAGAGCGATTTCTATCTGCACGGCTCGCTGGCCTCCGAACGTAAGCGCGGCGAAGGCCTTATCGTGGCATCGGGCCCGAATCCCGCCAACGAAACCTATACGGTCACGTTCAAGCCCGGCGAAGGCGCATGGACCGAGTTGGGCATCGACGTCTTTCAGGACCAGAGCCTGCCTGGGTCGCGCTTCGCCCGCGGCGCCGACCGCTTCGTGCTCACCGAAGTGGACGCGGAGGTGGCCGACGCCGGCGGCGCGCCGCACCAGCTGCCTTTCGTGCTGGCAACGTCGGGAGGCGCTGGTGAGCGCGTCGAGAACCCGCCCATGGCCGCCATCGATGGCAATCCCAAGACAGGATGGGGCGTCACGATCGTTGAGGAATACAGCCCTTTTCTCGCCCTGCGCTTCGCGGAACCGCTGCATACCCGCGCCGGCTCAGTGGTGACGGTACGCCTGCACCACGATTCCGATCTGCGGCACGCCACCATCGGCCGTTTCCGCCTGGCCCTCTCCGCGGCTACGTACTCCTGGCCCGAGGATGGCGAATCCGGCGCTAAAACCAAGGCCGGCCCGCCCGATAATCCTTCTCTCACCTTAACCGTAGCGGCCGGTCGCGGACTACCTCCCGACCTGCCCAAGATCCTGCGGAGACAGGAAGACGAGCGCAGCGCGGAAGAGCGGGATGCCGTGCTGGACTTCTTTGAATTCTCCACGCCGGAGTTGCAGCCGGCTTACGTGCGCCTGGCCCGGCTGAAAGCTGAACGCGACTTGCTGTACGCCGGCATCCCGCGCGTAGTCCTTACCGAAGCCACGCGGCCGCGCATCACGCGGATTTTGCCGCGCGCCAACTGGATGGATGAAACCCACGAAATCGTGGAACCGGCTGTGCCCGCGTTTCTCGGCAAACTCGAAACCGGCGGCCGCCGCGCCACGCGCCTGGATCTGGCGAACTGGCTCGTCTCGCAGCAGAATCCGCTTACCGCCCGCGCCTATGTGAACCGCTTATGGCGCGAATTCTTCGGGACGGGTCTCTCGAAGGTTCTTGAGGATCTCGGCTCGCAGGGCGAGTGGCCCGTCAATCCTGAATTGCTGGATTGGCTGGCCGCCGAATTCATGCATCCGGAATGGGAAGCTGAAGGCGCGCACGATTGGGATATGCGCCACATCATCCGTACCATCGTCACCAGCCACACTTACCGGCAGTCTTCGATGAGCAGCGCGCAGATCGATGAACACGACCCGGACAATCGCCTGCTCGCGCGCCAGAACCGCTATCGCGTAGACGCCGAAATCGTGCACGATATCGCGCTCTCTGTTTCCGGCCTTCTGGTTGAGAGCTTCGGCGGACCCAGCGTGCGCCCGTATGAGCCGGAAGGTTATCTGGCGGCTATGAATTTTCCGAAGCGCGAATACTCCGCCAGCCGCGGCCCCGATCTTTACCGCCGCGCCCTTTATACCGAATGGCAGCGCACCTTCCTGCACCCCACGCTGTTGACTTTCGACGCGCCCACGCGGGAGGAATGCACGGTCAATCGGGTGAGTTCCAATACGCCCTTGCAGGCCCTGGACCTGATGAACGATGCCATCTTCGTGGAGAGCGCCCGCGTATTCGCCGAAAACATCGTGCGGCAGGGCGGCCAGGCTTTCGACCGGCAACTGGATTGGGCCTTTGAGCGCGCCCTGAACCGCGGCCCCGGCAAAGAGGAAGGCCAGATCCTGAAGGACCTATACCGCCGCAATCTGGACCGTTTCCGCGCCGCGCCCGAATCCGCCGCGCAACTGATGAGCGTAGGCGAAGCGCCGCGCACGGCCACCGCCGGCGAACCCGAGGTGGCCGCCATGACCTTAGTAGCCAGGGCAATCCTGAACTTACATGAAACGATTACACGAAACTGAACTGGAGGGCGGGACGGGGAGTCCGGCGCAGGCTGCGAGCCCGCCGCATAGCTGCGAGGTCTGCCGCCGCACCTTCCTGCGGAACGGCCTCGCCGGCGTGGGCCTGCTGGCGCTGAACTCGCTGCTCGACCGCCGCCTTCTGGCCTCCGCCGGCGTGGTCAATCCGCTGCATCATGCGGCTAAGGCCAAGCGCGTGATCTTCCTCTACCAGGCCGGCGGACCCTCTCATCTGGAAACATTCGATTACAAACCCAAGCTCGCCGAGATGACCGGCAAACCCATGCCCGACTCCTTCACGGCCGGGCAACAAATCGCGCAACTGCAAGGACAGCGCCTCACCTGTTTCGGCCCACAGCATCCGTTCCAGAAGTTCGGCAAGTCCGGCCAGGAGATCTGCTCCCTATTTCCGCATATCGGCAGCGTGGCCGACGATATCTGCATCGTGCGCTCCATGTGGACCGAGCAGATCAATCACGACCCCGCCCATACCCTTATGAACACCGGCTCGATCATCACCGGACGCCCCAGTATGGGGTCCTGGGTCTTCTACGGATTGGGAGCGGAAGCGGATAATCTGCCGGGCTTCGTGGTGCTCATGTCCGATGGCAAGGGCGGGCAGATGCAGCCCATCGCCGCGCGCCAATGGTCGAGCGGATTCTTGCCCAGCCGTTTCCAGGGCGTAAAGCTCAACTCTTTCGGCGATCCCGTCCTGCATATCCAGAATCCGCCCGGCGTCGGCGCGGCCGCCGAGGGCGAATCGTTCCAGGCCGTGAACGCACTCAATCGCCTGGAATACAAAGCCACCCGGGACCCAGAGATTCTGACCCGCATCGCACAGTACGAAATGGCTTTCCGCATGCAAACGAGCGTGCCGGACCTGGTCGATATGAGCAAGGAACCTGCCAGCGTGCTCGAGATGTATGGCGCACGGCCCGGCGACGGCTCGTTCGCATCCAACTGCCTGCTGGCGCGGCGCTTGGCCGAGCGCGGCGTGCGTTTCATTCAACTCTACCATCGCGACTGGGACCACCATTCGGGCGTCAAGGCCAACGTCGTCATCAAAGCCCAGGAAACCGACCGGCCAACCGCGGCACTGATCACGGACCTGAAGCAACGCGGCATGCTGGAGGATACCCTGGTGGTGTGGGGCGGTGAATTCGGCCGCACACCCATGTCGCAGGGCGATGGCCGCGATCACCACATCAAGGGTTTTAGCTTTGTGCTGGCGGGCGGCGGCATCCAGGGCGGCCTCAGTTACGGCGCTACCGACGAGTTAGGCTACGCCGCCGTCGACCACGCCGTGGCCGTGCCCGACTTCCATGCCACCATGCTGCACCTGCTGGGAATCGATCACAAACGCCTGACCGTCAAGTTTCAGGGGCTGGACGCGCGCTTGACCGGGATCGCGGGGAACGTGGTGCGCGACATTCTGGCGTGATTCGGCGGACGGGGCGTTACGCTGCGCGGTATTTGTCGCGGCAGGCAGGCGAACAAAAATACACCGTCTGGCCGTCGATGCGCCGGGTCACGGAAGTATCGGTCGAGACGTAAGTCCCGCAAACCGGGTCCTTCTTCAGTTCGCCGCCAGGCGAAACCGTGGGTACCGGGCGCGCACGTTTGGCGGCAACCGGGCTGTTCGTTCCCCCGAACATCGACCTGAGGATGCCGCGCACCAGCCACAGAAACAACAGCGGCACGATTACGCGGACAAACAAAAAGCGCATCATTCGAGGGGGCCATCTTTCCGTCGCCCCACAACCATTATGGCATTCACGCGCCCTTAGTTTTTCTTGGTAGTCTTCTTCTTGGCGGCTGAAGGATTTTGGTAAGAGGTATCCACAGCACCGGAGAGACTGGCGAGCATGCCCTTGGCCGATTCCGCGTAGGGACCGTCGGGCTTCAGTTCCAGATACGCCTGGAAGGCTTCGCGCGTGCCCGGCACCGGTTCATACTTGCCATCGCTGCCCAGCTTTGCCTTCCCGATCAGGAAGATGCCATATTGATATTGCGCGTCCGCATATTTCGGGTCGGCCTCGATGGCCTTCTTGAACGCATCTCCGGCGGCATCGGCCTGGCCGTTATTCACCAGTAGGGCGCCCAGGTTGAAGTAGTATTTGCCCGCGCTCGGAGGATCGAGTTGGGCGGCCTTGCCGAGTTCCGCTTGGGCCTCGTCGAACTTCTTGGCCTGCGCCAGCGCCAGCGCATAATTGTTGTGCACTCCGGCGTCGTCCGGCTTCAGTTCCAGCGTCTTCTTGAATGCGTCCAGGCCCTTGTTGAGGGCGTCGGTTTGTTCCGCTCCCGTCTTGGTCTTCGACAAGCCGACTTCGGCGTCGCCCAAATTGGCCCAGATCACCGGTTGCTCGGGCGCCATTTCGGTGGCTTTGGTAAACTGCGTGACCGCCACATCGTACTGCTTGGCGTTCAGGGCTTCTTTGCCCGCATTGAAGGTGTCATTGAGCGCTTTGTTCTTGGCCTTCAGTTCCGCGCGCTCATGGTTGGCCTTTTCAAACGCGGCCTTCTCCTCGGCGGACATGCCGCGCGCCTGGTCTTTCGATAGGTTGCCGGTCTCGGCAGCCTGGTTCAGCGCCTGCCGCTTCTTCGCCTGGGCCTGCATGTCGAAGTTGTTTTCCACCGGGTCGCCCAACCGGGTGCGGACCTTGTCGACATAATCGATGTCTTTGCCGCCCACCTCAAGCGTGATCTTGTACGTGCCCAAGGGCAGCCCGCCGTAGAAATAGCGCCCCTTTTTATCGGTCTTGACCTCGTAATGACCTTTAATGTCCTGGCGGTCGATCTTGATGAGCGCGCCTTTCATCGGGTTGCCGTCTTCACCTTTGACCTCTCCCGACAGCGAGGAAGTCGTCTGTGCAAAACCGGCGATTGCGCAGAGCAGAATCCCCAGGGCGGGCAAGGCTACATTGCGGTACTTCATGGAACCTCCAAAACTTTGGAATTGCTGGTATTAAATTCCCAGTTTACTACAGTGCGCGGTCCGGTTCAGCGCGATCATCCGCGCGCGCCGCCCGCCACGCCCCGCTGCTTGCGCGACACGATTTCGCGCACGGCGTAGATGCGGCGTCCCTGGCTCTCGAAGTAGGTCCGCATCATCATTTCGCCGATCAGCCCGGTGCTGAACATCATCAAGCCGCCCAGCAGCAGCAGTCCCCCGGCAATCATCAGCGGACCGTGCTCGACCATGATCAACTCCCGGCCCATCAACTTGTGAATCGCCAGCCAGACCATGATCAGCCCACCCAGGCCGGTCCCCAGCAGGCCCAGCGATCCGAAAAAGTGCATCGGACGGGTGAAATACTTCAAGAGAAACTTGATCGTCAAGATATCGAACATCACCCGGAATGTGCGGCCGATTCCATAGTGCGAATCGCCCGCCGAGCGCGCCGTATTCTGAATGGGAACTTCCGCTACGCGGGCCCCGTAAAAACTGGCCAGCGCCGGAATGAAACGGTGCAACTCGCCATAGAGATTCACGTCCTTTAGCACTTCCGCGCGATAGGCCTTGAACGTGGTGCCAAAGTCCCGCAGGTCGATGCCGGAAGCCTTGGCCATCAGCCAGTTGGCGATCCGCGAGGGTATCTTGCGCGTCAGCGGATTGTCCACGCGCTCCTTGCGCCAGCCGCTGGCTATATCGTAGCCTTCCTCAATCTTAGCCAGCAGGGCTGGGATATCTTCCGGTGCGTGCTGCAGGTCGCCGTCCATGGCGATGATCACGTCGCCTTTGGCCTCGTGAAAGCCCGCGGACAGCGCCGCGCTCTGGCCGAAGTTCCGGCGCAGGCGGATCACTTTTAAATGCGCGTCCGTCTCTACCAGGTTGGCCAGCAACTCGAAGCTGCCGTCGGTCGAGGCGTCGTCGATGAACAGGATTTCGTATGCCTGGCGGCGCGGCTCGAGGACCGCCGTGAGCCGGTCGTATAAACGCAGAAGGGACGGCTCCTCATTGTGTATCGGAATAACGATCGATAGCATGCGGAATTCTTAGTGTATCAGGAAGCACGTGGCGCGGCGGAGGTTCCCCGCCGGGGTCACTTCTGAGCGGCGACATTCTTGCCGAAATGAATGGCCGGTCCCACTGAAAAACGCACCGTATTACGCGCGTTCAGCAGGTCGGAAAACAAGTGATCGCGCACAAAATCGGCCGTTACGCGCAGCCCGAAATGGCGGGTAACGTTAAAGTCGATGCCGCCCCCGAATCCGTAAAAATACGTCCAGTCCGCTTTCGTGCCGGACGGCGCCAGATTCTCAACCAGTGCGACGGCGATGTGATCCGCCGGGTTGGGATGCGGGATGGCGGCTTCGTGGATGGCGCCCAGATCGGGGTGGAAAAACAGCGTCACCGCTCGAAAATGACGGTAGTTGAGCTGCGGACCGGTGGCATACGTCTCGGATTGCGAGTGCATCGGCACGATCGGTTCATAGTTGGTGGGCAGCAAGCCCGCGGCTTTGAAGGGCGCCAATTGCGCGGCAATGAACTGTTGCTCGGAAGACTTCATCATGTTGGTCGTCAACGTGGTGTCGCCGGTGCCGGTACTGAAATCGAAACCGAACGAATACCATTTCGCCGGGTTCGTTCCCACTTGCGTGTGAAAGCCGGACTCGCCAAGGTTGATGAGTGGGCTGCTCAGGTACATAAATCCCGTGTATACGTCGTAGCGGCCGACATAATCCTGCTGGCCCAAAGCGATTGACGCCAGCAGTAGGGGAGAGAAAAGGCAAATTGCGAGGTTTTGTGGTATTTTCATTTGCGAACGCTCGTGCCAAAAAGACATTAAGTGTTTTATATCCTATTTCGGACCGAAAAGCTAGGGCGGCTGTGCCGGCCGGCCCGGACCCGGCTCCGGGCCTTTCGACGAAAGGCGCCGGGCGCCCATTGTTGACAAACTATCACATTAGATATAGTCTAAATTATAAATGGAGGCCGGGAAGATTAAGCTGTCGCTCGAAGGCAGCGGGTTACGGTGCACCCCACAGCGCTACGCCGTGATGGCATTCCTGATGAAGCACAACCGGCACCCCACGGCCGCGGAAATCTTCGAAGCCGTGAATCGCATGGATCCGCGCTCGTCAAGGGCCACGACTTATAATAACCTGCGGGACCTCGTGCAGGCGGGTTTGGTGCGTGAAGTGGCCGTCGAGGGCCGTGCCGCCCGATTCGATGCGAAAGGCACTCGGCACCACCATTTCATCTGCGATCGCTGCGGCAATGTCGAGGACCTGGAATGGTTCGAAGTGCCCAAGCCTGCCCCCGGCTCCCTGGGTCAGCGGATTCTTCGCGAATGCGAGCTCATTTTCCGGGGACTCTGCACGAAGTGCGCTCCGCGGCGCGGCTCCGGTTAAGCGTCGCCAGCGAGCGCGGCCGGCGGCGATTGCCCGAACGGGAACGCCTAACAGTTTTTTGGACTGATTCTAAGGAAGATGAAACACATGGAAACGGAAAAACAATTCACTAAAGCAGTGGGGGAGCCTGTCCCCGGCAATCAGGAAGCGTCAACCGAAGCAAAATGCCCGTTCTCGGACGGCGCGCGCAAACACGCAATGGCTAAGGGCCCGACAAACGCAGACTGGTGGCCCAATCAACTGAACCTGAAAAGCCTGCACCAACGCTCCCCATTGGCGAACCCCATGGGCGAGGATTTCAACTACGCCGAGGAGTTCAAGACCCTTGACCTCGATGCCGTAATCAAGGATCTGCATGCCTTGATGACCGCATCGCAGTCCTGGTGGCCGGCGGACTATGGCCACTATGGGCCGTTCTTCATCCGCATGGCGTGGCATAGCGCCGGCACGTACCGTATCGCGGATGGCCGAGGGGGCGCCGGCTCCGGAGCCCAAAGATTTGCGCCCCTCAACAGTTGGCCGGATAACGTGAGCCTCGACAAGGCCCGCCGGCTGCTCTGGCCGGTGAAGCAAAAGTACGGCCGGAAACTCTCCTGGGCCGACCTGATGGTACTTGCCGGTAACGTGGCACTGGAGTCGATGGGCTTCAAGACCTCCGGTTTCGGCGGCGGGCGCCCGGACATCTGGGAGCCGGAAGAAGATATTTACTGGGGGCCTGAAGGCAAGTGGCTGGCAGACGAGCGCTACAGCGGCGAGCGCCAGCTTGACAATCCTCTCGGAGCCGTTCAGATGGGCCTCATCTACGTGAATCCGGAAGGTCCCAACGCCAAACCGGATCCGCTCGCCGCGG
>JBEKIM010000308.1:0-8214 GCA_050011755.1 Bryobacteraceae bacterium | reverse complement strand
ACCTTCCCCCACTCCGCCCCCCAACGACAAACAACGATGAGGTGGGGCGGCCAATCTTGGCCGCAGCCGGCTTTCCAGCCGGCTTAGCCGCCTGAAAAGGCGGCTGCTAAAACGGAACTATCCACCTGGGCTGATCGTATCCCCTCTAGGCACGGAAGATTATGGCAACCTCGCGCAAGAAGCGATCGCTCAAGTGGATCTTGTTCCTTCTGGTGCCCCTGCTGGGGGGCGCGACCCTATTCACTCTGAAGGCAGTCGGCCGCGGCTCGCCGAAGATTGACCAGGAGAAACTCGTCAAAGCGGAGCGTATCGATCTGGCCCGTTCCGTGGTGGCTACCGGCAAGATCGAGCCGGTCACCAAAGTCGAGATCAAGTCCAAAGCGAGTGGCATTATCCAGAGCCTTCCCGTGAACGTGGGTGACGTGGTACGCAAGGGCCAGATCATCTGCAAGCTGGATGAAAACAATGTGCTGCCGCAGGTGCGCCAGTTCCAGGCCGCCCTGTCTCTGGCTGAAGCCAACCTGAAGAGCACCGAGGCCGACTATGAGCGCTACAAAGTAGATGCCGCCGGCCCCGACGTGCCTTTTCTCAAGCGCGACATGGACCGCGCACGCGGCCTGTATGCGGAGCAATTGCTCGCCCGCAACCTGGTGGACGACGCGGAGAAGAACTACGACATGGCCGTGAACCGCCAGAAATCGGCCACCGTAAACTTAGGGGTGGCGCAGGCGGCTATCGCCAAAGCGCAAGCCTCCATCGAACAGGCACGCGCGGCGCTGGCGCAGTCGGAGGAAGATCTGCGCAATACCACTATCATTTCACCCATCGACGGAGTGGTGCTTTCTCGCGACCGTGAAGTGGGCGACGCCGTCAGTTCCATTCTGACCATGGGTTCCGGCGCCACCTTGGTCATGACCCTCGGCGATTTGTCGGAAGTATATGTCAAAGGCAAGGTGGACGAGAGCGATGTCGGCAAGATCTACCTCGGCCAGCCCGCGCGGATCACGGTGGAATCGTTCAAGGATGAGAAGTTCAATGGCAAAGTAACCAAGATTTCGCCCATGGGCGTGGAAAAAGACAACGTCACCACTTTCGAAGTACGCGTCTCCATCTCCAACGAGTCGCGCAAGCTCCGTGCCGAGATGACCGCCAATGCCGAGATCATCCTGGAAGAGCGCAAAGGAGTAGTGGCGGTGCCTGAGGGCGCGATTCTCTACAATAAGGACAAATCCACGTCCGTTGAAGTGCCCGATCCCACCAGTGAGACCGGCAAACGCAAGATTGCCGTGGTAGCTGGAATCAGCAACGGCTCCAAGACGCAGATTGCCAAGGGTCTGAACGCAGGGCAGCAAGTCATCCTGCAATAGGCATGGACCATGGGTTATCTCCAGGAGTTACTGTCGCAGGTCGGCTCCAGCCTGCTCCGCAACAAGCTCCGTAGTCTGCTGACCATGGCGGGCATTGCCTGGGGCGTAGCCTCGATCGTTCTGATCGTAGCCATGGGGGATGGCTTCAAGCAGGGTCAGCGCAACAACACCAAGCAACTCGGCGAGAATATTGTGCTGCTGTTTCCCGGCCGCACGGAGAAGCAGGTGGGGGGCCAGCGCGCCGGCCGGCGCATTCGCTTCACCTACGGCGATATCGAGGATATCCGCACCGAATGCTATCTGGTTAGCCGGGTGATCGGCGAACTGCAGAATGGCGCCAAGGTTTCGAGCCCATACAACAGCGGATCGTTCACGGTGAATGGAGTGGAGCCGCTGTATTCCAGGATTCGCACGATACCGATCGCCCAGGGGCGCTTCCTCGCAGACCGCGATGAAACCGGCGCGGAGCGCGTGGCTGTGCTGGGCGACAACGTTCGCAAGCAGTTGTTTGGCGAGCGGAACGTGGCGCCAGGCGGTCAGATCTTCCTGCATGGCCTGCCCTTCAGAATCGTGGGCCTGATGCCCGCCAAGAACCAGAACAGCAGCTACAACGGCCTGGACGGCGATAAGATCTACATACCCTACGCCAGCATGGTGCGCGATCTGCCTCCTAAAGATGACGATTTCCACCCGGGAATCGTCAACGACATCATCTATGTGCCACGGTCGTTGACCGAGTGGAAGGCGGCCCGCCGGCAAGTCTTGCGCGTGCTGGGCCGTAATCACCAGTTCGATACGGACGATAAGGGCGCGGTTTACATCTGGGACACGGTGGAGAGCGCGGAGTTGGTGGACCAGATCTTCGTTTCGATGACCGCCTTCCTGGGCGCCATCGCGGTGATCACGCTGACGCTGGGAGGCGTGGGAGTCCTGAATATCATGCTGGTGTCGGTCACCGAGCGGACGCGCGAAATCGGCCTGCGCCAGGCTATCGGCGCCACGCGGCGGCGCATCATGATGGATTTTCTGGCGGAGGGCGTGATCCTGGCGGGGCTCAGCGGCATTTTGGGATTTCTGGGCGCCTACGGGCTGGCATCGGTGGTGAATTCGCTTCCGCTGCAATCGGATATGTTCGCCGGGCTGCCGGTGAAGGGCGCGACCACGGCGTGGTCGTTCGGCGCACTGGCGGTAGTGGCGATCGCCTCCGCCCTGTTCCCCGCATGGCGCGCCGCGTCCCTGACGCCCGTGGAGGCCCTCCGTTATGAGCGCTAACTCCATCTTCGCCGAGGCCGCCGCCGCCCTGAAGTTCAACCGGCAGCGCAGCATCCTGACCACCATCAGCCTCGCCTGGGGCGTGGCCTGCTTCGTCATTCTCTATTCGTACGGCGATGGCTTCCATCTGGCGCTGCGCAAAGCCTTCATGGCCGTGGGCCAGGATCTGGTACTGATGTTCGACGGCCAGACCTCCACGCAGGCCGGCGGCGAAAGGGCCGGCCGGAAGATCCGCATGGAACGCACCGATGTGGACGCCATCCGCGACGCCGTGCCGTTAGCGGTCGCCGTCTCGCCGGAGGTGATGGTGCATGGCGCATCCGTAGTGCGGGGTTATCGCACGCAATCGATCGCGGTGCGCGCCGTCTACCCGGTCTACGGGCGCATCCGCAATGAAACCGTGGCCGCCGGCCGCTGGCTGGGCCCCGAGGACGAGGCCCAGAAGCAGCGCGTCGCGGTGATGGGCGGCGAGGCGGCCCGCAAGATGTTTGGCGAGATCCCTCCCGAAGGCGAAGACATCGGCATTAACGGGCTGCACTTCACCGTGATCGGCGTGCTGAAAACCAAGACGCAGATCTCCAATTACAACGAGCCGGACAACGAATGCATTTTCATTCCGTATGACACCGGCTCGCTGCTGCGCGATATCAAATACCCCGATTACATCGTCTGGATGCCGGTAAACCCGCTCTTTCGCGCGGAGGCCGTCCGGCAGGTGCGCGAAACGCTGGCACGCGTGCATAACTTCTCGCCCAACGACGAGCGCGCCGTCCAGGTGATCGTCTTCAACGAATTCCTGCGCATCGTCGACACCATGGGGATGGCGCTGCGTATCCTGCTGGGCTTCGTGGGAACCCTGACGTTGGCCATTGGCGGCGTTGGCCTGGCGAATATCATGCTGGTTTCGGTGACGCAGCGCACGCGGGAGATCGGCATGTTGAAGTCGATTGGCGCTACCAGCCGGTCGATCCTGTTGCAATTTCTGCTGGAGGCGATGGCCATTGTCACTCTCGGCGGCATCGCCGGCGTGGCTTGCGGTTATGTCGTGACCGCCGCGTTGCAGACGCTGCCGCTGCTCGGGCCGCTGTTCAAGGACACCAGCGGTACGGGCGACATCCACCTGCGGATTTCCCAATTCGCGGTGATGACTTCAACCCTGCTGCTGGAATTTGTGGGCCTTGTCGCGGGATTGCTGCCGGCCATCAAGGCCGCGCGCATGAGCCCGATTGAAGCCTTGCGCTACGAATAACGGATAGGGCCGGCTCTGTTCGTAGCGCGTAACTTCGATAGAATGGAGGTTCCGGAGATATCGGTATGGAACTCCTCACCAGCAGCCTTCTGGAGCTGATTACCCAGACATCCACGAATCTGCCGCCCGACGTGCGCGCGGCGATGTCGCTCACCGCGGGCGCGGAAACGCCCCACACCCAATCGTCGCACGCGCTCAACATCATTCTGTCGAACATCGACATGGCGAAGGACGACGAGGGCCCCATCTGCCAGGACACCGGCATGCCCACCTTCGTCGTGCACACGCCCGTCGGGGTGAATCAACTGGAGATCAAGCGGGCGATTCGCGCGGCCATCGCGGAAGCCACCCGTTTGGGAAAGCTGCGTCCGAATTCGGTGGATTCGCTGACCGGCAAGAACAGCGGCGACAACCTGGGCGACGAGACGCCGGTGATGCATTTCGATCAGTGGGAGCGCGGCGACATCGAAGTGAAACTGATCCTGAAGGGCGGCGGCTGCGAGAACAAGAACATCCAGTACTCGGTGCCCTGCGCACTGGACCATCTGGGCCGCGCCGACCGGAACCTGGAAGGCGTACGCAAATGCATCCTGCACGCCGTGTGGCAGGCGCAGGGACAAGGCTGCGCTCCCGGCTCGCTGGGCGTTTGCATCGGCAGCGACCGCGCACACGGTTACGAGTTGGCCAAGGGCCAGTTGTTCCGCACCCTCGACGATGTGAATCCCAATCCGGTGCTGGCGAAGCTGGAAGACGAGATCATGGAGGAAGCCAACCGGCTGGGCGTCGGCGCCATGGGCTTCGGCGGCAAGGCCTCTTTGATCGGCTGTAAAATCACCGCCGCCAACCGCCTGCCGGCCAGTTTCTTCGTCTCGGTGGCGTACGATTGCTGGGCGTTCCGCCGCCTGGGAGTGCGGCTGGACGCGCGGGACGGCGCCATCACCGAATGGCTGTATCGCGACCCCAGCCGTCCGGTCGAGCGCATGGCGAAAACCAGCGGATTCCCGCTCACCGGGCGCGAAGTGGTGCTGACGGCGCCGCTCGCCGAAGCCACCGTGCGCGCGCTGAAGGTCGGTGATGTGGTGCTGATTAACGGCGAGATGTTCACCGGCCGCGATAACGTCCACGCCTACCTGATGAAAAACCCGCCCCCGGTGGATTTACACGGCGCGGTGCTGTATCATTGCGGACCGGTAATGCTCAAAGAGGGCGAACATTGGGTGGTGAAAGCCGCCGGGCCGACCACCAGCATCCGCGAAGAACCCTATCAGGCGGACGTGATCGGGCGCTACGGCGTGCGCGCCGTGATCGGCAAAGGCGGCATGGGGCCGAAGACGCTGGCCGCCCTCCAGGAATGCGGCGCCGTGTATCTGAACGCCATCGGCGGCGCCGCCCAATACTATGCCCGCACGGTAGAGGAAGTCAAGGGGGTCCACTTACTGGAATTCGGTATTCCGGAAGCGATGTGGAGCTTGCAGGTGAAGGGTTTTGCGGCGATCGTGACGATGGACTCGCACGGCAACAGCCTGCACGCTGCCGTGGAGCGGAGTACCGGCGAGGGATTGGCCGCGCTCGCTACACTGTAGCAGGGCGGCTTCCGGCCCAGTCTGATACAATAACCGATTGGCGGCCAGGTAGCTCAGTCGGTAGAGCGCAGCCCTGAAAAGGCTGGCGTCGGCGGTTCGATTCCGTCCCTGGCCACCACATTCTAAAAGACTTAGCGGCAGCCAAAAACATAGGGTTTCAGTCGCGCGAACTATACGCGAACATCGTCATCCGACATTCGCCTTGTCGCAAACCGGTTGCTCCAACAGTTTCCAGATTTCCCGCGCCGTGCTGCCGGTCCTCGCAATGTGTTGCCGCGCCAGCTTTGCGTAGCGTTCGGTCATCTTGATATTCGAGTGGCCGAGGATTTTTGCAAGCTCGTAAAGATCGCCGCCATTCATCATGAACCAGGACGCGAACGTATGCCGAAGGTCGTGAAACCTGAAATCCCGAATTCCCGCTCTTTCGAGAAGGTCTTCGAAACTGCCTTCGACCCGCTGCCGTCCGCTGGTTGCGCCTGGCTCCGGCGGAAAAATCCGATCCTCTCCAATCACGGCGGGAAACCGCCGCAGCTCGCCGGCAAGCTCGGGAAGCATCGGGACGTAACGCATCTTGCCGCCCTTCAGCTTCGTCCTCACCGCCAACAGCCCCTCGCTGTACATCACGTCCGCCCATCCAAGGCCGAAGATCTCCGCCACCCGCATTCCGGTCGTGACGGCGATCAGCACCAGCAGCCTCAGACGGTAAAACGTCTTGTTGATCGTTCTTGTACCCTTGCGGTACATCTTTTCATCCAATGCCTGCTTCAGCCTCCGAAGCTCGTCTTCGGACAGGTAACGGTCCCTCTGATCGTCAGGCCGCCTCACCTCGACCTGATCCGCGGGGTTCCGATCGATTCCGGTATCCCTGGACCAGATCGTCGACGCCTTCTCCATCATGTGGTGCATGACGTTGAAATGCCGCACGGCCGTGCCCGGCGACAATTCGCGGACCGCCGTGAGGTTTTCGTACCAACCCCCTACGGCGTCACCGTCGACCTCCCGAACGAATGAGCGGCCCAGTTCGTCCCGGATGCCCTCCAGAACGCTTTTCTCCCGGCTCGCCGAACGCTTCTTGCTGCCGTAATGCGTCCAGTACCGATCGATCAGCGCCGACATCCGAAAGTTAACCTCCCGCTTGACATCGAGATGCCGGTTCTCGTCGCGCGCCGACATCTTCTTGCGTTCGATTTTCCGCGCCAACTCATATGCGCCGTGGACCCGCAGGCTTTTGTTTCGCCCTCCCTCCCTCCAACGGACTTCAAATACTCCATCGGACTTCCTGTGAATAGACACTTAAAGCTTCTCCTTTCAGTCAATGGTTTCGATTGTGTGCTGTTCAACGAAGCGCTCAAGCGCTTTCAGATCGAACCGCAACGCTCGACCAACCTTGACGCAGGGAAGCTCCCGCAACCTGGCTTTCTTATAGACGGTGTCCACTTCGAGCCCCAGGTATTGGGCTGTCTCCCTGACATTCAGGAGCCGCCTACCGATGATTCCATTTAACACCATCGCGGCTTGTTCTTTGTGAAACATTTCGTCCCACCTCAGCCGTCGGCCATCAGGCGACGGAAGGCTCCTTTGGACGTGCAACAGGGAACGAATGCGCATGCTTGCCGCGGAGCTGATCGTTCCAGTCCTTGAAGCCAAACGGCTCCTGCATAATGAAGCGCAGATCACCACGGCCCGTCAACGCGACAGCCTGGCGCACGACGCCGGCCAGTTGCGCCCCGTCCGCGTCCGCGTCCATGGCCGCGACTATTTCAGACTTTGCCGGCATACGCGCGACAGCCGCCCGGATGAGTTCCGGCTGCACCGGGTTCGGCTTGCCGCCAATCGACGCATAGCGCGCGTGATCGTCCGGGAACAACACCGCATGGCTCAGCGCATCGATTCCGCTTTCAGCCAAGACCAGACGGTTATCGTCGGGTAGGGCCTGTGACAACCAAAGGCCCTTGGTTCCACCCGAACTGAAGCCGGTGAAGCCGCGGTTTTTGATTTCATAACCGCAAAGCCCTTGTGCGTCGAAATGTGGGAATACGGCGTTACCCCTCGCATCAATCTGGACCCGGCCCGCAAAGCGCTCCAGCCCGAGCAGCGAAGCGGGCAGGGCGCGTTCGTTTTCAAGATACGGATGACGCCGGGCACCCTGCATCTTGCGGTATTCAGCCTCGACGCGGAGGCGATCCTTGGTAGTGGCGCGAAGCTCTGGGAAGGTCGGGATGGGCACCGGCGGCTGTCCGATCCAGGGCCGCAATTCCTTGCGAACGGCGCCGAGGCTCAGGTTTTGGCGGTTTTGGACCCAATCGATGATACTGCCGTTATCGTCGTCCCGGCGTACCGAAAAGTAGACGTAATGACCATCCGACCCGCGTTTGATCACGATCTTGTCCCCGCGCGCGTCGCGCATCACTGACGAACCGCGCCAACTTTCGCGCTTGTCAAGCTGGTAGCCCTGCGAGGCTGCGTAGGCCCGCAAGTCAATGCGCTTGAAGCGCTCCAATTCCTCAGCATCGTTCATGAAACATCCGACTTTTTCTTTTCCTACTGCCCGCGGATCGTTGGTTGCGAGCCTAGCGGATTCAGCCTGAGAAGGCCACAGTCTCCGACGCAGGCCGGTTGAATCCCGCAAGAACCGCCATTTTTAGGACGCTCTTGCGGCCTTTCTCTGGCGATGACGCGGGCTTACCATTTTCGCCTTATTCGATCCGTGCTGCTAAACGTTTCGCGCCGCGCCACCATTTCG
>JBEKIM010000307.1:0-8276 GCA_050011755.1 Bryobacteraceae bacterium | reverse complement strand
AAGATTTTCGACATCGTGCCGCGCACGAACTGGCACAAAGGCGCGGCCGTGCAATGGATCAACAGCCACCTCGGCGATGCCGGAATCCTGACCGTGTACCTGGGAGACGACACCAGCGATGAAGATGCTTTCTGTGCGCTGCCCGAAGCCATCACCATCAAAGTAGGCGAGGCGTCCGCGACTTGCGCCCGGTACCGGCTGCCGGGCCCGGCGGCGGTCCATGAATTCTTACTCTGGTTGGCGCACAGCATGGCACAAACTGTGTAAGAATCGCCGGCTTCCCGCGGCTTGTGCACGATGCGTCGAAATAGAGGCACACCCGCCGGAAATACCGTACGAAAACCTACGCGAACTCGGCCAATCCAGGTAAAAAGTGCCGTGATCCGTAGCAACCCAAACAGACATCTACTTGACTGAGTATGACTTGGCGAGTATGGCATACGATCTGCCTATGCCAAAGCATCAGACGCCGTAACGTCTGAGAAAAAAGGAGAGGAAACGCATGATTTTTCATTCACTTATTCCGTCGCGATCGGCGTTGGGCATGCTTTGCGGCATGGCGCTCGCGGCGGGGTTTTTTATGACGCCGGCCCGCGCAGACGAGTGGAACAAGATGACAGTTCTCACGGTAAACCAGCCCATCCAGATCACGGACACCGTTCTGGAGCCGGGCCAGTATGTCCTGAAGCTCTATGATTCCCCGTCGAACCGGCATGTCGTGGAGATCTTCAATCGCGATCAGACGCACATTATCAACACGGTAATCGCCATCCCGACGGAGCGGCTGCAGCCTACCGGTAGAACCCAGTTCACCTTTTGGGAAACACCTCCCGGATCGTACCGCGCGTTGCGCATGTGGTATTACCCTGGCGACAACTATGGCCAGGAGTTCCGTTACCCGAAACACTTGCAACAGGTTGCCATGGTAACCCAGACCACCACTGCCGAAGCTCAACTTGCGCCCCCTCCGCCTGCGGCGTCGACTGAGCCCGCCGGGACTCCGGCTCCGGAACCCGCGCCCGCGGAACAGCAGTCCGAACAGCAGTCCGAACAGCAGCCCGCGGAAGTAGCCCAGAATACCGCGCCTGCCGCGGAGACCCCGGCGCCCGCTCCCGCGCAGCAGCCTGCCCAGTTGCCTAAGACCGGAAGCCTGTATCCTGAAATCGGAGTTTCCGGCTTAGCGCTACTTGGCTTGGCTGGCTTGCTTCGCCTGCGGCGCACTG
Source organism: Bryobacteraceae bacterium (assembly GCA_050011755.1). GTDB lineage: Bacteria > Acidobacteriota > Terriglobia > Bryobacterales > Bryobacteraceae > Bog-159. The sequence continues at coordinate 7,053 of JBEKIM010000307.1, read as the reverse complement.
CGTAAAATAAAATTCGCCTTTTCGGACGACCACCATGACGCGGCGCACGGCAATTCGAAATCTGATGATTGCCGGCGCCGTTTCGTTTGCCGGCTCTCCCTCGAAGGCGCGAACCGACGATCCGCCCGGCTTCGTGATCCGTAGCGATGTCCGGCTGGTGCTGCTGGATGTGAGTGTAAAGGATCGCGATGGCGGTTTTGTAACAGGCCTTTCAAAAGACAACTTTCGCGTCGATGAAAACGGTGTCCCGCAAGATATCACCGTATTCGCGAATAACGATATTCCGGTGACGGTTGGAATCCTGGTGGATAACAGCCGGAGCATGACACCCAAACGGGAAGAGGTGCTCACCGCGGCCACTACCTTCATTGAAAAGAGCAATCCGCACGATGAAATCTTTGTGCTGAATTTCAACGATACCGTGAAGCCCGGTCTGCCGCCGGATATGCCTTTTTCGGATGACATCCGCCAGTTGCGCAGCGCCCTGTCCCGAGGCTTTCCAGAGGGTCGCACCGCATTGAACGATGCCGTGGTGGATGGCTTGCGGCAGCTTCGACTGGGCAAGCGCGACAAGAAGACCCTGATCGTCATCAGCGACGGGGGCGATAATGCCAGCCGGAACAGACGCCGCGAAATGTTTGAACAGGTAGAGAGCAGCCTGGCGACGATTTATACCATCGGGCTTTTCACCAGCGGCGACCTGGATCAGGATCCCGGCATCCTGAAGAAGTTGGCCAGAATCACCGGGGGCATCGCCTATTTCCCGGGCAGCGCGGACGATATGACCGAAGCGTGTACGGGTATCGCCAAGGATATCCGCACGCGTTACACGCTGGGCTATTCGCCTTCGGCTTCGAATGGCGGTTTGCTGCGGCGCGTTCATGTACGGGTTTCCGCGCCGGGCCGAAGGGGTTTGAGCGCGCGCACGCGCCTGAGTTATCGCTATGCAGAGGATGCGAAGAACCAGTAAGACACGGCGTTGGATTGAACTGGCCCTGTTGCTGACCGGCGTGATCGCCATCGGCATCTGGGCCTGGTCGCACGTGCGCATGACTGTCTCTCAAATGTGGGGCAACCGCGCATTAGACCACCAGATCCATGGCCGTTCCGCCGGCAGCACTCCCGCGCCGCGCTCGGTTCCGCAACCCCCTCCACTTCAGAACGGCGCACTGCTTGGCCGCCTGGAGATCCCACGTCTGAAGATGCGCTCGGTGGTACGCGAAGGCGCCGGACAGGACACCTTGGATGTGGCTTTGGGCCACATTCCCGGTACGGCGATGCCGGGCCAACCGGGAAACACCGGCATCGCCGGTCATCGCGACACGCTGTTCCGGGGTTTGCGCAAGATCGAGAAGGACGACGTGATCGAATTCCAGAGCCCTCAGGGTACCTACGATTACAAGGTCGAGAACACGCGCATCGTGAAGCCGAGCGATGTGGCTGTGTTGAAGCCGACCGGCGGCACTCCCGAACTCACCCTGGTGACCTGTTACCCCTTCTACTACGTCGGATCGGCGCCGGACCGTTTCATCGTCAAGGCGCGTCTGGTCACTCCGCCGGCCGCCGCGGAAGCACCCAAAGCTGAAGCCCCCAAGCCGCTGCCCGTGGTAGCTATGCCGCGCCCGGAACCGCGGCCCTCCCCGGCAATTTTGCCCGCGCGCGTCTCCACCCCTCGACGGCAGCGGGACGCCAGACCCGTCATCCGGAAAGTTAGTTTCCGTATGCCTCTGCATCAAAGCCGCGAGTTGGCCCCAGGCATCACGCTGCGTTTGACGGCCACGGATCCAGTCCGCCGCCGCGTGAATGGCTCCTTGTGGATTCCGCAGGCACGGCGGACCATCTGGTTGTCCAATCAAGCCGTGCAGCAGCCCGTATTCTTCCGCGCGAGTGCGAATGGCGGGCAGCGGGAGCTACTGATTACCAGCGTGACCCACGATGCGGTCTACGGCTATTTAAGCTCGATGACCTGTCCTTCCGGCTGCAAATAGCAGGGCGCTTACCAGGTCGGCGCGGGAGTTGAGGTCCGCGTGCGTGCCGCATCCGGCTTCCCGTCCAGCGCGACGCTGCCCCCCGTGTTTGCGGTCACAGCGGGCGCAACTACCTTTTGCCGGTCGAGCCTCACCAGCGCATCCGCGATGCGGTTGACCGCCAGTTCTTCGTCGTGCCGGCTGGCAGGCGACCGCGGCAGCGAAGAAAGCTCCAGGTGTACCAGTTCATGCACCAGCGTCATCTCCATGTCGGGTAGCGCCTCGCGGCAGGGAACCTTGTAGTCGGAAGCGAATAGTACGCGAATTACGGCGGTCTTCTTGGCGGCATCCCAATGAATATTGCCCAGCGTCTTGGGTTTCAGCTCGCTGGCGTGCGACATCACCAGCGACAGCTTCCAGTCCGCGAGGTTCAGGCGCTGCTGCCAATATCCCAACCGGGCATTGAGGTATCCATTCGATTGTGCCAGGCAGGCACGTGCGGCCTCGCCTGGTTGTGCCGTTCCGGTTGCGGCTGCGTCGGCACACAGAAGCCAAGGCGCCAGAAAACAGGAAACAAGAACAGCAAACCGGCCGATCATTACCTCTTATAATATCTAAATTTCTGCGCGAATTGTACTGGCTTGCACAGACCCAGGCCGGCGGGCGCAATTCTTCCCCGATTCCGCCGGGTATTTTCGCTTCCGAGAGGCGTTTCGAAACGCACCCATCCTCCCTAACTCGTTCATTCCACGATGTGGAACCAAAGCTGCTAAGAACCAGGCAGGCCACTTCAATATTTGGTTACCAGGAGAATGAATATGCGACGATTCCTTACATTGAACGCGGCCCTGCTCTTTATGTCTGCATTGGCACTCGCGGATACATTCAGCGGATCGCTGCTCGACAATACTTGCGCCCAGCAACAGAAAGGCGCCACCTGCGCTCCCAACGCTTCCACCACCGCATTTGCCATTCAGACATCGGACGGAAAAGTTCTCAAACTGGACTCCGACGGGAACAGGAAGGCTGCCGACGCGTTAAAGCAAAGCAACAATGGCGCCGATCGGGCCAAGGACCCCAGCGCCGCCGATACGCCGGTCACGGCTACGGTGCAAGGCACTCTCAACGGGGACGAGATCAAGGTCGACTCAGTTCAAGTTCAGTAATCTAAGCGAGCCGTCCCCCTGGAACCGCCGCGGGGACGGCTCGACTTCTTCTCTCCACCATCGAGCGGCACAAGCGGCAGAGTTCACGCCGAATGCTAAACTCGCTTATGGCCCGATCGAGGTGGAATGATCCGTGGACCCGAACGACCGCGCTCCCCAAATCCTCCAATTCGGTGTTTTCGAAATCGACCTCGCGCAGGGCGAACTGCGAAAGCACGGGCAAAAGATAAAGCTGCAGGAGCGGCCCTTCCAGCTGCTGGCGGCCTTGTTGGAACGTCCCGGCCAAGTGGTCACGCGCGAGGAATTGGTGCGCCGCCTGTGGAGCGGCACGCTGGTCGATTTCGATAACGGTCTGAACATCGCCGCCAAGAAAATCCGCGAAGCCCTGGATGACGACGCCGCCACTCCGCGCTACGTCGAGACGCTGCCGCGGCGTGGATATCGCTTCATCGCGCCGGTACAAACGCGGTACATGCAGACCCAGGAGGCCGCGCCTGCCAAACCGTCCAAACCGCAGCCCGCCCCTCCCGTGACGCCGCGCCGCCGCGGCATCTACGGCCGGCTGGCCGCCATGATCGTCGCGCTGTTCCTGGCTGTCCGTATCTATTGGCTGGCGACTTCGGTGCAGCCGGCCCGCCTCATACAAGTGGTTCAGCTCACCCAGACCGGCCGCGTTGAGCTCGGCAACGGCGTGGCTACGGACGGCACACGGGTCTATTTCACTCAACGCGACGCCGGCCGCTGGTCGCTGGCCCAGGTATCGGTGGAGGGTGGCACTCCCCTGCCGCTGCCGCTGCCGCTCGAACAGCCCTTGTTGAATCCCGACGTCCTCGATATCTCCCCGGACCGTTCGAACCTGCTGGTCGCCAGCGGATCCGGACCGGAAGTGGAGCGGCCCTTTTGGGTCGTCCCTACCGTGGGTGGATCGCCGCGGCGCGTTGGAGATGCGGCAGGACACGCGGGGGCCTGGTCGCGCGACGGAAGCCGCATCGTTTTCGCCCGCGGCGCGGGGTTGTTTCTGGCCTCTAGCGACGGCACCAATACGCGCAAACTCATCGCCACCCCGGGCATACCCTACTCCATCCGCTGGGCGCCGCCATCCAGGCAGGATGTGCTGCGCTTTTCCATGCTGAGCCCGAACTTGGGGCCGCGTACCTTGTGGGAAGTCACGCCGGATGGCTCGGACCTGCGCCACTTTCTGCGGCGCTGGAACTCCGGCTCCGCCGAGCCGGACGGCGACGACAACGGCAATTGGACCGCCAACGGCAACTACTACGTATTCCGCGCATTGCGCAGCCGGGTGTCCAGCGTTTATGCCATCCGCGCGAATCGCCGTTTCCCACGCGCTTTTGAGGGGCCGCCCGTACAACTCTATTCCACGCCGCTCGATTTTAGTTCGCTGGCTCCCAACCCCGACGGCAAGCGGATCTTCTTCGCCGCCGGTCAGGAGCGCCGCGAGTTGGTGCGCTACGATGCCCGCCACGAACAATTCGGGTCGTTCCTCTCCGGCGTACAGGGACAGTGGGTCAGCTTTTCTAAAGACGGGGAATGGATCGCCTATGTGACCGCGCCCGACGATATCCTCTGGCGCAGCCGGCCGGATGGCAGTGAGCGCCTGCAATTGACCTCTCCGTCGCTGCATGCCTACCAGCCCCGCTGGTCGCCGGATGGCGCCCGTATCGTCTTTGGCGGAGGACCCGTCGGCCACGCCAGCCGGGTCTATGTCATTCCGTCCGCGGGCGGCGCACCCGAGCCCGTCACCGATGCGGCGCTGATCGACGGCGATGCCAGTTGGTCCGCGAATGGAGACGCATTGGTGTTCGCGCGCCGCCTGCCGCCCGGCGCTTCGGGACAGGCGGGCCTCTATATCATCGACCTGAAAACCAGGAAGGCCGTATTTCTGCCGGGATCGGAAAACCTCGCGCAGCCCGCCTGGTCGCCCGATGGGCGCGCCATCGCCGCCACCGACTGGGCGGGAAATCGAATTCTGCTGCTGAATCCGGCAACGCATCAGTGGACGCCGCTGGCGTCCGGCAACGGCCTGGGCGCGCCTTTCTGGTCGAAAAACAGCAAATATGTTTATTTCCAGGAGAATCTGGCGCCCGATCAGCCGGTCTTTCGTATGGCCATGAGCGGCGCCGGAAAAGGACGGCCGGAGCGGATGCTCAGCGCCAAACAGATCCCGCAATCGAATTCCGTAGGCTATGCGCTGGCCGGCCTGGCGCCCGACGACGCTCCCATCGCCATGGTGATCTACACGAATTCGGATATTTATGCCCTTGAAGTAGAGCTACCCTAGACATATGTCTGGAATGCCGCGCAGGTTTTCCGCGTGCCGTCTCCACGCTCGTGTGGGCACGTCTTCCTTCGCCATCGCCGTATTGCTATTTATCTGCCGCGCGCCCTTAAGCGCCCAGGCTCAGCCGCCCGTCAACCCGCACGCCTCGCCGGAAGCCCGCGCCTTACTGGCCTACCTGTATTCCATCTCCGGGCATTACATTCTGACGGGCCAGCATAATTATCCAAACACCATCGCCAACTGGACCGACCGCGCCTACGATCTCACGGGCAAATATCCCGCCGTCTACGGTCAGGATTTCGGCTTTCAAGGCGGCGATGACAAGGATTCCACGCTCGCGCGCCCCGCCCTGGTTGCGGAGGCCATCCGCCAGTATCGCAATGGAGCGATCGTGACCTTCACCTGGCACGCCGTCCGGCCGACGGAAGATGAACCGGTTTCTTTTCACGAGAGCGTACAAGGACATCTTTCGGATTTCGAGTGGCACGAGTTGCTCACTCCCGGTACAACGCTCAACAAACGCTGGTGCGCGCAGGTGGACGTGATCGCCGGGTACCTGAAGCAACTGCGGGATGCGCGGGTTCCCATCCTGTACCGGCCCTATCATGAGGTGAACGGCAACTGGTTCTGGTGGGGCGGACGCAAAGGCAGAGATGGATCCGCGGCGCTTTATCGCCAACTCTTCGACCGTTTCGTCAACTACCATCATCTCGATAACCTGGTTTGGGTGTGGAACGCTAACGCCCCCGGCTCCGGCGGCTCGGGTCCAGGCCCTTATGCCGACTACTTCCCCGGCCTCGCATTCGCGGACGTACTCTCGGTCGATGTATACGGCGAATTCAAGCAAAGCTACTATGACGATTTGGTGAGCCTGGCCGGAACGAAACCGGTCGCCCTGGGAGAAGTCGGCGGCGTCCCCAGTCCCGCCGTCTTAAAAGAGCAGCCCAAGTACGCCTGGTTCATGACCTGGAGCGAGTTCGTGGAGGTGAACAATCCGCTGCAGGCAGTGCGCGCGCTTTACAATGACACGCGCGCCCTAGGCCGCGACGATCCGCGCTTATCGGAAGCCATGGCAGCCATACGCAAGGCATCGGCCATCTCCGATCCGCAACTGGTGACGCCCGATCCCATTCCGGCGGCCAAGGAGTTACTGGCGAAGCTGTATCATGCGGCCGGCCAGGGCATCCTGAGCGGCCAGGACAACGACACCGCGCCACGCGTCTTCGAGATCACGGACAAACATCCCTCCATCTACGGCGCGGATCTCACCGCGGCCAATGCGCAGGCCGTGATCGAGACAGCCACGCGGGAGTATCGCAGCCACGCGATCGTGACCCTGAGCTGGCGTCCCGCGCGTCCCACCGATGACCAAGCCGGTAAGCTGTCGGACTTCGAATGGAAAGAATTGTTGAAGCCCGGCACGCGGCTCTTCGAGCGCTGGTGTGTACAGGTGGATGCCGCCGCGGGATATCTGAAACAGTTGCAGGATGCGGGCGTGCCGCTGCTTTGGCGGCCCTATCCGGAATCGAACGGCACGAAATTCTGGTGGGCCGGGCACAAGGCGGAATCGGCCGCGCTCTACCGGCAGTTGTTCGATCGCCTGGTGGCTTATCACAAGCTG
>JBEKIM010000306.1:0-8292 GCA_050011755.1 Bryobacteraceae bacterium | reverse complement strand
TGATCGCCTGAAAACCGGCCATAGGCAGGAGTATTTATACCCTGCCGCCGATGGATTCTGCAAATTATTTTCGCGAGCGAGCATAGTGTCTCAGTTTGAATCTCGGGATTGCGGCGTACAGGCAGTATTCAACCTCACCTCGGCGTGACGTCGGCTCACGCTATGATGAAGAACGTGGGAGGGAGATTTACAGCGTGGCAAAACTTGTCTACGGATTGAGCCAGTCCCTTGATGGCTACGTTGACCACATGAAGCTTGGGCCGCCTGCGCCCGCGGCCTTCCGTCACTTCATCGGGCTGGTGCGCGGCGCGGCGGCCCTCATTTACGGTCGCCGCACCTACGAGATCATGCGTTATTGGGACGAAGATCTTCCCGATTGGGACGCGCAGGAGCGCGAGTTCGCCGTCGTGTGGCGGAGCCGGCCGAAGTGGGTCGTGTCGCGTTCCCTCAAGTCGGTTGGCCCCAACTCGACCCTTGTCGCGGGTGACTTCGAGAAGGCCATACGCAGGCTGAAGGCCGAGCTGCCTGGCCAGATTCATGTTGCCGGACCAGTCCTGGCGCAAAGCCTGACCGAGGCCGGTCTTATCGATGAGTATCGGCTCTACCTCCGCCCCGTCGTGCTCGGTGCTGGCCAGCCATTCTTCGCGGGCCCCCGGCCGCCGCTCCACCTGTTGGCCACCGATTTAATCGCCGATGACATGATTCGGTTGACGTACGTTCCCGCTTAATCGCCCGCCTCGCCCGGCGGACTCCGCCCGGAAATTCAAAACTCAAACTGAGATTCTACCCAAAGGCGCGCTCCGCCGCCGAGGGCATGGCTGCGCATGTACCGGCAGTTAGCATTGTCCCAGTAACTTCTGTCAGTTTGGTACTTCCCAGATCTAAGTACCGGTAGTGCGACTGTAACCCCTAAACTCCTCGGATTCATTTACATCCGTCAAAAACTTCGCGTACACTCGGTCTGACGGGGAAAGTACGATGCAAATTACAACAATCGCCGGCCGGAATAGACAAGACTCACAGCGGGGCGCAGCTATGCTGGAAGCCACCGCGATATTGCTGCTGTTGTTCGGCCTCCTCTTCCTGGTCGTCGATCTGTCCCTGGCGCTCTTCGCCAAGGCGACTTTGCAGGAGGCGGTGCGCGCCGGCGTCCGGTTCGCCGTTACCGATCAACTGGCATCGGGCCAATCGTATGTGAACGACTCGATCGTCCAGGTTGTCCAACAAAACGCCCTGGGTATGTTGAACGGCGCCAACGGGGCTTGCAAGGTCTCCATCAATTACTACAACCCGGTTACCGGCGCGGCCAGCACGGGCACGGGCGGCGACGTCGTGGAGGTTTCCGTGGTCGGTTTCCAGTACACCCCCGTGGGTCTCCTCAAGAGCGCCAGTCCGATCGCCATCACCGCCAGTTCATCGGATGTGCTCGAAGCCTGCCCACTGGGCGGCTGCCCTCCCGTCGCCAACCCAAATCCGCCAACCTGCCCGTAAGGATCGTTCAATATGTCCGCAACTGGAGGAAACCAAACCATGCGCCGCAATCGCAGCGAAAAAGGTAATTCGTATATCGAGTTCGTTTTAGTCGCATCATTTTTCTTCGTGCCCGTGATCCTCGGCATGGTCACCGTGGCCATCGCCGTGGTCCGCAATTTCCAGGTGAACACCCTGACTCGCGACGTGGGCCACATGATGGCCAAAGGCATCGATTTTTCGCAGCAGGCCAATCAGAATCTCGTCGCCAACGATCTGGCCAACGGACTCAGCCTGCAAGCCAACTCCGGCAATGCCACCGGCAGCACCGGCGGCAACGGCGTACTGGTCCTCTCGACTTTTCAGAGCTTGCCTTCTTCCTGCAACTGCACCAACGGCGGCCATGTAGTCGTAGTCAGCCGCGTGGTCATCGGTAACAATACGCTCTACACCAGCCCTTTCGGCGCGCCATCTTCCATCGATCCTACATCCGGACAGGTGGCCAACTATTCGACCGATACCGCGGCGCGGGCGGATAACATATCGAGCGTCATCGTCCTCGGGTCGGGCGGCCTTGCCTACATGGCGGAGGGAGACTTCGCATTCCGCGATCTCGGGATCACGGGATTTATAGCTAACTTGGGAGCGTTCAACCGCTCCGTGTTCTAAACCAACCGCAAACGGTAGAGGGAACCTATATGCAAAAAGAAACTGCTCGCAGAAAGCCTTCCAGCGGCATCGCCATTGTCTTGACCACGCTATCTTTGTCCGTCGTACTGCCTCTGATAGGCTTGGGCTTCGACGTCGCTACGCTTTATCTGATCAAAGCCAAGCTGTCGTCGGCGACTGACTCCGCGGCGCTGGCCGGCGCGCGCGCGCTGGCCCAGGGAGCCACTACCGCGCTTCAGGCGGCCAATGCCGAAGCCACCGCGCAGCAGTTCTTCAACGCGAATTTCCCCGCGGGTTACTGGCGCACTTCCGGCGCCAGCGCCAACATCTCGGTGGATGATGTCTCTATCCCTAACTATCGGACCGTCACCGTATCGGCTACCGTGACGGCGCCATTGTATTTCCTTCAAGTGCTGAATCAGCAGACTTCCACGATCAATGTCTCGAGCACGGCCGGCCGCCGCGATGTCCTGTTGATGATGGTGCTCGACCGTTCCTCGTCCATGAACGGGATCGTCGCCGGCACCGGCCAGACCGCCTGTTCTCTGATGAAAACAGATGCCGCCGCGTTCGTGAATTACTTCGCTCCCGGGCGCGATCAACTCGGCCTGGTCGCATTCGGCTCCTCCGTGTTTGTTTACCCATCCACCACCAGTTTCACCACGCCCGACGCCAACGGCAACACCATTCAATCCCTCATCGGGCAACTGACTTGCGGCGCCAATACTTCCTCGGCCGCGGCCATCGCGGAAGCCTACACCGAACTCAAGAACGTGAACAACCCCACGCGTATGAACGTGATCATGTTCATGACCGACGGCCGGCCTAACGGCATCACCGCCGATTTCTCAAGCCTCGTTACCGATGGCTGCGCGCCTGCCAATCAGCCGTTCGTCGGTGTCGTCGCCCAATGGGCCGGCGGCGCCCAAACCACCGGCAACACTGCCGGCTTAATGCAGAACAACACGTCCGGCATTACCTTCCCGAACGACAATATCCCTATTGCGGCAAGCAACGGGTGTAAGTTCTATACCGGTCTCACGAACGTCCGGCAGGATATTCAGGATCTGCCCACGCAAGACTTTTATGGCAACTCGACCGCGGGCCCCTATAGCCAGGTGAATGGCTCGACCTGGCCTTACACGACCCCGTTTAACCCGGTGGGCGGCGTCAGTGTCCCGCAGCAGATCGTAATCGCATCCACGAATGCGGTGGATAATGAGGCTACCCAGGTCCGCACCGACTCAACCCTCCATCCTTACATTTACGACATCGCCCTGATGGGCAATGGACCCGTCGATGACATGCCCGATACACTGCTATTGCAAAAGATAGCGAACGATCCGGCGCTGGCGGGAGACTCCGGTGCGGGTCTGACCTTTTATCAGCAGCAGATCAACCAGCCGCACGGCTACTTCGCCGAGGCTCCGGATGCCTCGCAACTGGCCGTCGCATTCAATACCATCGCCACCCAGATCAGCGTCCGTCTGGCGCGCTAAGTGGCGCACGCTTCAGCGACCAGCGGCGGTCTTCAGTCCGCCGGCCTGGCCCGCGCCCTCAGATTAACTGCGGCAATAACTCGCCCGCCGGACCCTCCAGCGCGCAGTCCACAATATCCGAATACGGATTGGGCTCCAGGTTCACCTGAATCACGCGCGCTCCGCCCTGTTTCGCCAGCGGAATCAACCCTGCCGCCGGATAAACCTGCGCCGAGGTGCCCACCACCAACAGCACCTGCGCCTCCAGGGCCGCATGTTCGGCTTCCTGCATCATGCCTTCCGGCAAGGGTTCGCCGAACCAGACCACTCCCGGACGCGCCAGCCCCCCGCATCCGCAGTGCGGCGGGAGTTTGGGCAAGGGTACCCGCCGGTCCGGCCAGTTACTGCCGCACGACATGCACCGCAAGCGCCAGATGTCGCCATGCAATTTCAATATCTTGCCGCTGCCCGCCATATCGTGCAGCCCGTCCACGTTCTGCGTGATGAGCGTAAATTGCGGCTTTTGAATTTCCAGCCGGACCAGCGCCGCATGTCCGGCGTTCGGCTTGGCCTGCTTGATCGTCTCCCGCCGCCAGTTGTACCATTCCCAAACCAAACGCGGATCTCGCGCGAAGGCCTCCGCTGTCGCCAGGTCCTCCGGCTTGTACTGTTTCCACAGTCCGCCCGCGCCGCGAAAAGTCGGCACGCCACTCTCCGCGGAAATCCCCGCCCCCGTCAAAACCGCCACCGCCGTGGCGCTCCCCAACCACTCGCGCGCTTGTTCCAGGCTCATCGGCTATAGGGTATCTCAATTGCAATCCACCGCTCTCTCAGTTTGGTTCTTGGAGGGCGGGCAATTCTGCCCGCAGCTGGCTTTCAGCCGGCTCTGGCCGCCCCACTACTCCGGCGGCTGCCATTATAAATAGTTACTCGCCGATGCTATCGTTCGTCGCATCGGTTAACCAAAGATAGTATCTGGTACCGTTAGTCTCTTAGTTAGCATTCACTAACTTATCTAAATCGGCTAAGTTTTCTTTGTGCCAGGCGAAGAGTGCGCTTATAATAACTGAGAAGTCGTCAATGTCAGAGGCAGAGCGTGCAGTGTCTTTATTGCGGTAAGGGAATCGGTCCGATCCGCCAGCTCCGGGACCTGGAGTTCTGCAGCGAGGCGCATCGCACCCAGTTTCGCGAACGGTACCGCCGGCAGCTCTACGAGGCGCTAGCCCCGGAGCCCGCTCCTGCGCGGACCGCGGATTTCATCGAGCGGCCCCCGGCTACCGGCGGTCCGGTCCCTCGCGCCGTCCTGTGTACCCTTGACAAACCGCTGCCGGCAGCCCCCCCACCTGTCATGGAAATCGCCCCGGCGGGCGTCTCCATCGAGCGTTCGGGCCTGCTCTTCGCCGCGGCGGATATGCCCGCGCGGCTCGCCTGGAGGGATTCCGCAACCTCTTTTCCGTGTGCTCCCTTGTCCCTCCGGACCATTTCGTTTTCGATCGCGCAGGAGCCTGCGCGCTGGTCTGCCGCAGGCGCCGCCGCCACCCGTCTCGCGGCCCAATGCGCGATCTCACGGCCACTGGCCGCCGCGCCGCGCATCCCCGAGCCCGTCCGCGCTCCGGCTAGCCCGGTCTCGCTGCCGGAAGCCGTGCACGCCGCCCCTCCCGTCAAGGCTGAATCTTCGCCGTCCCAACTGCGGGCCGCGCTCCCTCTGTCCGGCGAACCCGCGGCCATCGGACCCGTGGCGCCCGTCATCCACGCGGCGCTCACCCTCCGCTTCACTACCGCGATTTCCGCGCCCTTCGCCCCTGCCGGCGCCCCCGTAGCCGCACCCTCCGGCCTCTTGCCGTCCGTCATCGTGTCTCAACCCCGGCCTCTCGAAGCCGGACCGCTCGTCGTCGACTGCCGGCCTCACATGCCCGGCGTGGCTGTGCCCGTGGCCTTCGAATCGTCGGGCGCCCGCACCGCCGCAATTGTCCTGCCCAGACCGCCGGCCGCGGCCGCGCCCTCGCATTGGACGGCCGGCCCCCGGCTTGCCCAGCCGGTCCCCGCGGAGCTTTGCCGGTCTGCTGGTTCCCGGGCCACTCTGCTCACCCAGACATCTGCCGGTTATCGCGCCCCCGCGCTGCCGCGCATCCAGGCCACCTTACCCACCAGCGAGCAAATCGAGACGGCTGCCGGCAGTCTCGGCTTGGCGCCCTTGGCCGTACCGGCGGATCCACAACCGGCGGCCGTTTCGCCATCTTGGAATATCGCCCGCAAAGATGCCGGAATGAGCCCCATGCGCGCGCCCGGCAGTCTTGCCTCGCCGCGCGTGGAGTGCCCGCCCGCCCCCATCGGCGCGCTCGCCGGACTGTTCCCGACTCCCAGCTCGCGCATCGCGGAAGCCCAGGGCAATCGTCAGGTGCGCTCCGTAACAGCGGCAGCGCCGGTCCGCATCGAGGTACCGTGCGCGCCGCCCGCACTCTGCGCAGCCTCCATGGCATCCCCCATGGCGAGTTCTGCCCAGCCAATCCGCGCCGCCGAACCCGTGCCCGCCGCGCCGGCCGCGGCCATCCCTTCGTGGGATGCCACCCGCGCCCTGCCTCCGGATCGCCCGCTTGTCCCCTTATCCGGTGTCGCGCTACCCCCCATCGATTGTATGCCGAAGCCCGCCGGGGCGCTCGCCGCCTTTGCCGGACCGCTACCGCCCGAAGCGGCCCGCTCCCTGCGGATCTGCGCCGTTTGGTGGGCCCTCCGCGTCGTGCATGTGTGCGATCCGCCGTTCGCATTAGAACCGGTCAAAGCGCGCTTCAGCGACCTGGTTCGCGCGGACCGCAACATTCCCTACGCCCCGGACCTCGCCGGGAGGCGTCCGGCCAAGACCAACCTGCGCCCGTTCAAGCGGGTCGAAGAACCCTCTGCGCGCAAACCCAAGTGGCAATATATCGCCGCCGCCGCGGCCGCCCTGCTGCTGGCCGGCGTGTTGCGGCCCCAGATGGCTCCCAAAAAATTCGCCATGTCGCTCCCCTGGAGCGGCATGTCACTCCGGCAATGGATGTCCGATCGTGCCACCCGCGATTTCGCGGACAATTTCCGCGGCGGCCTGAATCAATGGAAGGGTGTGCAGGCCAAGTGGCCCAAGAGCTGGTCCTACAGCACCGACGGCTTCATCCATCCGGGACAATTGGCGCTCTATCGCCCCTCCGTGCCTCTTTCCGACTACCGCTTTGAGTTCATGGCGCAGATCGAGAACAAGAGTGTGGATTGGGTGGTGCGCGCCAAGGATGCCGACAATTATTATGCGCTGAAATTCACGGTCCTCCAGCCGGGACCCCGCCCGCTCGTGGCCATGGTGCGCTATCCCGTGATCGCGGGCGCCCGGGGTGCCCGCGTACAGACCCCCCTGCGCATGATGATCCACGCGAACACGCCCTACCGCGTCACCGTGGATGTCAAAGGCAACCGCTACCGCGCCTTTATCGACGACCAGGAAGCCGACTTCTGGACCGAGGACAGGCTCAAAACAGGCGGCGTCGGATTTTTCAGCGAGGCTGGCGAGCGCGCCCGTGTTTACTGGGTGAAGCTCGAAAGCCATGGAGACATTTTGGGAAGGATCTGCGGCTTGCTGTCCGCAAAGAACAGCGAAGACGCAACAAAGGAGACACAGGCAATGGATTACCGTCATACAGGTATCAAGGATAATAATGGGGCCTCCGGCCCGGTCGCGGAAATCGCCAACAATTCCGCGCAGGAAGTGCGCATCAGCCGCGTGCTGTCTAAGGCGGCCTCCCTGCATCTGGACGGGAAGCTCGACGAGGCGGCCAAGGAATTAGTGCGCGCCCTGGACGGCGGCGAGCGTCATCCGGCCCTGTTTTTCGCGCTCGGCCAGTTGCAATACGAACTGCAGGAGTATGGCCCGGCCGCGGCCAGCTACTCGCAGGCCGCCTTGCTGCAGCCCCTGCATCCCACCGCGCACTTCAATGCCGGCGTATGCCTGGGCCGCATCGAGCGCTGGGATGAAGCCGCCAGTTCCTTCCGCAAAGCCATCTCCAACGACCCGGCGCGCACTGAGGCCCATCTGGCTCTGGGCGCCTCCCTGGTCCAAGTGGGTCTGCATAACGAAGCCCTCGACGCCTACGACCGCTTTCTCGAGCGCCACCCCGACCACGACGAAGCTCTCTTCGGCAAAGCCGTGGCCCTGCAAAAGCGGGACCGCAGCTCGGAAGCGGTCGAACTGTACCGCCGCATTCTGACGCGCAGCCCGAATTCCGAAGAGGCCTTGAGCAATCTTGTTTCGCTCACCCTCGCCAATCAGGATTACGATCAGGTTCGCAAGTACGCCCACCGCCTGGCGGAGACGCACCCCAAATCTCAGATCGCCCTCGAAGGGCTGGCGGGCGCCGCTTTCGCCGCCGGCGATCATAAGGCGGCCGCCGACTATTCCCGCAAGCTCGCCGAACTGGCCCCGCAAGTCTTCGAGAACTGGTTCAACCTGGGCGTCGCCTGTCACAAGGCGGGCGACCTCGCGAACGCTTCTGAAGCCTACGCCCGCGC
This sequence comes from Bryobacteraceae bacterium, assembly GCA_050011755.1. Taxonomy (GTDB): domain Bacteria; phylum Acidobacteriota; class Terriglobia; order Bryobacterales; family Bryobacteraceae; genus Bog-159. The sequence continues at coordinate 145 of JBEKIM010000306.1, read as the reverse complement.
CACCCGCGTGCAGCCGGATTCTCCGCAGGCGCACCTGAACCTGGGCGTCGCGCTCCAGGAGCAGGGCGACCTGAAGGCGGCCCGCGCGGCCTACCAGCGCGCCCTCGAAATCGATCCGAAATTGCCGGGCGTGCATTGGAACCTG
>JBEKIM010000305.1:0-8333 GCA_050011755.1 Bryobacteraceae bacterium | reverse complement strand
TGCGGCCGAACTCCTCCAGCCGGATACGGTCGCTGGCCGCGGCCAGCTTGTGGAAATAATCGAGAATATCGCCGCTATCCGCCAGCTTGTAATCGTCGCCGGGAGTGTATCCGAAATGCGCTGCCGGAGCCGGCACCGCACCGTGGCAGCAAACGGCTAAACACCAGCCACCAGCCACCAGCCCCCAACCCCGGCGCGCGAAGCGCGGCAAACTACCCATGCTTCGCCCGGATCACGTCGACCAGTTCCTGCACGGCTGCGGCGCTCTTCTGCAGCATGCCTTGTTCTTCCGGCTCGAGTTTCACCTGGTAGATCTGTTCGATGCCGCGCGCGCCCAGCTTTACCGGTACCCCCACAAACAGCCCGTGAATTCCGTATTCGCCTTCTAGCAGCGCGGCGCAAGGCAGCACTTTCTTCTTGTCCTTCAGAATCGACTCGGCCATCTCCACGGCGGCCGCCGACGGCGCATAATAGGCGCTGCCCGTCTTCAGATATTTCACGATTTCGGCGCCGCCGTTGCGCGTGCGCGTCACGATGGCGTCGATGGTGGCCTGATCCATCAGCTCGGTCAGCGGAATCCCCGCGACATTCGTAAGCCGCACCACCGGGACCATGGTGTCGCCGTGCCCGCCCATCACCACCGCCGTCACGTTCTCCACCGAGACCTTCAATTCAGCCGCGATGAAGGTACGGAAACGCGCGCTATCCAGTACGCCCGCCATTCCCACCACCCGGTTCTTGCTGAATCTTGAAACCATGTAAGCGGTCTGGCACATGGCGTCCAGCGGGTTGCTGACCACGATCAGAATCGAGTTCGGCGAATACTTCACGATCTGTTCGGTAGCGGCCCGCACGATGTCGTAATTGGCCAGCAGCAGATCGTCGCGGCTCATGCCGGGCTTGCGCGGGAATCCGGCGGTCAGAATCACCACGTCCGAATTGGCGGTCGGCTCGTAGTCGTTCGCGCCGGTCAGCATCACGTCATAGCCTTGAACGGGGCCGGACTCCAGCAGGTCGAGCGACTTGCCTTGTGGGACGCCTTCGATGACATCCACCAGCACCACGTCCGCCAATTCCTTATCGGCAATCCGGAGGGCACAGTTGGCGCCGACGTTGCCGGCGCCTACAACGGTAATCTTCTTTCGCAATGGAAGCTCCTTTTGAGAGTATGAAACCGGATTATATCGTCATTTCGCGGAGGCCTTATAATAGGGGTGTAAGATACAATCGCAGCGCGATCTCATTCGCGATCCGGAGCTCCCCCAGTAGATGTTTCACTTCCTCGAGAAACAGATTCAGCGCGTTTTGCACGATCACATCCAGGCGCGCTACGGCATCGATCTTGCAATTGCCGTCGAGCAGCCCAAGCAGAGCGACTTCGGCGAACTGGCATTGCCCGCCGCCTTCCAGTTGGCCAAGCAATTAAAACAGCCGCCGCGCAAGATCGCCGCGGAACTGGCGGCCGGGCTCGGAGCGATTCCGGGAGTTGCGGCGCTCGAAGTGGCCGGCAGCGGATACATCAACGTCCGTTTCGACCGCGCGTCTTATGGGCAGGGACTGCTCGCCCCAACGGCCGCGGAGACCGTAGCGGCCGGCGGCAAGATCGTCGTCGAGCACACCAACATCAATCCCAACAAGGCGGCCCACATCGGGCATCTGCGCAATGCCACGCTGGGCGATACGTTCGTGCGCATGATGCGCGCGCGCGGCCAGCGCGTCGAGGTGCAGAACTACATTGACAACACCGGCGTGCAGGTGGCCGACGTGGTGGTGGGCTTTCACTATCTCGAACACAAAACGCCCGCGGAGGTCGCACGGCTCATCGCGGACCCCGCCGTACGCTTCGACTATCTCTGTTGGGATTTATATGCCCGCATGACGGCGTATTACGTCGAAGCCCCCGAATCGCGCGCGTGGCGCAGTGAGACGCTGCACGCCATCGAGGCGGCCGCCGGTCCACTGGCCGAAATGGCGCACATCGTGGCCGACGCCATCGTCGAACGCCACCTGGCGACCATGTTGCGGCTCGGCGTGGAGTACGACGTCCTGCCGCGCGAAAGCGAGATCCTGCATCTCCATTTCTGGGCTTCGGCTTTTGAACTGCTGAAGGAGCGCCAGGCCATCTACCTCGAAACCGAGGGCAAGAACACGGGATGTTGGGTGATGCCTGCCGCCGCGTTCGCCGGTGAATCCGGTTCGGAAGACAGCAAGGTGATCGTGCGTTCCGATGGGACGGTGACGTATGTCGGCAAGGACATCGCCTACCAACTCTGGAAATTCGGTTTGCTGGGGAAGGATTTCTACTATCGTCCGTTCATGCGGTATTCCGACGGGCGCGAGCTCTGGGTATCGGCCGATTCGCCGGCCGGCGGCGCCGCCCCGCCGTTCGGCCATGCCGCGCGCGTCTACAACGTGATCGATGTCCGGCAATCCTATCTGCAAGACGTGGTGGTGGCGGGGCTGAAGGCCCTCGGCTATCCGGAGCAGGCCGCGCAGTCGGTGCACTTCTCCTACGAACGGGTGGCGCTATCGCCGCGCTGCTGCGCCGAGTTGGGCATCGCGCTTTCCGAGGAAGACCGCCGGCGGCCGTATGTGGAAGTTTCCGGGCGCAAGGGTCTTGGCGTAAAGGCCGACGATTTGATCGACACGCTGATCGCGAAGGCTCTGGACGAAGTGGCAGCGCGCCATGCCGAAGCTACGCCGGCCGCGCAGCGCGGCATCGCCTCGCAGATCGCCATTGGCGCCTTGCGCTATTTCTTGCTGAAGTTCACGCGCAATTCGGTGATCGCGTTCGATTTTCAGGAAGCTCTGAGCTTCGAGGGCGAGACCGGACCCTACGTGCAGTACGCCGCCGTCCGCGCGCGCAACATTCTGCGCAAGCTGGAAGAGAAGGGAGAGCGTCTGCCCGATTTCCGCGCCGAGTTGACCCCCGCCGCTTTGGGCCGGCAGCTAGCCGGCGAAGACTTCTGGCAGGTGCTGCTGGCGGCCTCCAAGGCGGATGCGGCCGTGGAGCGCGCGGTGGTGGCCGGGGAGCCGGCGCACGTGGCGAAGTACGCCTTCCAACTCGCCCAGACGTTCAATAACTTCTATCACTTGTATCCCATCATCCACGAAGAGAACCGCGAAAAAAAAGTCTTCCTTCTGTGGATGACCGATTTCTTCCGGCGCCAGTTGGAGTGGACCCTGGATATTCTGGGCATCCAGGTGCCGGATTACATGTGACGCCCGTGACTTCCTAACCGTTTTGGCGCACAATGAACACATGGTGACCATGGCAACGTTGCGCGACGAGAAGCGCGAGGCCGTGCTGCGCCTGGCCAAGCGGCACGGTGCGCGAAACATACGCGTGTTCGGTTCCGTGGCCCGTGGGGATGCGTCCGATGCGAGCGATCTCGACCTGTTGGTCGACTGGGAGGCTGGTAGGAGCCTTCTCGATCACGTCGGGCTGGTGCAGGATCTTGAGGAACTGTTGGGGACCAAGGTCGAAGTCGGGACGGAACGTTCGTTGCACTGGTATGTCCGTGACCGTATTCTGAACGAGGCGACGCCGCTGTGAAGGATGACCGCCTGTACCTCCATCACATGTTGGAGCGGTGCCGGCGAATTGCTCGCTTCATCGGTCCCGGAAAAGATTGCTTTATGGCCGCCGAAGAACTTCAGGATGCCGTAATTAGGAACATCGAAGTGATTGGCGAAGCCGCCAAACGGGTCTCGCCGGAGTCGCGCAGCCAAATTGTGGAACTGGACTGGAAGAGGATTTGCGGGATGCGCGATGTTTTGATTCATGATTACATCGGCGTAGATCTGGAAGAGGTTTGGAGTGTGGCCTCGACTCGGGTTCTGAACTCGAAATCGTGCTCGAACGATTTTTCCAGCCCCCGCCGCCGTTATAATTAAGCATGTCCACCAACTCATTCGGAGCCGCTTCCACGCTGCGCGCCGGTAACGCCGATTACCGCATCTTTCGTCTCGGCAGGCTGGAAGAACAAGGCGTCGGGAACGTTTCCAGCCTGCCTTTCACCACGAAGATCCTGCTCGAAAACCTGCTGCGCCAGGAAGACGGCCGCCGCGTCGGCGCCGCCGATATCGAGTACGTCGCGCGCGGCGCGGGCGGCTCCGTGGCGAAGGAAATCAGCTTCATGCCGGCGCGCGTGCTGTTGCAGGATTTCACCGGCGTGCCCTGCGTGGTCGATCTCGCCGCCATGCGCGATGCGCTGGCTGCCATGGGCGCGGACCCCAAGCGCGCCAATCCCCTGCTGCCCGCCGACCTGGTGATCGACCATTCCGTGCAAGTGGATGCTTTCGGCAGCGCCGACGCATTCGGCATCAACGCTCTACTCGAATTCCAGCGCAACCGCGAGCGCTACATCCTGCTTCGCTGGGGCCAGACCGCATTTCAGAATTTCCGGGTGGTGCCGCCGGATACCGGCATCGTGCATCAGGTGAACCTTGAATACCTGGCATCGGTTGTGTTCCGGCTCCAGACCGCGAAGGGATGGGAAGCCTATCCCGACACGCTGGTGGGTACGGACTCCCACACCACCATGGTCAACGGGCTGGGCGTGTTGGGTTGGGGCGTCGGCGGTATCGAAGCCGAAGCCTGCATGCTCGGCCAGCCGGTGTCCATGCTGCTGCCTCCCGTGGTCGGCTTCAAACTGCACGGCCGCATGCCGGAAGGCTCGACCGCAACCGATCTGGTGCTGACCATCACCCAGATTCTGCGTAAGAAGGGAGTGGTCGGCAAGATCGTCGAGTTTTACGGCCAGGGCCTGAGCGCCTTGAGCCTGGCCGATCGCGCGACGGTGGGCAACATGGCGCCGGAATACGGCGCCACGGCCGGCTTCTTCCCGGTGGACGCGGAGACGCTGGCGTACCTGCGCTTTACGAATCGCGATGCCGGCCTCGTCGCGTTGGTGGAGGCGTACACCAAGGAGCAGGGCTTGTTCCGCACCGACGCCACGCCCGACCCGGTGTATGCGGAAACCGTGGATCTGGATCTGGCAACGATCACGCCGTCGATGGCCGGGCCAAAGCGCCCTCAGGATCGCGTGAACCTGCCGGACGTGAAAGAGAACTTCGAAACGGCATTCGGCGGCGCGCACAAGCCGGTTTCGATCTCGGTGAATGGTGGCCAGGCCACGCTCGACAACGGTGCGGTGGTGATTGCCGCGATCACCAGTTGCACCAATACCTCGAATCCATCCGTAATGCTGGCCGCCGGCCTGCTCGCCAAGAAAGCGGTCGAGCGCGGGCTGAAGCCCAAGCCTTGGGTGAAGACCAGCCTGGCGCCCGGCTCCAAGGTGGTCTCCGATTATTACCGCGAGGCGGGGCTGACCCCGTATCTCGAGGCCCTCAACTTCCATTTGGTCGGTTACGGCTGCACCACCTGCATCGGCAATAGCGGACCGCTGCCCGAGGCCGTTTCCGAAGCCGTGCAAAAGGAGAACCTGACCGTCGCGGCGGTGCTTAGCGGCAACCGCAATTTCGAAGGCCGGATCAATGCGCAGGTGAAAGCCAATTATCTGGCGTCGCCGCCGCTGGTGGTGGCGTATGCGCTGGCCGGACGCATCGACATCGACCTGACCACCGAGCCGCTGGGCGAGGATTCCGCGGGCGCGCCCGTTTATTTGCGCGACATCTGGCCCAGCGACGAAGAAGTGCGCGAGACCGTACGCACCTCCATCCGCCAGGATATGTTCCAGCACGAATACCAGAAGGCGTTCGAAGGCGACACCAATTGGCAAAGCATGCCCGTGCCGACGGGCGACATCTATGTGTGGGACCCCAAATCCACCTATATCAAGCGGCCCCCCTATTTCGACCATATGGTGGATCCCGAAACGTCCATCCAGGATCTGCGCGGGATGCGGGTGCTGGCCCTGTTGGGCGATTCCATCACTACGGATCACATCTCGCCCGCCGGATCGATCGGCAAAGATACACCGGCCGGCCGCTATCTGATCGCGCAGGGCGTGCAGCCGAAGGATTTCAATTCGTACGGCGCGCGGCGCGGCAATCACGAAGTGATGGTGCGCGGTACGCTGGCGAACGTGCGGCTGCGCAATCAGCTCGCGCCGGGCACCGAAGGCGGCTGGACCCGGCATTTGCCGGATGGCGAGCAGATGTACATCTACGACGCCTCCGTGAAATACCAGCAGGAAGGCGTGCCTCTGCTGATCGTCGCGGGCAAGGAGTATGGCTCCGGCTCATCGCGCGATTGGGCCGCCAAGGGCGTGCTGCTGCTGGGTGTCAAGGCGGTGATCGCGGAAAGCTTCGAACGCATCCATCGCACGAACCTGGTCGGCATGGGAGTCCTCCCGCTGCAATTCATGTATGGCGAAGATGCTGCCGGCCTGCAGCTTACCGGGCGCGAGTCGTTTAGCGTGGTAGGCGTGCGCGAGGCGCTGGGCGGCGCCGAGCGGCGCGCGCATGTGCGTGCGGTAGACGACGCCGGCGGACAGAAGAACTTCGATGTACTGGTGCGCGTCGATACGCCGCAGGAGGTGGAATACTTCCGGTATGGCGGCATCCTGCCCTACGTGTTACGCCAGATCGCGGACGTGCCGGTGAGCGTGTAGTGCCCGGCAGGCCCCTTACGATCTCCCGGCGGGCCGTACTGCGCGGCTGCACGATTGCCCCGGCCATCCTGCGCGGACGGTTTGCGCTGTTTGCGCAATCCCCAGTCGAATACTCCGCGCGCGCGATTCGCCTCATGGAAGAGACGCCGGTCGTGGATCTCTTGAACCAGTTCCGCTTTCCGGATTACTCCGAAAAACCGCCCAAAATAGAGCGATGGATGCGTCAGCCCGGCAGCTTCACCGCCGCCGCCGCCGCCATCTACCCGGCTTCCGGTGTTAACGCCTTCGCGCTCGGGGATTCCGCCGCCGACTATCAGGACGGCCTGCGCTTCTTCGCCGAATGGAACGGCTTTCTCGCCGCGTATCCCGACTGGCTCCTGCGCATCGGCAGCGCGGCCGATATCGAAAGCGCGCACCGCACCCGTAAGACCGGCGTCATGCTGACCATGCAGAACTCTACCCATTTCCGCGAACCCGCCGATGTGGATACGTTCTTCAGCCTCGGCCAGCGCATCTCGCAACTGACTTACAACTTCAACAATCGCATCGGCAGCGGATTTCTGGAGCAGCGCGATGGCGGCCTTTCCATCTTCGGCCTGTCGATCATGAAGCGCATGGAAGCCGTGGGCATGGGTGTGGATGCGTCGCACTGCGGCGACCAGACCACGCTCGACGCTCTCGAAGCCGCCACCCGGCCGGTGATCTTCACGCACGCCAATTGCCGAGCGCTCATCCCTGGGCACCTGCGCGCCAAGACCGACGAAGCCATCCGCAAGATGGCCGGGACGGGCGGTGTCATGGGCATCAGTTTCATTCGCTTCATGGTGCGCGACCGCGAGCCGGTGACCGTGGAGCACGTCCTCGATCACTTCGACTACGTACGGAAGCTGGTTGGCGTAGAACATCTCGCCGTCGGCAGCGACCTGGATGTAGTCGGCAACGCCAACCCGATCGGCGGCGGGTTTCAGCCCTCGGGTCAGCCGAATTTCTCGCGATACGCATTCCACACGGGTCCCGGCGGGCAAGTCGCGGTGGATGGCCTGGCGCATCCCAAGCGGCTGTTTGACCTGACCGATGGCCTGATCCGCCGCGGCTACAACGATCGGGACATCCGCCTGATCCTGGGCGGCAACGCGGTGCGCGTGCTGGGCGCGATTTGGTCTACCAAAGCAGCTTGAACGATCAGAAAGTGAAACGGCCACCGACGACCGGTGCCAGGTTGTTGTCGTAGTTGTAGGGGACGCCCGGGCCATGCGGAATGGCGATGGCCAGGCCGCCGCTCACCCAGGAATACGCAATCCCGGCAAAACCATCGAAACGCTTGGTGAAGTGATGATCCGTATAGAGCGACACCTCGTTGAGCGTGCCCGCGCAGGAACTGCGGAAACCAGCTTCGGGCGAACAGGTCGACGGGATACGGAAGTCGTTCTGCAGTTGATGATACCAGGACAAAGTGATGTCGGTTTTGCTGTCGATAGCGTATTTCCCGCCCGGCCACCAGATCTGCACGATCTTGGGGGAATCCAGATTGTCGTCTTCCACGCCGCTCATGATATAACCGCCCTGATCCAACGCCCCAACGCCCAACGGATGCGACGGGTTAGTCTGCCGGATGTGTTCGTAGCCGCCGAAGAACTTGAACGAGTCCCACGTATACTTGGCCGCGGCCATAATGGCGCTGTTGTCGGTCACGATGCCATATACGGTGTTGGCCGTTCCGATCAAATTGGTCCCGTTGATGGGGTTTGTATTGAT
>JBEKIM010000304.1:0-8345 GCA_050011755.1 Bryobacteraceae bacterium | reverse complement strand
ACCCACCGGGTCCACCGCCGTGATCCCCAGCGCATAACAAACCGCGCTATTGGCCGCCGACCCGCGCCCTTGCGCCAGGATGCCGTGGTCCCTGCAGAAATTCACGATGTCCCAAACGATCAGAAAATAGCCGGCCAGTGCCAGCTTTTCGATCAGAGCCAGCTCGCGCGCGATTTGCTGCCGCGCTTTGTCGTGATACGGGTGGTAGCGGCGCCGCGCGCCTTCATCCGTGCGTTTGCGCAGAAACGAAGCCATGCTCTCGCCTTCCGGCACCGGATAACGCGGAAATTCGTAGCCCAGGTCCGCCAGCGTGAATTCCAGGCGCGACGATATTTCCGCGGTGTGCGCGATGGCTTCCGGCAGATCGGCAAACAGCCGCGCCATCTCCATGCCGGATTTCATATAACGCTCCGCATTGGGAGTGAGCAGCCGGCCGGCGGTTTTTAAGGTTACTTTTTCACGCACGCAGGTGAGCACGTCCAGCACTTCGCGCTGCCGTGGTTGGGCGTAACAAACGCCATTGGTAGCCACCAGCGGAATGCCCATACGGCGCGCCTTTTCGACGACGGCCTGGTTGCGGGCTTCCTCGTGGCGGTCCATATGTCTCTGCAATTCGGCATAGAGATTCCGCTGGCCGAAGATGCCCGCCAGCGTTTCGTCGATGTGGGGCGTTAAGCAGATCAATCCCTGCGCGAACTCCGCGATTTCTTCCAGTGTGGCGGCCCCTTCTCCTTTTTTTGCGCGCAATTTCATGCGCGTGACCAGGCGGCACAGGTTCCGGTAGCCCTCGCGGTTTTCGCACAGCAAGGGATAGCGCCGGCCGTTGGTGCAGGTGATTTCGGAGCCGATGTGCGCGCGCATCCCCGTTTTTTTCGCCGCCAGGTGAAAGCGCGGCGCGCCATACACGCCATCGCGATCGAGCAGCGCCATCGCCGGAATACCCAGATCGTGGCCGGCGGATACCAGATCCTCGGGCAGTGACGCGCCTTGCAAAAAGCTGAAGGCGGAACGCGCGTGTAACTCCACATAAGGCTCAGGCATAATTCACACAGTGGGGCGGGCAATCATGCCCGCAGCCGCCTTTTAGGCGGCCAAGCCGGCTGGAAAGCCGGCTGCGGCCAGGATTGGCCGCCCCACAGCCGCCCTTTCTCAGTCGTAACTGCCCTCCAAAAACCAATGCCCCTGCTCGCTATAAATCCGGTAGAGCGCGCCGTCGCTCAATGCGACATCCCATTCGTCGCGCGCCCAGGGATCGTGGGTCCACCAATCCCCTGAAGTGCGCCAGGGCCCAGCGGACGAAACTACGTGCCCACGCACGCCCTCCGCCTGAACATGCACCGGCTGTCCGGAGGCCATCTGCACACGGGCGGCTCGCGGAGGGCGGATGGCACGAAGCGGAAGGGCGGGGGAGAAGGGGATTGTGGACGCGGAGGCCAGCGGGCGTGCCAGCATTTGGAATGCTCCTGGACGATGGGTGTCGAGCAGCCTTGGCGATCCCACGTTTGTTTCGCCCACCAATGACTTCAAGCGCGCTAACGTCAGTTCCAGTTTTTCCGGCTCGGGCGAGAGGGGGATAAATAAACCAGTCTGCGCGGCGCGTGGCTTGGCCGGCTCCGCTTCCAGCCATACTTTCACCACCGGCGATGGCGGCGGATGCGCGCCCAGATCCAAATCGAGCAGCTTCAAAAATGCCTTGGTGTCCAGCATGGGGACGGGGAAGCGTAGCGTGCGCGTGTGTTCGCCCCGATTTTCCAGCGTCAACCGCAAGCGCAATTCGTTGGTAGCCAGGCCGTGCGAAACCAGCCGCGCGCGCAGGCCGCTCAACAACTGCGCCAGCACGAACAGTAACGGCTCCAGCAACTCCACCGGGTAATCCAGTTCCGCCTCTTCCGCAAAGCACGGCGGTTCTACAACCGGTACCAGCGGCCGGTCGCCTGCACCGCGCGCCAGCCTGTGCAAACGCAAGCCTTCCGGACCGAGCCGCTCCGCCAGACCCAATTCCGGCAGCGCGGCCAGATCGCGGAACCGCCGTATGCCCCAACGTTCCAGCGTTTCCTGCATTTCCGGCGTGGGAGCCAGCACCGTGAGCGGGAGGCTGCCCAGATATTTGGCTTCATCGCCGTAGGGGACCACGCTAACGCCCGGGAATCCGCGCGCCGCATGCACCGCCGTATCCAGATTGGCCGCGATTGCCACGCTGGCCTGGAGGCCGCGCTGCGCCGCGCGCCGCGCCAGGGCTGCCGCGATTTCCTGCGGCAATCCGTGGATGCGCTCCAGGCCGTCGGCATCCAGCGCTACGGTGTCCCCGGCGGTTTGCTCCACCTGGGGCGAAAATTCCTGCGCCAGACGCAGCAGCTTTTCGGAATCGCCAGGGGTGGCATGGATGGCTGCAAACATACCCGGCCTACCAACGCGATTCAAAGGATGCCGCGAGGGCCGGCCCGGGCTTGCGCCGGTCCACATGTACGCGGATGCCGCGCAGCAATCGCGAGCATCCCGGCTCACCGGACCACGATGCCCGCTCGCGCCGCATCTCCAGCGTGAGCGAAGCGCAGGTTTTGGCATGCGGCTGCTGCTCCACCACCAGCAACACCGTTGGCGTATGCTCCACGGCGCGGCGCAGGCGGAACCAGGAAGTCATGGAAATGCGCCGCGCGGTGATGGGCGGCGTATCCGCAAGATCCATCACCACCAGGCCGAACCCGCCGCCCTGCACCAGCAGATCCGCGGCTTTCAAGGCGTGTTCGGCGCGGCCGCCGCAGCGTACCCACAAGAGCCGATCCAGCCGCACGCCGGCCGCCGCGGCCGATGCGGGATCGAATGCGTCGTTGGTATCCACCAGCGCGCATACATTTTCGCTGCCGGTGGATTTCGCCAAGGCCGCCAGCATCAGGCTGGTGCGCCCGGAGGAGGCCGGTCCGTAAACCTCAGTCAAACATCCCTGCGGCAAGCCGCCGGCCAATGCATCCACCTCGGCTACACCGGTCGGGCAAAACTGCTGCGTGCTCACCTTGAATTCGAAATCCCGGCCCAGCGCCACGGCAGCCATATTCGCTTTTTGTTCGCCTATACTCTATTTTTGCAGGACGTTCTGCGGGTGTCAAGTGCAACGTCTTTCCAGATGAAACATACGTCCTTATAAGAGGGAGGACACGCCCCTTCGCATGCCCATTGAACAGGAAAGCCGCGCAGCCAGGATGCTGCGGGAAGTCTTCGAGTCCGGACGGCCGCTCACCTATATCCGCTCCTCCGAAGAGCAGCGTGTCGCCAGGGTGCTGCGCGAAGTGAGCGTTCATTTCGCATCCACGCCCACGCCGGTTTGGATCTGGAGCCTCACCGAGGGCATGCATCGCGACGGGGAATCCGCCCAGGCCGGTACCGAATCCCCGCGCGCGGCGTTGGACTTCATCGCGGCCTACAAAGGCGCGGCAATCTTTCATCTCAAGGACTTTCACGAGCCGCTGCGCGACTCCGCGGAGACCCGCCGGCGTTTGCGCGATCTCTACGAGAGCTGCCGCGACGAGCGTAAGTTCATCGTCATCAGTTCACCGGTGCGCTCCATTCCGGAAGAGGTGGAACGCAGCCTGCTTTATCTGGAACTGCGCCCACCCGATCTGGTCGAACTGGTCGACTTTCTCCGCGACGAATTGGCGCAAACTCCGGCTTCCGGCGCCTCCCCCGATACCAGCGAGGCGAATCTGAACCAGTTGGCGCGCTCCCTGCAGGGCCTCACCCTGGATGAGGCCCGCTATGCACTGCGCCGCGCCCTGGCAGCCAGTCCCCAGCTTGGACCGGAATCCATACCGGCCTTGCTCGAAGAAAAGCGCCTCCTGGTCAATCGCAGCGGCACCGTCGAGTTCATCGCCGAGGGCGGCAATATGGGTCAGATCGGCGGACTCGAAGGATTGAAGAAGTGGCTGATCGAGCGCCGCAAACTCTTTCAAATGCGCGATACGCTCAGTGCCGACATCGCGCCCAAGGGACTGCTGATGATGGGCATCCCGGGCTGTGGCAAGAGTCTGTCGGTGAAAGCGATTGCCTCGTACTTTGGGCTGCCGCTCTACCGCATCGACATGATCGAGATCTTTTCCGGACGGCATGGCAAGCCTGAGGGCGCTTTCGTAGCCGCCTGCAAGATGCTGGAAGACATGGCGCCCGCCGTCCTGTGGTTCGACGAGATCGAGATGGGCATCACCTCCACCGAATCCGGCGGCGAACAGGGCCGCATCTTCGCCTTTTTCCTCACCTGGATGCAGGAAAAATCGCGCGGCCTGTTCGTGGCCGCTACCGCCAACCGGATCGACCTGCTGCCCGCCGAGATGATCCGCAAGGGCCGCTTCGACGAAGTGTTTTTCGTCGACTTGCCCCTCGACGACGAACGCATCGAGGTCTTCAAGATTCACCTCAACCGCCGCGGCGTCGATCCGGCGCGCTTCAACCTGGCGCAATTGACGGAGTTCACCATCGGCTGGACCGGCGCCGAGATCGAACAGTGTGTAGTGTCCGCGCTCACCAAAGCGAAGCTGGCGGATCGCGAGATTCACGAAGACGATCTGCTCAGCGTCGCGGTGAGTATTGTGCCGCTGTCGCGCACCATGAAGGAGCAGATCAATCACATCCGTAGCTGGGCCTTCGAGCGCGCCGTACGGGCATCGCCGCGCCAGGGCGGCCAGTGGTAACTCCTGTGCGTCGCGGTTCCCGGGTACTCTGATACGCTGGTATTCTTCGAGAGAAATTGGCAATCGGCGACACATGAAATGACGGACGCACATCTCTTTTTGACCCGTGTCGTGCTGATGAACTATAAAAGCATCGCCGCGAGCGCAGTAGATTTGCGTCCACTGACGTTTCTGGTCGGCCCAAACGGATCCGGGAAGAGCAACTTTCTGGATGCCTTGCGGTTCACCAGCGATTCACTGCGGGGTTCGCTCGACAATGCTCTGCGCGATCGGGGCGGCATCGCCGAAGTGCGCCGCCGAAGTGGTGGGCATCCTACCCATTTTGGGGTCCGTTTGGAATTTCGACTGCCTTCCGCGGAGGGACATTATGCCTTCCGAATTGGCGCGCGGTCGAAAGGCAGCTATGAGGTTCAGACCGAGGAATGCGTAATTCGTAGACCCGCGGCGGCGAAATTTCTGGTGACAGCGGGAGAGGTGAAAGTAGAGTTTGGCGGAAGGCGAAATGGTATGGTTCCGCCGGCTGCCTCAAGGGACCGGCTCTATCTGGTCAATGCGTCCGGGGTACCGGAGTTCAGGCCTGTTTACGACGCGTTGTCGAGCATGGGCTTCTACAGTGTGAATCCGGACACGATACGCGATTTCCAGGCGCCCGGTTCCGGAGAGCTTCTCGCCCGCGATGGCAGCAACTTGACCAGCGTGCTCCGGCAACTTGCCGAGCGCGACGAAACCCGCAAGAAACGTATTGAGGAGTATCTCTCTTCGATTGTTCCGGGCGTGGTTGGCGTCGACGTGAAGGACGTGCCACCAAAAGTGACTTTGGAATTCCGGCAAGAAGTCGCGGGTTCGAGTGACCCATGGCGATTTTTCGCCGGCAACATGTCGGACGGAACGCTGCGCGCCCTAGGCATTCTCGTCTCCCTGTTTCAATCCCAAGGCTCAACCGTTCCAAGCGTGCCGCTGGTGGGTATTGAGGAGCCGGAAGTTGCGCTGCACCCTGCGGCCGTCGGCGCGCTATTGGACGCTCTTAGGGAAGCCAGCCAATCAACGCAGGTGATCGTCACAACTCACAGTCCCGATCTGCTGGACTCAGCGGATATGGATAGTGAACTCCTGCTAGCAGTCTATGCCGAGAAAGGCGCGACGCAGATTGCACCGGTCGACGAGGCGAGCCGCCAAGCTGTTCGTAACAAACTATATACGCCTGGCGAGTTACTCAGGCTGGACCAGTTACGGCCGGATGATACAAAGCTCTTCGGCGACCGTACAAAACCGTTGCCACTTTTTGATGGAGCAGGGCTGTGATCCCGATAAGGGTTGGCCTCGTAGTGGAGGGCCACGGTGAGGTTAAGGCGGTGCCAATCTTGTTTCGTAGGATTGGTTCCGCCATCGATGTCAGTGTAAACCTGCAAATCATGCCACCGATCCGAAGGCCGCGGGATAGTTTAATAAAGAAGCCGGACGAGTTGAAACGTGCGGTCGAATTGGCCGCGCTCAAGGCGCGGCCGCGCGGCGGTGTATTTGTTCTGTTGGATAGCGATGACGATTGCCCCGCCGAGTTGGCTCTGAGCCTCTTGGATCTAGCGAAATCGGCCGGGATGGGGCTGCCAGTGTCCGTAATACTTCCCCAGCGCGAGTTCGAAGGCTGGTTTCTCGTGGCGGCGGAGTCGCTACGCGGAAGGAGAGGGCTGCCACTCGATCTCGCCCCTCCCCGAAACCCCGAACAGATTCGCGCAGCTAAGGAATGGCTGCGTGAACGCATGCCCGGCCGGGTTTATTCCGAGACTATCGACCAACCGGCGCTGGCGCAACTATTCGATTTGAACCAGGCGAGGGCCGCGAAGTCATTTGACAAATGCTACCGCGAGCTACAGCGATTAATCGAGCGGTACCGCGTTTGATAGACGACGGCACAGAGTATGTCCTACGCCGCGCTTATCGCCGCACCAGATAAACAGCCACTTCGGCCCGCAGATTCGGCAAGGTGGCGACGGTCCGCTGCCCATCCAGGAAGAACCGGCGCTCGACGCCCAGCCCTTCCTGCCGCGCCAGTTGCTCGAAATCGTCCACGGTCAGGAAATGGATGTTTGGCGAATCGTACCAATCGTAGGGAAAGAGGCGTGTCTTGGGCGCGCGCCCGGTGGTGAGCATCGAGAGCCGCACGCGCCAATGCCCGAAGTTGGGGAACGCCACGATCGCCCTTCGTCCCACGCGCAGCATCTCGCGCAGCACCTGCAAGGGTTGGCGCGTCTCCTGCAGCGTCTGGCTCAGGATCACGTAATCGAACGCCTGGTCCGGATAGTCTACTAATCCGTGGTCGATATCGCCCTGGTACACAGAGACGCCGCGGGCGATGGCGCGCTGTACCTTCGCTCCCGAAATCTCCACGCCGCGCGCATCCACGCCCTTGTTCTCCGCCAGCCATTGCAGCAACTCGCCCTCGCCGCAGCCCAGGTCCAGTACCTTGGCGCCCGGCTCGACGATTTCACCGATGATGGCATAATCGCTACGGCCCAGTAACTCGCCCACGAAAGGCTTGCCATGCGAGTGGGAAGCGGCGGTGGTCATCCGGCCACCTTTTCATAGGTGCTGGCCAGGAAGCCGTGCACCAATTCGGTCTGCTCGCCGACGTCCACCAGAAACGCATCGTGACCATAGTTGGACGGCAGTTCGCAATAGGCCACGTCCACGTTGCGGCTGCGCAACGCGCGCACGATCTCCTGTGATTGATAGCTCGGGTAAAGCCAGTCCGAGCTAAAGCTGATCACCAGGAAACGGGCCGTGGCGCGCTCGAATGCCGCAGCCAGGGAGCCGCTGCCGTTCGAGAGATCGAAATAGTCCATGGCCTTGGTGATGTACAGATACGAATTTGCGTCGAAGCGGCTGACGAACTCGTGGCCGCGGTATCGCAGGTAGCTTTCCACCTCGAAATCCACATCGAAGTCGAAGCCGAAGCTGTTCTTGCCGCGCAAACGCCGCCCGAACTTCTCGCGCATGGAGTCGTCGCTCATGTAAGTGATGTGACCGACCATGCGCGCCACCGCCAGCCCGCGCGCGGGAGGTTTGCCGCCGTAGTAGTTGCCCTCGCTCCAATCGAGATCGGCGATGATGGCCTGGCGGCCCACCTCGTTGAAGGCGATCTGCTGCGCGCTGTGCCGCGCGGTGGCGGCGATCGGGATAGCGGACACTACCGATTCGGGATAGGACACCGCCCATTCGAGCGCCTGCATCCCGCCCATCGATCCGCCCGAAAGGCTGAGCAGACGCGGGATGCCCAGGTAATCGATCAGCATCTTTTGCAGCCGCACCATATCGCGGATGGTGATGACCGGAAACGACATGGCATACGGACAGCCCGTGGCGGGATTGATGGAGGCAGGCCCGGTGGTGCCGCGGCATCCGCCGAGCACGTTCGAACAGATGACGAAGTACTTGTTGGTGTCGAACGCCTTGCCGGGGCCGATCATGTTGTCCCACCAGCCCGGCTTGCCCGTCTCATGGCTGATGCCGGCGGCATGCGCGTCGCCCGTGAACGCATGCGTGATCAGAATCGCATTCGAGCACGCGCCGTTCAGTTCGCCATAGGTTTCGTAGGCGACTTCCACGGGCGCTAACGTCGCGCCGGAATCGAGCGCGATACTACCGAAGCGCGCTGTCTTCGTTTCAACA
>JBEKIM010000303.1:0-8353 GCA_050011755.1 Bryobacteraceae bacterium | reverse complement strand
AGTGGCAGCGCTTATGTGGTGGGGTCGACATCCTCCGCGAGCTTTCCGGTCAAGAATGCGCTATATCCCACCTTGAACGGCAGTGAGGACGCATTCGTCACTAAGTTCAGCCCGGCCGGAAGCGCGCTGGTCTATTCGACTTATCTGGGAGGGTCCGGCGGCGACGGAGCCTATGGAGTGGCACTGGACACGGGGCGCAACGTGTACATTACCGGCTCGACCAGTTCATCCGATTTTCCAGTGACGACAGGAGCGTACCAGACGACCTCGAATGAGTCCTGCTCCTTTGTGACCAAGATGAATGCGGCCGGCACGGCTCTGAGTTGGTCCACTTACTTTGGAGATAATTGTGCCGCGCAGGCGCGTGCCATTGCGGTGGATTCACAGGGCGGCGTGTACCTGGCTGGGTCCGCCTTTTCGAATCTCCCCGTTACCGCCGGTGCGCCACAGCAGACCTTCGGCGGAGATGTAGACGCATTCCTGGCCAAGCTGAGTCACACCGGCGCCGCGCTGGTCTATTGCACGTACCTGGGGGGCGCCGCAAACGATTACGGCGAGGCCATCGCGATCGATTCGGCAGGCAATGCGTATACGGCGGGCTATACGAACTCGACGAATCTTCCCGTCACCGCATCGGCCGTCCAGGCTACGAATGGCGGTGGCTACGACGCATTCGTTGCCAAACTGAACAGCGCAGGCACCAAGTGGCAATACGTGACGTACCTGGGAGGCAAGCGGGACGATTATGCCTATGGAATCGCAGTAGATTCCACCGGGCACGCGATTGTGGCCGGCACCACCGATTCGATAAACTTTCCACGTTCCGCCGTATTGCAACCCAGCCTGGCCGGTAATCAAATCTCCATTTCCCGGACGACGAACAGTGGATCTTCCTGGGCGGCTGCCGATGCGGGATTTCCCGGCCCTATCGACAACTTTGGAAACCTGGTGATCGATCCGGCCGCCACCACGCATCTGCTGGCCGTTACCAGCGATGGCGGATTGTACCAGAGTGCCGACAGCGGAGGGCACTGGACGGCCAACAGTTTCTTCACGGGGAACGCGCTCGCCCAGACTCTGGGTTTCAGCTCGACCGGCAGTATAGTCTATGCCGCCGACTTCAGCACCATCTACTCCAGCGCGGACGGCGGCACCACATGGATCACGGCGGGTTTCCTGCCATTCAACCCGTTCATAGCGGCTTTGAACCTCACCGTAGATCCCACCAGCGCGAGTACCGTCTACGCGGGCGGCGGCAGCATTTACTACGGTTTCCAGGGATCGGCTAAGAGTACCGACAGCGGCGCAAACTGGACCGCTTTGGGCAGCCTGCTTTCGGATGTTGTGGTCACGGGCTTCGCCGTGAATCCGCAATCGCCGAACACGGTTTATGCCGCCGGCTATACCGGCCTCTTCAAGAGTACCGACGGCGGCGAGAACTGGACAGCGCTGAATATCGCCGGCCTCCAAAGCCCTTACGTCTTTGCCGTAGCGATCGACCCGGCTCAGCCGGAGGTGCTCTACGCCGCCGCGGCCGGCAACGTTTACCGAAGCAGCAACGCGGGAGGCTCCTGGACACTCATGTCCACCGGCTTGACGAGCTACGTATATTATCTGGCGATGGCGCCATCCAAACCGGCCGTACTGTACGCCGGCACCACGTCCGGCATGTTTGTGACATCGAATCGGGCGACTACGTGGGAGCCTGCCGGGCTGGCGCAGGATCAGATTTGGGGCATTGCCGTGAATCCCACGGCGCCGGGCGTAGTGTACGCCATGCTCGATGTGAACGCGGATGCCTTCGTCGCCAAGCTGGATCCCGCCGGGACCGAATTGGTGTATTCGACTTACCTGGGCGGCAGCAGCTACGATACGGCCTACGGCGTCACATTGAATTCCACCGGAGACGCTCTGGTGACGGGGCTCACCGGTTCGCGTGACTTTCCGGTCGTTCCCGGAGCGTTCCAGGCATCCACGTCCGCCACAAGCACCGCGTTCGTCACCAGGGTGAGCGCGGCGACGCCGGCCTGTACATATACGACGTCGCCAGCCGCTGGTTTCTTCTATCCGGCGGGTGGTTCAACCGGATTCAGCGTGGTTTCTCCCAGTGGCTGCGCCTGGACGCCGGCCTCCAGCGCTTCGTGGGTTACCGTGACCGGCAGCACAGGTCCAGGTGTTGCGCCGTTGGCCGTGGGAGTCGCGGCCAATACCGGCGCGGCCCGCACCGGCACAGTCACGATCGGCACTGCCACCATACCGATATCCCAGGCGGCGGGCGGCTGCACTTATTCGGTCTCTCCGAACAGTCTGACTTTCCCGCAGGCAGGTGGATCGCTCAGCGTCGACGTTACGGCGAGCGAGAGTTGTCATTGGAACATCACGGGACTTCCGCGGTGGCTCACGGTCACGTCGGGCGCCAGCAACGGCAGTGGAACGGCGACATTCGAAGCCGCTGCGAACCCGTTCCCCGGAACGCGGCCGGACTATACCTTTACGATTAGTGTGGCGGATAACCCGGTCACGGTAAGCCAGACAGGTACTTCGGGGCAAGTGGCTCCGGCGCGGCCGGCGCCGCCGCCGGTGGTGCCTGTGGTGCGGCACTGAGAAGGCGAATCCGAGAAATTGATGGCCCACGCGGGACTTAAAAGTCCCGCCGGCACGCTGAAGCGTGCGCCACGGGGGGATAATTGGCTCCCCACATTACTTGACGCAGCGGAAGCCGATGTCCCTGTCGTGCCAACGAGCCGGCACGGCAGTATAATCCCAAGCCCCTCCGTAATCGAACTTCGCCGGATCGGTCTTCCCCGCAAGTTTGAACCGGTAAGATACGCCACGAATGCTATACCAGGGTTCGTCGCGAGTTGGCGGCGGCTTCAGGAGCTTCTTGAAAGTCGCCCGATCCCCCTCAAGCGGTTCGACCTTTTCATCGACAAGCTCAAAGACGTTGCCCACCATGTTCAGCGCTCCGTAGGGGCTCGCTCCCTGCGGGAAACTTTCGGCAGGCATGAGTTGGTGCTGTCCTTGCGTAGGATTGTCAGCCACGTTCGCGAGTCCGGCGTCTCTCTTGTTGCCCCAGGGAAACAGCTGGCCATTTTCCCCGCGCGCCGCTTTTTCCCACTCCTGCGCGCTCGGCAAGCGCTTATGCGCCCATGCCGCGAAGGCGCGCGCATCCGCGATGGTTACGTTCACCACGGGATAGTCCGGTTTGTCCGCCGGGAAGTCCTTGGGCCGCTCGTGGTTCGTCTCTTGACAGAACTTCTCGTATTCCGCATTGGTCACCGTGGTCTTGTCGATGTAGTATGCGTCCAAGGTCTTCGGCTCGTTGTGCTCTCCGTACTGAAACGGGCCGGCCGGCACCAGGACCATACCAGCGGGCGCCACCGCCGCGGGCCCGGGATTCGCCGGCGTAGTGCCGGAAGTGGGCGGCAGCGGGGGCTCTTTGCGATGAGCGGGGGCCAGCATCATCTTCACCAACACGCCGATGGCGATCAGTAACGCAACACCCAGCACCACTGCCATCCAGGCTTTCGGGGCGAATGGCTTGGCTGCCGGTTGCGCGGCGGACGGGAGGGGCGCCGGCGTCTGCTGAACGGAAGGCTGCGGTACGGAAGGCGGCTGTACGGCAGTGGCGACATTCGTTCCGAGTCCGGCGGGCGCTTCGAGATCCGCGAGGATGCGATCAATCTCCGCGGTCACCACTTCGAAATTGGCAGGTCTTTCCGCCGCTTTCTTCGCCGTGCAGCGCGCGATCAGATCGCAAACCGGCCCCGGCACCGTGCCGCGCAGTGGCTCCAGGTTCAGCGGCTCGTTCAAGATGGCGTAGAAGATGCGCTCCACGGCGTCGCCGGTGATCGGCCGGACGCCGGCCAGCAATTCAAAGAAAAGGACGCCGAAAGCATAAATATCTACCGCGGGCCCGATATTCTCGCCCAGCACCTGCTCCGGCGCCATGTAGTAAGGCGTGCCCATCACGTAGCCGGTGCGCGTCATGGACATGCCCTGAGTCTTGGCGATTCCGAAATCCATCAGCTTCACCACGCCGCTGGTGGTGAGGTGGATGTTTTCGGGCTTGATGTCCCGGTGAACGATACCGAGCGTGTGGATGTATCCGAGAGAGCGCGCCACCTGGAGCGCGATGCGCAGCTTGGCGCGAAGATCGCCTAGCTTTCCGTCGCGGATGGCATGGCGCAGGTCGACCCCGCGCAGAAATTCCATGACCATGAAGGGCCGCTGCCGGTCGTCCTCCCCGAAATCGTAAATGCTGATGACGTTGTCGTGCTGGATATTGCCCGCCAGACGGGCTTCTTGCAGGAAACGCGCCTTGGTGTCCGTATCGGCGCAACCCGCGTCCGTCAGAATCTTGATGGCTACGATGCGGCCAATCACCGTGTCGCGCGCGCGGTAGACTTCCGACATGCCGCCGCCCAGATATTCCTGGAGCTCGTATTTTCCGATGAGCGAGGGAAGCGGTAAAGCCAGTGGGGTCTCCTTATCTCTTAGCGAGGATACCATGCCTGACTTCCCGTACAATGGTGTTGTGGGACGCACTGTGATAGCGGCTGGATCGGAAGCCGTGCGGCAGGCTTTCGCAGTGCTGTCGGCGGGGGCGACGGGCCGGGCGCCAGGCGTGGCGCTGGAACCCGGAGTCCAGTGGGCCGCGGACCGGATGCTCTTGTCGGTGGATGGCGGCCACGTCCAATTCACTGCGGGGAAGATACTGTACAAGCAGGATTTCGCCGGGTTTCTACTCGCGGAATTTCCGGCCGGCGGCGCTTCCGCAAGGAAGGCTTCATGGATGCGGGACCTGTCGCCATACGAGATGCCGTTCTGCATGGGGCTGGGCGGCGAACTGGCCCTCTCCTGGCCGGGCACCTCTTCCGTGCGGACGCTGCTCGAGCGCTTCAGCGAATTCTACCGGAATCATCGCAGCGCGATCGATCTGGCGGCGCGCGAACTGCGCTATATGTCCGAAGCACTGCTGGCTCTCCAGCATTGGACGGCGCTCTTTGAAGCGGTCATGGACTCCATGGGCGAACGCGCGCGCGCGAGTCTCCCGAACGGGGTGTCGCCCCCTGAAGTGGGCGCGTTCCTCGGGCGGCTTCTGGTTGGGGCGCAGAGCGGGCGGCTCACGCTGGCCCGGGTGCCGGAATGCTTGCGCGCACAGAGGGAAGCGCCGGCGGCCGAAGAGGAAGACTGGCTGCGGATTCCTCAATATCGCCGTATGTTTCGTAAGCTGGAGAGGTCCGCGGAGTCCATCGCGCCGGTGGTCGAACAACTCGGCGCAGCTTTATAAAAGTCCCGCCCTGGAGTTTGGACTTTCTCGTGATGACGGGCCGCAGCCCGTGGCGCACGCTTCAGCGGGAGCCCCCGCGGATGCGGGTGAGACAGCGGCGAGACCCTCTGCGGGGCATCGTCGAAAACTCACCGGGGGGCGGGCAATCATGCCCGCAGCCGCCTTTTCAGGCGGCTAAGCCGGCTGGAAAGCCGCCCCCAGCGGGGACCCCGGGCCAAGATTGGCCGCCCCACTACTCTTGGTTTTCATCATCTTTGGCTCCGAAAAACAGCCGCTAACTTATTGAGCGGCAATGGGCTGCGGCGGACTTCATTCAGTCCGCCGTTGGCGGGACTTAAGAGTCCCGCCGGCACGCTCAACGGTGCGCCACGAGCTGCGGCTAGCGAGTCCAGGCGCCGGACAATGGCGCGGCGGGTTGCGCTATCGATTGAAAACGCAGCAGGCGCACGGCATCCTGGTTCTTAATCGAGACCAGCGGCATAAAGCTTTGCTCTAGGATCCAATCGGCATCCGCCTCGGTCATCAGCACTTCCGCGCAGGGTTTGATCTCTGTTTCTCCATCCGCTTCGTAGGTATGCAGGGGCAAACCCGAAATCACCGAATGCGTGCCCGGGCGCATGTCCCAACCGTCGGTAGTGAATGCTTGGGCCAACAGGTACGCGCAGGCGAAGGCCGGATTGGCCCACAGATATTTGTGGTGATCGGGCTTCCCGGGCATTTCCTCGAAGGCGAAACTCTCGACGGTGCTGGTCTTTGCGCCATAGGGCAGGCGCAGCAGGAAGCGCGGGAGGGCCAGCCCGATGGAGGCAGCCGCGCGCGAATGCTGCAGCGTGCGCCAAAGTCCGGCAGCTTCCGGGGATTCGGCATCGTTTAGATCGGCTTCCGCCAGAAAGACCGCGCCGGCGGCGTGCACGATGCCACCCAACGCATCAAGCAGCCGGATATCGTCTTCGGTCCGCGCGAACGTGAAATTGCCGGCGACCAGTGCCCAGGGCTCGCCGCCCGGCGTTCCCACAGCCTCGTCCACCAAAATGCGCCGCAACTCATGCAGGCTCCCCGCCAGATCGGGCTTGGCGATATCGAGCGCATAGATCTTCAACTGCGGCCCGGTTTCCAGACCGCGCACCAACCAGTCCAGGGCGCGCCATCCCGCCTCCAGGGCCTGGAAAGCCGAGTGATGGAGAAACGCGCGCATTACCTTGCCGGCTTCCTCGGCCGCCTGGGCGGTCTTGGTAGCCGCGCCCGGATCCTCGCGCGGCGCGGTGTGCGGCGCGACTGCCCGCTGAATGAATTCCCGCAACGCGTCAGGCTGACGGTGCGCCTGCGAGGGCTCGGCTTCGGTGGTATCGAGCACGCTGTCCAACAGGCTGCCGCCCGTGAGAGCCTGCACGTCCGGCTTCGGCTGACGCGGCGCCTGGGCTGGAGCAGCGGCCGGCGGAATCGCCGCGATAGGCGACTTCTGCGCCGCGCGGATTTTCTCGAACACTTCCTGATTATAGATGTGGTCCGGATGAAAGTCGTCGAGTTCGCGGAACCGCAGCACCAGGCCGCGGCCCGGCGCCCCCAACTCCAATAGTGGGCGCATGCGGAACATCACTTCTTCCAACGTGTCGCGATCCACCAGATAAGGCTTCAGACGGCCCGGCAACGGCTCGCCCCGATGGGCGCGGCCGCTGAAATCGCCGAGCAGCAGGATGCGGAAGGGATCGTCCGAACGCGGCTCATCCAGATGCGGCCGGCTCTCGGGGTCCACGTCCAGGGTTACGGATGCAAACGACGTTTTCGGCATTATTTGGCCACCTCCGCTACGCAGCCCAGGTGCGAGAAGAAATTCTTCTGAAATACGGCGGGAGCGCCTGGCATATCCAGTTCCACACGCACGGTTACCGTTTTGCCGTTCAGCGTCGAAAGGGTGTTGGCTTTGCCCTGGCGCGGGTTCCAGTCAAACGTCTCCACGCCGCCGGACGGCACATCTTTGTCGGCGTCGCCGAACAGGCGGAAAACGGCCCAAAGCCCACTGGCTTCGTCAAAAGTGACCCCGTCCGTCCCGTAAGTTCCCTTGGCGGAGTGCGCTCCGCCTGGCTGCCAGGTAAATGCCTTGGCTGTGGGAGCGCCGCCGGTGAAGTCCAGCTTCTGCCCGTCGATATCCAGCCCGACCTTCTGCACCGTGTCGGTCGGCACCGGCTTGAGGGTGTAGCCGAAGTGCGGGTCCTGGGATCCGCCCGCGTAGAGGAAGTCGGAAAAAGCCGCAGCCTGGTTGAAGAATTCGACGAAGCGCTGACTGAGCGTTACGGCGCCGCCCTGCACGGCTACGTATTGGCTGCCCTGCTTGGTCAGGAACTTCGTCTTCAGGCTGTCTTCGTAAAACTTCCAGAGCGCGCCGTCTGGTTTCTTCAATATCGAGTTCACGTCGTCCACGGTGGCATCCTGCTTGCTCGCCGCGTTAAACGGATACTTGCCCAACGCGGCCTTAAACTGTCCGCAGAGCACCTTGCCGCCGGCGTTCAATTCATCCGCCCCAACGCCGCGCAGCTTGACCTCCACGTTGGTGATAGGCTCCAACAGCAGGTTCTGCACCACTTTATCGGGATCGGATCCGGGGATAAAGTTATTCGCCACTTTGTTGGCGACGTTCTTGGCATCCCGGGCATCGTTCAGCGCCACCGTGGTGGCGTTGCTGTCGGACGGTGAATTCACCACCGCGTCCACATCGGTTTGCAATTTGCCGAGCGCGGCGACATAGTCGCCGTTTTGCGCGTTGATGTACCGGACGTCCGCGGGCGGCGGCTCTATGTATTGCACCGGTTGCAGAGCTTTCGAAACCTCCGGATCGTCCCACGGAATATTCTGCGCGGCTAGCGCAAATAAGGCCAACAGCGCGGACTGGTTTCCGGAAAGTTCGCTCAGCTTAGCCGCGGCATCTTTAAGGTCCTTGTATTTCACTACGCCGGCGGCTCTCAAGTAAGCGTGCCACTCCTTGATGTATTCGGCCTGATACTTGGCGTGCAGCGGGTTGATCAGGTCGTGCGGATTCGTGTTGACCGCGCCCTGCTCGCCCAA
>JBEKIM010000302.1:0-15607 GCA_050011755.1 Bryobacteraceae bacterium | reverse complement strand
CCCTCTCTTCAATGCGATCCGTGCGCATGAGCAGCCAATGGGCGACGGCCATGCGTTCCAGCAGGATTCTTTCGGTGGGGGCTTGGGGCTGCCACTCGGATTCGAGGACATCCCAGAGTTGCCGGTAGACGGCTTCGTCTTCGTGGATGAGGACGACGCAACGCGCGCGGAGTCCGAAGGTGAGGGCGTTGAGGCGGACGGCGGCTTTGCCTTCCGGGGAGACCGGGCCTGTCGAGTGTAGCGCGTTCTCGCGGTTGGCTTGGTGTTGTTTGCGGGAAATCAGCATGAGTTATCCTTGCGGTTGGATTTGGGGATGGGATGAGGCGTCCATACCCGATTTCATTCTACGGGAGAGGGTGATGGGGAACGGCGGTATGGGGAGGGCGGGGAGTTAGTAAGTAGCGCGGATGCAGTTAGATGCGGCGGCGGGATTATATTATGCAGATTGGTGACCGTATCCTGCAGCGGGACTCAAAAGTCCCGCCGGCACGCTGAAGCGTGCGCTACGGGCAAGAGGCCAGTCATCATGAGAAAGTCCAAACTCGAGGGCGGGACTCTTAAGTCCCGTTGCTAGCTGTTCCGCGGCGTCTTGCGCCCATCGTGCGTCTGCGCATCGTGTACCCTCTCGCGGAACGCACCCTTCAAACCCGCCGCCAGGGATACGGCGGAGTCGCCATATTTGTCGCGCAGCCGGTCGGCCGCGGCCGTGGCCTGCTGCCAGCGCTCGTGCCTGCCTTCGTCGAGCAGATCTAACTGGCCCTGTCCCTCTTCGAAAGACGAAGCGTGTACGCCCAGCAGGCGCACGCGTGCCCCGGCCTTCCAGTTCTTCAGAAACAGCGCCCGCGCCTGGTCGAAGATCTCCGTATCGAGCTGCGTGGGCCGCTCCACGGAATGCGCGCGCGTAATGGTGGAGAAATCCGAATAGCGCAGTTTGAGCTGCAACGTGCGCGCGTGCAGCCCGTTTTCGCGCAGGCGTCGTCCCACCATTTCGGAAAGCCGCGCCAGCGTGGATTCGAGCACCGCCAGGTCGCTGGTGTCTTCGTTATATGTGTGCTCGTGGCTGATCGACTTGGGATCGGAATTCGCGCCGATTTCGGCGTCGAACCAGCCGCCCGCATCCAGGCCGCGGGCTTTTCCCGCCAGCGCCAGTCCCCACTTCCCGAAGCGTTCTTCGAGATAACGTTCGTCCAGGCGCGCCAGATCGCCGACTGTACGGATCGACAGCTTGTGCAGGTTCTGTTCCGTAACCTTGCCGACGCCCGGAATCTTGCGCACGTCGAGCGGCGCCAGAAAGGCGGCTTCGCAGCCCGGCAAGATCCACATCACGCCATTAGGTTTGGCTTGGTCGGAAACCACTTTGGCCACCAGGCGCGCGGTGGCGATGCCGATCGAGCAATTGAGGCGCGTCTCGGCTTTCATACACTGGTGCAGCGCGTGCGCGGCGGCCAGCGGCGGCCCATGCAGCCGCTCGGTGCCGGTCATATCCAGATAGGCCTCGTCGATCGACGCCATCTCCACCAGCGGCGAAAAGCGGTTGAGCACTTCGCGCACGCGCACGGAGTACTCGCGATAGCGGGTGGGGTGGCCGTCCACGAAGATGGCCTGCGGGCACATGCGCGCGGCGGTGCGCAGCGGCATGGCGGAATGCACGCCGAACTTGCGCGCTTCGTAGGATGCCGCGGACACCACTCCGCGCTCGTTCGGGCGGCCGCCCACCACCACGGCCTTGCCCTTAAGGGACGGATCGAACAGCTCTTCGACGGATACGAAGAACGCATCCATGTCCACGTGAAAAATGGTCTTCACTTCGGTCCTAAGTGTATGATGACCGAAAATCGGGGGCCGTGGCACGGCCCCCCTTTTGTGGCGTCTGCCTTACTTGTGATGGTTGTGGCAGCATGCCTGGCCGCAGCAGGACTGCTGGTTGCAGCAGTCGCTGTTGGTCAACGCCAACACCGGCGACAGAGTCAGCAACAATACAGCCGCCAGGCTGAACACACTAATAACTATTCTTTTCATGATCGTTCTCCTTTTCGTAGATTGTTGAGTAAGTAAAGACACACCTGTAAACCAGGCGGGCTCTAAATCAGGAGAACGCAGTTGCGCAGGAAGAGGCCGGATGCACTGGCGAGCCGGTTCGGGACGCTTACCGCGAAGGCGGCCACCGGCAATGTGGCGCGGGTCACCGTTTGGACCGGCGTGCCGGCCCACTTCGCGTGCGTGGCCGCCGGGCTCGTCTTACTCTTTTGCAGTATCGAGTATGGACAATCCGGGACAGTTTTCGTTTGTGGCTTGTGGCAGCAGCTTCCCGATGGCGGACAAACGAATACGGGGCACAGCACGATCACACTTAGTAGAACCAGTATCATCGCGGATGCGGCGGCTGCCCTCATGACTTACGCTAACTTAGTATAGGACATAGCAACATGACTTGCAAGCGGCATTCGTGGCGCGCGCTTTAGCGTGCCGGCGGGACTCTTAAGTCCCGCTCGGGATTTCGACCGCGCGCGGTACTTCCCCGTCCTGCCACAACGGAAATACAGGAACGGGGCTCATCATGGCCGACATCAGTCCTTCCGCATCTTGCGCGCAGAGCGGCTTTGAAAAGAAGTATCCCTGGCCGAATTCGCATCCCATCGAAATCAGGCGCGTGATCTGCTCGTTCTGCTCGACTCCCTCGGCGACCACCTGCATGCCCAGCGTGTGGGCCATCTCCAGAATGGATTTCACGATTTCGGAATTGCAGTCGCCGCCCTCGAGCTGCAGGGTAAAAGAGCGGTCGATCTTCATGGTGTCGAAGGGCAGTTGCGCCAGATAAGCGAGGCTCGAGTAGCCGGTTCCGAAGTCGTCGATCTTCAGGCCGATGCCCAGCCCCTTGAGCCGGGTCAGCACATCGCGGGCCACTTCATGGTCGTCCATGAGGACGCTTTCGGTAATCTCCAGCCGCAAACTGGGAGGGTCGATTCCCGTTTCGCGCAGCACCTCGGCGATCTGCTCCACCAGGTGCGGCTGCGCAAACTGGCTGGGCGAGAGATTCACGCTGATGGCCAGGGGTGGATCGCTCGGATAGGCGGTATGCCAACGCTGCATCTGACGGCAGGCCTGGCGCAAGATCCACATGTCCAGGTCGTGGATCAAGCCAGTCTCCTCCGCCACCGGAATGAACTCGCAAGGCGGAATCCACCCGCGCTGCGGGTGGTGCCAGCGGGCCAGCGCTTCGAACCCGCAAATACGGCGGTCGGTCAACCGCACTTTGGGTTGGTAATTCACCGACAGTTCCTGGTTCTCCACCGCGCGGCGCAGGTCGTTCTCCAGTTGCAGGCGCTCCACCACGCGCGTGCGCATGGTTTCGTCGAAAACTTCGCAGCGCGATCGCCCTTTGCTCTTGGCTGTGTACATGGCCGTGTCGGCGTCGCGCACCATTTCGTCGGCCGCGCCATAAGTCTCGCCGCAAGGCGCGATGCCAATGCTGACCGTGCAGAAGATGCCGCGGTCGCCCAGTCCGAACGGTTCGCGCAGCTCCGTCAGAATACGTTGGGCCACACGCAGTGCCGCCGCCGGATCCGCCAGGTCGCATAACAGGACCGCGAACTCGTCGCCGCCCAGCCGCGCGGGCAGGTCGCGGGATGCGGGCCGCGTGCCGGAATCGCTCGTGCGCACCCCGCGTACGAGCCGCTCGGCCATGGCTACCAGCAACTGGTCGCCCGCCAGATGCCCCAGGCCGTCGTTGATCAGTTTGAACCGGTCGATATCCAGGAACATCACGGCGAATGGCGCCGCGGCTTGGGCGCGGTAGTTGGTGAATTCCTGTTCCAGCCGTTCCATGAAGAGCACCCGGTTGGCTAATCCGGTGAGAGGATCGAAGACCTTTCCAGCGGTCACATCGCTCATCGAGCCGGCCATCCGGACGGCCCGCCCGGCCGAATCCTGCACCGCCGCCCCGCGGCAGCGCATCCACCGATATGTCCCGTCGCGATGGCGGATGCGGTGCTCGGATTCAAACGCCTCGCTATCGCCGCCGCCCTGCTCGGTTCGCAGCACTTCGCGTAGCTTCTCCAGGTCTCCGGGATGCACGCGCGAGAGCCACTCGCAGGCGTCCTCCCCAATTTCGCCGTCCAGGTAGCCGAGGATGGCCTTCCAGCGGGCCGAGTAGTAGACCCGTCCGGTAGCCAGGTCCCAGTCCCATAGACCCTCGTTCGAGCCCCGGGCCGCCAGTGCGTAGCGTTCCTCGCTCTCGCGCAGCGCGCTTTCGGCGGCTTTGCGCGCCAGTTGCCCGCGAATCCGCGCCACCGCCACCGGGAAGTCCACCGGCTTGCTGATGTAGTCGTTAGCCCCCAGGTTCAGGGCTTCGACCACCTTGTCGCTGTCCTGCAGGGCCGTGACCATGATCACCGGCAACTGGGTCGCGGGATACGTGGCGCGCAGCGCCTGCAACACCTCCACTCCCGTCATCCCGGGCATCATCTGGTCCAGCAGGACCAGGTCCGGACGATGTGCGTCGATGAACTGGAGCGCTGCCGGCCCATCGGCGGCTACGTCCACGCGAAATCCGTGGTGTTCCAGACGCCGCGACAGCATGTCGCGGTTCATGGCTTCATCGTCCACCAGCAGCAGATGGTTGTTCTCGTTCATATCATGTGACCTCGTTCGACGGTTTCCCGGTCCGCCACTCCGCGCTCCCCCGTCAGGCGCTCGATCATACCCACCAGAAGCGGCAGGTCCAGCGGTTTCGTGGCAAAATCGTCGCACCCTGCCTCCAGAGCCTTCTCGCGGTCTCCAAGCATCGCGTGCGCAGTCAGGGCCACCACCGGAATTCCGCATGTGATGGCATCGGCCTTCAGTATCCGGGTGGCCTGCCAGCCGTCGATCTCCGGCAGGCTCAGATCCATCAGCACCACGTCCGGCTGCTCGCGGCGGGCCTTCTCGATGCCCTGCCGGCCATCCGGGGCCAAAATCACTTCATAGCCGCGATGCATCAGCCTTCTCCCCAGCATGTCCCGGTTCAGTTCGTTGTCTTCGATCAACAATATCCTGCGCATGGTTTACACTCCGCCGCTTTCCCGCCCCGCCGGCACTCGAATCGAGAACCGCGAACCGCGTCCCAATTCGCTCTCAACGGATATATCGCCGCCCATCATCTGGCAGAACTTTTTGCTTATGGCCAATCCCAAACCGGTACCGTTATACTTGCGCGTGGCGGAGCCATCCACTTGCGAAAAGGGCTGAAATAGCCGGTCCAGATGCTCCCGCCCGATGCCGATTCCCGTGTCGCGGACGTGTACTTCGATCCACGCGCCTTCCTCGTTCAACAGCCGGTTTACGGCCACCGAAACGCGCCCGTTCTCGGTGAACTTCAGGGCGTTGTTGACCAGGTTCAGTACGCTCTGCCGGAACTTGGACAGGTCCGCGTAGGCCATCCGCGCACTCTCGGGGCAGTCGATTTCGAGCAGGTTGCCCTGTTGCCGCGATAAGGGCAGCACCGCATTGGAAACATCCCGGAGCACGGCCGCGACATCCACGTTCTGCGCGTTGACGGTCTCGCGGCCGGCTTCGATCTTCGATAGGTCCAGGATGTCGTTGATGATGCCCAGCAGCAGTTGTCCCGAGCGTTCGATCTTCTCCAGATCCGAGAGAACTTCGGGATGTTCGGGGCCAATCGAATCTTCCCGCAGCATCTGGCTGTACCCGATGATGGCGTTCAGCGGCGTGCGCAGTTCGTGGCTCATGGTGGCCAGGAAGGCGCTCTTGGTGCGGTTGGCATCTTCCGCGGCGTCCCGCGCGCGCATCAACTCCGCCTGCGTGCGCTTGAGTTCGGTCAATTCCTGGGCGAGGCAGACATACCCTTCGAGCGAGCCCGGCCCGCTGCGCAATTCCGCCGAAGAAAACAGCACCGCAATGCGCACACCTGCCCGGGTACGGCACGTCCTCTCGACGGCGATGCTGTTTGCCGGAACGCCGCCCTCCACCACCCGCCCGACCGGCTGTCCGATCAACTGTTCTTCGCTATACCCAAGCAGGCGCAGCGCGCTCGGGTTGACGCGCCGGATGCAGAGCTGCGGGTCCGTCACCAACAAGGATTCGCCCATCGAGCGCAGGATATTATCGACGTACTCCTGCGCCTTCTGGCGGGTGATGGCCGCTCCCAACATCCCGGCGGCCGAACGGAAGCTGTCCCGCTCGGCATCGCTCCATGCGCGCGCGCGGATGTAATCGTCGAAGCCCAGCACGCCGAACCACCCGCCATCCACTTCAATGGGAACCAGAATCGACGACCGGGCCACCGGCCCACTATCGCCTATACCGGCCGCACTGCCCGCTTCGAGCGACACCAGTTCTCCCCTTCCCAGCGCCTTTGCCTGGCCGCTCCAATCCGCGCCCGTCCAGATCGGTTCCGCCGTTTCCGCGGCCGCGCTTGCGCCGGGGATGCCCAACTGACGCCACTCGTGCACCACCCTCCCGCCCAGACCCCGCGGCCCTTCGCATCGGTTCTCCACCAGAAAAACACGGCTGACTTGGGCCGCATTGCCGATCTTGGACAAGACTTCGAGGATCACCGTCTGCCACGCCGCCGCGCTCAGGAACCGCTGTGCCGCAAAACGGACGCTCTCGAGTATTTCATCGCGCTGGTACAGCGCCTCCGCCATGGTATTGAACGATTGCGCCAGCCTCCCGATTTCCTGCGCGCCGCCGATCGCGGCGCGCGCCGAAAGATCGCCCTCCGCAATCCTGCCCACGGCCGTCTGCAGCCGTAAAATCGGACGCACCAGGCGCCGCGCGACAATCACCGATACCAGCAGGCTGCCGGTCAAACACACCACCGCCAGCCATCCCGTCCGTCGATGCAACCGCGCTACGCCGCGATCATAGGCGTCCAGAGAGAGACCCACGTGAATCCATCCCCAGGGAATCGAAGAGAAGCTGTAAGGCGTCGCAAACCGGAATACGCGTTTTCCGAATACCCGAACCACTTCGATGCCGCTCGTGGGCACCCGGTTCTTGGGCCTCCAGAAGCCGCCCAGTTGGGCGCTGCGCCAACCCGTCCGGTCGACGATCAGGGAGAAACCGTCGTTCTTGGCGATCAGCAGGAAATCGATGGAATCGTCGCCGGCCAAAGCCTGCGCGCACTGATCCACCAGCCCGCTATAGTCTTCCGTGACCGCCGCACTAGCCAGACTCTCCTGCAGGGATGCCGCGATTCCGCGCGCTTTCGATCGCAGGTTGTCCTCGATCTCCCGTTTCTGTTCCGGAATGCTGCCTGCCATGAAAACCGCCAGGGTGAACAACGCCACGGCCCACGAAAGCCCCGAAATCCGCGCCGTGATACTCCGCGGAGCGCGGAACCGCGGCAGCCGCGCCTTGGCCCATCCGCTTGTAATCCGTTCTTTCACGCGCTCCAGTCCATTGCCGCCCGTTTATTGCCCCCCGGCCGGCTCCCTGCCCCTCAGGCGGGCGTAAGCGTGTAGCATTTCGAAGGAGCTTTGCAGCACGGAAGTGTCCGCCCGGACCAGGTGCGAACCTCCAAACAACATCAGCGCCTGACGGCCCTCCACACTCTTGTGGAGATCCTCAATAGCGCCCAGGAATCTCCGCTTGAGTTCCGCCGGACTGTCCTTATGAAAGGCCAGAAAAGCCACGATCACCTTGGCGGAGACTTCCAGAGGGTGAAGTTCTTTGCCTAGCTGGGGGTTGAGCTCACACATCGTGGCAAAGGCTTTGCGGGTCACCAGGCAAGCATCGGTTTGCCGGAAAAAAACCGGCAGCACCACCCGCGTCAGCTTTGGGTTGCTGTCCAAGTGGCCAATCAGCGTCTCTGTCGCCCCCAGGCGCGCCGCGCCCAACAAAGTATCCAGCCAGATGCGCGCCAGGCACATGCTCCTGTTTCGATAGATGAGCAGGCTGCGCCCGCGCAGGTCCGCCAAGCTCCGGATGCCGCTCGATTGGTGTACCAGCAGCACATATTGCTGGGCATCCTCCAGATTGGCTTGCTCTACCACCAGTTCGCGGGCCGCGTAAGCCGATACGCGTTCAAATTCGAGGATGTCCACCGAAAACGCGTCCACCTGGCGGCTGCGGACTTTCTGCACAAGCTGCGCCGTCGTGCACAATTCGGGCTCGATCAGCACACCCGTTTGCCGCGAGACGGCGTCGGCCCACGCCTTCATAGCCGCCCTGGCGTCGCTGCCGTTCAATTCGCCGGCGACGTTTTCGGAAACGGCGATGCGCAGGTTCAACGGCGCGGCATCCGCGGCGCGCTCACCACCCCACGCCGGCATGGGTCGCACCGCCCAGACCAGCCACACCGCCCACAGCCCATATCCGGGCCACCCGCTGCGCCTGTACCATTTCATGGCTTGGGCGCCAGCCTCTCGCCGATTTGCGCGCCTTGAAGTGTTGCGCCGACATCAGCGCCTCCGTCAACTGCGCGCGGATCACCTTTTCGGTTTCCACCAGTTCCTCCTGGTAAGCGCGCATATTCAACTCGCGGTTTTCCTGCGCCGACTGCATGGCGGCCAGGCTGGCCGCTCCGGATTTGGCGGCCGCATCCAGGCTCAGCACCAGGTCTTTGATTTCGAGCGCGATCCCATCCCGCAGCAGGAACTGCGTCTCTTGCAGCTGATGCCGCCGCGCCAGGGCTTCGCTCACTTGATGGCTGGCCAGAAACCCGTCGAATAGCGGAATCTCCAGGCCCACCCCAGCGCTCCAGCCCTGCTTGTTTTGCGCGGTCGCCATACCCGCGTTGTAGCCGTCGTTCCACAATCGATGCAGTTCTCCGGTCAGCGCCAGCTTCGGATAGTGCCCGCTCCTGGCCGTGGTGACCGCGCCTTGGACCGCGCGCAGGGCGTCCCCCAGCTTCTCCCAGTCCGGATTGAACTGGTAGGAGCCGGCCACCAGGCCATCCAGGTCCTGGGACCGCGGCGCAAAAGGAATCTCCGCGGCGGATGGCTCTACGCTCGCGTTCCAGGCGAGCCCCATGGTGTTGGCCAAAGCCGCCTCGGCCATGGCGGCATTCTTCTCCAGGCCCGCCACCAGCGACTGCACGGTCCCTAC
Source organism: Bryobacteraceae bacterium (assembly GCA_050011755.1). GTDB lineage: Bacteria > Acidobacteriota > Terriglobia > Bryobacterales > Bryobacteraceae > Bog-159. The sequence goes on along the minus strand of JBEKIM010000302.1, from coordinate 6,559 downwards.
CATCACGGTATTGTCCAGGTAATCGGATCGCGTCACCTTGCCCGCGCCTTCCTTGTACATGGTTTCGGTGAGCCGCTGGGTGGATTCCAGCCTCCCCAGCGTGTCCAGGCCGAGTTGCCGGAGCTGCCGCGCCAACACCGCGCCCCAATACATCCGCGTGACACTGTCGGCGATCTCGAGATCCGTGCGCCGCGCCTCTACCCGCATCATGTCCACATTGGCCGCGGCCTGCTCCCGCATCCCTTTCCGCATGCCCCCGTCCCACAAAAGCCAGGCCATGTTCAACGAACCGCTGGCCAGATCCCGGTCAAAAACTTTCACGTTCTGCTGCGGAATTGCAAAAGCCTGGGCCGCCGTCTTATAGGTCTGGCCCGGGAAGTTCACCGGCATCTGGATACTGTTTGGCGGAAACCCGGGCGCGAAGGCGTTCGCCGGGATGGTCACCACCATCGTTCCGCCCGGCACGCTGACAGATTGCGCCGGGACTTGCATCGTCTCGGCGGGAAAGATGAAGTTCAGCGGATCGCTCAGACGTTCATAGCCGGCTTTCACCCCGACTTGCGGCCAGTATCCGGCCAAGGCCTGGCGATGCTGGGCTTCCGCCAGCGCCACCGCGAATTCCGAAATCGGACGGCGGTGGTTCTTTTCGAACGCGGTCTTCAGGCATTCATCGAGCGAAAGCGATCCCACCGGATTTCCGGCGGCCAGCGCAGCGCCCCCTAACAGGATTCCGACGAACAAATGCCTTGTACACTTCATGCGGAACATATCGGCGGGCTCGGAATAAAACGTTAGTACTGCCACGCAGAGCGTTCGCGCCCCGATGTATAATCGCGCGCAGTGACCCGGCCCCTACTCGCATTGCTTCTCGCTCCCCAGCTATTCGCCGCCGGCGGCCGGGAACTCTTCATCGCGCATTGCGCCAACTGCCACGGCAGCAACGCGCGCGGCACCGGCAAAGCACCGGGACTGGCGGCCAATTCCCGCCTTGCCGGTCAATCGGCGGAACAACTGCATGCCCTGATTCAACAGGGATTCCCCGATTCCGGCATGCCTTCCTTCAACCTTCCCGCGCCGCAACTCGACGCGCTCGCCGCCTATGTCCGCGATCTGAATGCCGGCGTGCGCCCGGAACAAACATCCGCCGGCCCCCGCATCGCCTGGCGCGATCCTCAGCCCGGCGACTGGCTCACTTACAACGGAGACCCCAGCGCCAACCGCTACAGCGCCCTCGATCGCATCGACACCGCCAATGTGTCCGCCTTGCGCCTCAAGTGGCTTTTCCCGATTCCGCACTTTGGCCTCGAAGTCACGCCGCTCGAAGCCGATGGCGTCATGTACGTCACCGGCCCCAATCAGGTCTATGCCATCGACGCTCTGACCGGCGCCGAAATCTGGAAATACGCGCGCCCCCAGACACCCGGCATGGTGGGCGATGCCGCCCTCGGCACCAACCGCGGTGTCGCCATCCGCGACAACCAGGTCTTCTTCGTCACCGACAACGCCCATCTGATCGCTCTCAGCCGTGCCGCCGGCAACCTGCTTTGGGAAACGGTCATGCCCGCGCAGCCCCAGCACTACGGCGGCACGCTCGCGCCCCTGGTAGTCAACGACACCGTGATCGCGGGCGTCTCCGGTGCCGACGAGGGAATCCGTGGGTTCGTGGCCTGCTACCGGGCCGCCACCGGCGACCTCGTATGGCGTCACTGGACCGTGCCGCGCAGCGGCGAGCCTGGCTCGGAAACCTGGAAGGGAAGCGAGCCGCTCGCCGGCGGTGGATCTACCTGGCTCACCGGATCCTACGATCCGGAGACGGACACCTTGTACTGGCCCACCGGAAATCCCTTCCCCGATGCGGAAGACGCGGACCGCGGCGGCGATAATCTCTACACCGATTCCATCCTGGCGCTGGACCCCGCCAACGGCGCCCTGAAGTGGCATTATCAGTTTACGCCGCACGACTTACGGGACCGGGATGCCACCGAGCCGCCCGTCTTGGTCGATGCGTTGTACCGCGGTAAGCCGCGCAAGCTATTGCTGCACGCCGATCGCAACGGCTTTTTCTATGTGCTCGACCGCGTCACCGGAGAGGTGTTACTCGCCAGACCGTTCCTCCGCCGGGTGGACTGGGCCTCCTCCGTGCCCGCCGGTCCCGCGGCAGATGCCCGGCCCGTCGTGCGGGATCCCGGCGGCTGCCCGGACGATGCCGCCAATTGGAGTTCCACAGCCTACAGTCCGCTCACCCGGCTCTATTACTTCCTGGCGCTCGAGGAATGCGTGGGACAGCGCATGGGGTATCCCGACCAGACCGGCCAACGCTATCTGCGGGCGGTCGACATCGAGACAGGCGCCATCGTGTGGGAAGTCCGGCAGCCGGGACCGGCCAAGGCCAAGTCTTGGTCGGGCGTGCTGGCCACCGCGGGCGGACTGGTATTTTATGGCAAGCCGAATGGCGGATTCGACGCGGTCGACGCCGGCTCCGGGCGCGCGCTGTGGCATTTTCCAACCAACGTTCGCATGAAAGCCTCGCCCATGACCTTCAGCGTGCAAGGCAAGCAGTATGTGTCGGTAGCGGCGGGCCCGAATATCCTGTGCTTCGGCCTTTAGTGGCGCAGCCGTGGCGCGCGCTTCAGCGTGCCGGCGGGAGTCTTAAGTGCCGCTCCGGAGCTTGGACTTTCTCGTGATGACTGGGCTCTTGCCGTGGCGCACCGTTGAAAACCCAATTGGGGGGCGGGCAATCATGCCGGGCAATCATGCCCGCAGCCGCCTTTCAGGCGGCCAAGCCGGCTGGAGAGCCGCCCCCAGCGGGGACCCCGGGCCAGGATTGGCCGCCCTCCAAATTGAGTTTTCATCACATTTGGTGGCCCGCGGGGCCATCCTGACACGCTTCAGCGTGCCGGCGGGACTTTTAAGTCCCGCTATTGCCCCGCCTACCGCAAATTGAACTTCTTCATCTTGTACCGCAGCGTATCCCGCGTAATCCGCAGCAGCCGCGCCGCCTGCGTCTGGTTGCCGCCCGTCTTTTCGAGCGCGCGCGCCAGCAGCATGCGTTCGTTGTCTTCGAGCGAAAGCCCCTCGGCCGGAATCTCCGTCCGTTGCGCGCTGGCCGCAGACGAACCATCCGGCCGCGTGATGGCGATCGGCAGGCTCTGCGCCGTAATATACGTCGATTCTTCCAGAATCATGGCGCGCTCGATGGCGTTGCGCAACTCGCGCACATTGCCCGGCCAGTCGTGTGCCAACAGCAGATCCGCCGCGGCGGCCGATACCCCTTCAATGCCCCGCCGGAACTTGCGGTTGTAATGCTCGATGAAGAAGCGCGCCAGCGGCAGAATGTCCTCCGGCCTGTCCCGCATGGGGGGCAGCACAATCTGGATCACGTTCAGCCGGAAATAAAGATCCTGCCGGAAAGCACCCTCTTTCACCGCCTCGCGCAGATTTTTGTTCGTAGCCGCGATCACCCGCAAGTCCAGTTGGATGTCCTTCAAGCCTCCCAGCCGCCGGAAACTCTGATCTTCCAGCACCCGCAGCAGCTTGGCTTGCAGCATGAGCGGGATCTCGCCCACCTCGTCCAGAAACAGCGTGCCCCGGTCCGCCAGTTCGAAGATGCCCCGCTTCTGCTGCCGCGCATCCGTGAAAGCGCCCTTTTCATACCCGAACAACTCGCTCTCCAGCAATGTTTCCGGAATCGCGGCGCAGTTGATGGCGATGAACGGTTCGGCTTGGCGGATGCTCTGGTAGTGCAGCGTCTTGGCGATCAGGTCCTTGCCGGTGCCGTTCTCCCCTTCGAGCAGAATGGTGGTGGCTTCGCTGGCAGCCACGCGGCGCACGAAATTCAGCGCCTCCCGCATCAGGGGCGATTCGGCAATCACTTCGCGCTTCTGCGGAGCGGCCTCCTCGGTCACGTCTTTGATCGTCGCGACCACGCCTTCCAGTTGTCCATCGCCATCGAACATCTGGGTCGTCCGCATCACCACCAGCCGCTCCATCCCGTTGTCGGTGTGCAGGCGGATGGTCGAATGCGGCGCCGAGGGCGACTGATTCAGCCCTACCAGTACTCCGCAACCCGGCTCGCAGACACCGCAACGGAAGACCTCCTGGCAGTGCCGGCCAATCATCTCCGCCGATGCCATGCCGAATAATTTTTCAGCGGCGCGGTTCACCCCCGTTATAGTGAAATCCGGCGAATATAGGACCAACGCATCCGATAATTGATCGAATACGGCTTCCAGAATGCGGGTTTGTTGCCACTCGGGCGTCAGCTTGGACATCTTTTGGTAACAATTTCATTATAAGCGACGGCATCCTCCACTGTGCGTTAATTGGCCCAAAGACTTGAAGATAGAGGGGGCAATTCACCCGACGCCAACGCCCGCCCAGCCGCAAAGAGAGGACTGTAAAAGCAATTCGCCCTATCCATCGGTGGCGACCTAATTGCACAACGCTGCAACGGAGGTTTCATGTTGAAGATCAAGTACGCCGTTCCCGCCGCCATCCTGCTGGCAGGTTTCCTGCTGAGCTCGACGCTGTCCTTCGGGAAGCCGGAGTACGTTAAGACCACCAAGAAAGCGTGCGCGTATTGCCACGTGGATTCCAAGGCGAAGCCCAAGGAATTGACCCAAGCCGGAAAATACTACAAAGAGCACAACAGCCTCGAAGGGTACACCGAAACCAAGTAGGCAAGCTCCGGGCGGAGCGAGCATCATGCAAACTGTTCAGCTCGCGATTATGGACTCGGCGTATGAGACGGCCCTGCGGGACGCGCTGGTCCGCAGTGGCCCCTGGCACGTGGAAAGTGTCCAGACGCCGAGACCGGGTGAGAGGTGCGTGCTGGTCATGGATGAGGTCTGCCTCAACCGGGTGTCGCTACCCCTGCCGTATCCGGAGCGGGTAGTCCTGCTCACCCGTAAAGACCCCGCGAACCTATCGCACGCCTGGGAAGCGGGGATCGTGTCGCTGGTCTCTCCGGACGATCCCCCGAGTACGGTTCTCCTGGCTATCATGGCGGCCGCTCTGCGCGTCCCCAAACCGCAAGCGGTCGCCTCCGTCGGTGGTATTTCCCCCACTAAGTCCGCTTCTGCTGCGCCAATATCCCCAGATTTCCCGATCCTTGGCCCAAAACGTTACAAAACACAGTAGTTAGCCTTGGTCTTCCGCGTGCATTGTACTGCACTTCCAGGAGGGATTCACCATGGACCGCACGCTGGCCGAGCTTGAAGATCTGGTGCGCAACCGGATTTGTGGCGTTTGTTCCGATCGCAAGACCGATGGCACGTGCGGCCTCGAGCAGCCCGGCCAGTGCGCCTTGTTCCGCCTGTTCCCGCAGGTGGCCCAAGCCATCCAGACCACCCATAGCGACAACCTCGAGGAATACATCGACGCCATCCGCCGCAACGTGTGCTCCATCTGTACGGCCCAGGATGACGACGGCAGTTGCGGACTCCGCCAGGAAGTGCAGTGCGCCCTCGACGCCTATCTGCTTCTGGTGGTCGAAGCCATCGAAGAGGCCACCGGCAAGGATTTCGGGCGCCCGTTGCCTGCGCGGCCAAACTCCGCGCCCATTTCAGTTCAACTCTAAGAGGAGGTCATTATGAACGTCAACTTACTGCCATACGCCGTGTTTTGGGGCGTCCTGGCTATTGTTGTGGTATTCCTGATCATCTACCGGAAGTCGGTTTCGAGCCACGAAGACGATTCCATCCACCTGGAGGGCGGCATGCCCACGGAACAGGTCGCGCTGGCCCACCGGTTGGCACTCATCGATCGCTGGGGAAAGTCGCTCACCGTCGTCGTAGCGCTCTACGGCGTCGCCCTGCTGGCTCTCTACTTCTATCAGGTCTGGACCAACGTCCCGACCTACTAAAAAAGCAGCCGCCGGAAGACAGGAGCCGAGTCTCCGATTTCTCGCTTCTGTCTCCTGGCTACTTCTGTCTTTGGAAAAAGCCCAATGAACATGGCACGAACAGGCGCGTGGGTGAATTGTGTGGCAGCGGCCGCTCTAGGAGCCTGGATAGCCGCGTCTGCTTCTCCCGTGCACGCCGCGGACAACTCGACTTGCACGGCCTGCCACGACGATCAGGGGGCTAAGCTCGCCAAAGGCGCCCACGCCGCCGTGGCCTGCGCCTCCTGTCATGTGCAGCATGATGAATATCCTCATCCGGCAAACGTGCCTAAGCCGGCTTGCAGCCAGTGCCACCAGGGACAACAGGCGGACTACGATCGCGGCGTGCATGGCCAGGCCACCAAGAGCGGAAGCGGCGCCGCGCCGGACTGCGGCGTTTGTCACGGGACCGCGCACGAGCTGCTGCGTCCCAAGTCCGCCGAGTTCCGCGAGAAGGTGCCCGATACCTGCGGCATGTGCCATAGCGAAGTCGCCGATCAGTTCCGCACCAGCGTTCACGGCAAGGCCCTCGCCAAGGGAGTTACCCAGGCGCCCATCTGCACGGATTGCCACGGCGAACACTCCATCCTGGCCCCCACCAACAAGGCTTCCACCGTATACGCCTCCAACATCCGCGACACCTGCGGCAATTGCCACGGCAATGTGCAGTTATCGCGG
>JBEKIM010000301.1:0-8497 GCA_050011755.1 Bryobacteraceae bacterium | reverse complement strand
CCGTTCGCCGGGGTGATCACGGTACGCAACGTGGATGTGGGCGCGTTGGTCAATGAAGGAAACACGCTGTTGTTCCGGTTGGCGCAGAGCGAACGCCTGCGCACGTACGTCAACGTGCCGCAGGCCGAGGCGGATTCCGTACACGTGGGACAGGTCGCGCACCTGTCGATCGTCGATCTGGCGGGCCATCAGTTCGCCGGAACGGTCACGCGCACCGCCAACTCGCTCGATCCCGCCACGCGCACGCTACTCGCCGAGGTGCAGGTGCCGAATTCCGGGGGGCTGCTGATGCCGGGCATGTATGCGCAAGTGGACCTGACGACGCCGCGCCGGAATCCACCTGTGCTGATACCAGGTGATACGCTGGTAGTCCGCAGCAATGGGCCGCAGGTGGGCGTGGTCGGCGCCGACCATATCGTGCACTTCCAGCGCCTCCAATTGGGCCGGGATTTTGGCGATAAAATCGAGGTTCTCTCCGGACTCGAAGCCGGGCAACAGGTGGTTGTGAATCCCGGCGACACGGTGCAAGAGGGCGCCAAAGTAAATCCCGTATTGCTGCGGGAGAAAAAGCGTCCCGCCTGAAACCATGCCAAAGTTTAGGTTTACGTCACTCTCTACCCCGGTACTGAGGCTGCTGCCACTCTGCCTGCTGACATCTGTTCCGTGTCTCCAACTGCCGGGTCAGTCGCCCGACTTCCACAATTCGCCGCGCGTACACGAGCTGATTCGGGGCGGCAATCTGTACCTGTCGCAAGCCGATGCCCTGGCGCTGGCGATCGAAAACAACCTCGACGTGGAACTGGACCGTTTCAGTTTCCAGATCGCGGATACGGACGTGAAGAGGGCACAGGGAGGCGGACTGCTGCGGGGCATCCCTTTCCAGATTGCGGAAGCGCCCACGGGGGTCGGCGGGCCGCTGAGTCCGGTGGTTACCAACCCGGCTTCGGCGACCAGCGTGCTTACGGGCACCACGGTTTCGACCAACGCGCTGGAACTGGGCGCGCTGGGCGAGCCGATCACGAACCTGTCCATTCAGGGAACGATTCCCCAATCCACGGGCACGCCGGTTCCCATTTTCGATCCGGCGGTGGTAGGGCAGTTGAACTGGATGCACCAGAGCACGCCGGAGTTGGACGTGCAATCGTACGGGGTGCCCGCGCTGGTTGCCAACGGTTTCAACGCCAACGCCGGGCTGATGGATGCCTTCGCCAGCGGTACGCAAGTGAACGTGACGTTCGACAATACCCACCAGAACCTGAATGCCACGGACACAAACTATAATCCATACACCGGATCCAGCCTGGGAGTGACCGTTACACAGCCCCTGCTGCGGGGTTTTGGCCCCGCGCTCAACCGGCGATTCATCCGGATCGCGAACAACGACCGCAAGATCAATACGCTGCTCTTTCACCAGCAACTGATCGCCACGGTGTATGGCGTGATCCGGCTCTACACGGATTTCGTGGCGCTATATGAAGACGTGAAGGTGAAGCAGGAGACGGTCGCGGCGGCCGAGAAGCTTTTCTCGGATACCAAGGCGCAGGTGGATGAAGGCACTCTGGCGCCGGTGGAGATGACCCGCGCCAATGCCCAGGTTTTTGCCACCCGCCAGGACCTGATCAATGCGCGCGGCGTGCTGGAAGAGCAGCAGGCGATTCTAAAGAACCTGCTGACGCGCACCGGCAATGCGGACCCGGAGGTGCAGGCCGCCACCATCATCCCCACCGATGCGCTGGATATTCCGGAGAAGGAAGAGATCCGGCCCATCCAGGATCTGTTTACCGAAGCATTGGCCCAGCGGCCGGATCTGGGGCAAGCCAGCCTGCAGATCGAGAATTCGCAGATCGGACTGAGAGGAGCGCGGAACGCCACGCTGCCCGAAGTCGACCTGGTGGGCATCGCGCAGAACAACAGCCTGGCCGGCACGATCAACGGGTTTGCGGCGCCGGCGGTCAACACGCCGTTCGCGGGCGGGTACGGGACGGCGCTCGATCAATTGTTCACCGCCAAATACCCGACTTACGGCATTGGCGTGCAGGTGACCATACCCATACGCAATCGCATAGCGGAGGCCGACCTGGCGCGCGACGAACTGCAATTGAAGCAATCGGAAGTGCGTCTTCGGCAGTTGCAGAACGAGGCGCGGCTGGAGGTGGAGGACGCGGTAATCGCGATCCGGCGCGCGCGCGCGTCTTATCAAGCCGCGGTGCAGGCCAGGAAGTACCAACAGGAATCGTTGGAAGCCGAGCAGATGCGGTATGAGGTAGGGGCTTCCACGGCGTTTTTCGTCATCCAGTACGAGAGCTTGCTGGCACAGGCAAAATCCACGGAAGTGGCCGCTAAGAGCGCTTATGTGAAAGCACGCGCCGCACTCGAGCGCGCGATCGGGGATATTCTGGCGCAGCACCAGATTTCGCTCGACGCGGGGATCAAGGGCCGCATGTAGCGGCGGCTTCACCGGAAGCCGGCCGGGAAAGCCGTTTAATATATAGATTCAACATGAAAGCCCTGGTCAAGAGTAGAAACGAACCCGGTCTCTGGCTGGAAGACGTCGAGAAGCCCCGGATCGGCATCAACGACGTCCTGATCCGCGTGCATCGCGCGGGCATTTGCGGTACCGACGTACACATCTACAAGTGGGACGATTGGGCCCGCAAAACCATCCCCATCGGCCTGGTGATCGGTCACGAGTTCGTGGGCGAGATCGCCGAGGTGGGCTCCAACGTGTCGGATTTTTACCGGGGCGATATTGTCAGCGGCGAAGGGCACGTAGTCTGCGGACGCTGCCGCAACTGCCTCGCCGGCCGGCGCCACCTGTGCGCGAAAACTCAGGGCATCGGGGTGAACCGGGCGGGCGCGTTCGCCGAATACATCGCGCTGCCGATGACCAATATCTGGCGGCATCACGACGGCATCGATGAGGACGTCGCCGCTATTTTCGATCCCTTCGGTAACGCGGTGCACACGGCCCTATCGTTTCCGGTGCTCGGCGAAGACGTGCTGGTCACCGGCGCCGGTCCCATCGGGATCATGGCCGCGGCCGTGGCGCGGCATGCCGGCGCGCGCTATGTAGTGATCACAGACGTCAACGAATATCGTCTCGCCCTCGCGCGCAAGATGGGTGTCACCGAAGCGGTCAATATTCGCGAGCGTACCCTGCCCGACATACAAAAGAAGCTAGGCATGACCGAGGGCTTCGACGTGGGTCTGGAGATGTCCGGCAACCAGGCCGCTTTTCGCGACATGCTCGCCAATATGAGCCACGGCGCAAAGATCGCCATGCTGGGCATTCCCGAAGGAGAAATGGCGATCGACTGGCGCACCGTGATCTTCAATATGCTGACAGTCAAAGGCATCTATGGGCGCGAGATGTACGAGACCTGGTACAAGATGAGCGTCATGCTGCAGTCCGGGCTGGATATCACGCCGGTGATCACGCACCGCTACCACCATACCGAGTTTGAGAAAGGATTCGAGGTGATGGCTAGCGGACAATCCGGCAAAGTAATTCTGGACTGGCAATGATGGGGGCTGGACTCTATTGAAACAGGTGCGAGTGGCGCGCCTCCAGATCGAGCAGGAAACTCTTGAGCGGCAATCCGCCGCCATATCCAACCAGCGATCCGCCGGCGCCGATGACCCGGTGACACGGTACCACGATCGGTATGGGGTTGCGTCCGTTGGCGGCGCCCACCGCGCGTACCGCCTTGGGCGCGCCGATGTGGGTCGCCACAAAGCTGTAGCTGCGGGTCTCCCCGTAGGGAATGTTTAGCAGTTCCTCCCACACGCGCTTTTGAAAACCAGTACCGTGCATATCCAGGGTCAAGTCGAAGTCGCGCAATTCGCCAGCGAAGTAAGCGCGCAATTGCGCGATGGCCTGCTGCAAGAACGGATTCGAGCCGCACTCGCGTCCGGGCAGTTCGTCACCGGGCCGCAATTCGATCGCGCGAATGCCGGCTTCGGAAGCCACTACGCCCAAAGTGTAGCCGGCGGCTTCAAAACGGCTCCATTCCAACATGACCTTCAGTTTAGCCGGTCCGCGGCGGGATGCGTCGGACGGTTTCGGCCGCGATCCGTCGGTGATGCCACCGTGCCGCCGAAAATGGCGCACACCGGCCGCGACGAGTTTGTCCGATTGCGGGCCCGCGCGCAACGTGTCGAGGTCATCCGCAGTTGACCAGGCCTGGCCGTGTGAAAAAACGCTCCAACGGTAAGATCGGCCTTGATACCATGAAGGCGGCGGCGCTTTCTTATGCGCCAAGAACAATCCCCCCGTCCGGGCGCAAATCGGCGATTTAGTTGCCGGAGTGTGGAACGTTTTGCCCGCCAGATGAATCTATGGAATGTGGCTTCTTGCCGACAGGCCTATCCTGTTATAATTGAATGATTCAGAGCGCCTAAATCGAAAATGCCACTGAAACCCATAGCCGCCAATCCCGGCTCGGAAAAGAAGGTGTATCTGCTCAAGCCGCGAGGATTTTGCGCGGGGGTGGTACGGGCTATCGATGTGGTCAAAATCGCGCTCGACCTTTACGGGCCGCCGGTCTACGTGCGTAAGGAAATCGTCCACAACAAGCACGTGGTGGAGGAGTTGCGCGAGGCGGGGGCCATCTTCGTGGAAGAGATCGGCGAAGTGCCGCGGGGCGCGCGCGCCATTTTCAGTGCGCACGGCGTGGCTCCCGAAGTGCGCCGCGAAGCCGGCGCGCGGGGACTGGATGTCATCGACGCGACCTGTCCGCTGGTGACCAAAGTACACCTGGAAGCCGTGCGTTTCGCAAGGGATGGCTACAGCATCGTGCTGATCGGCCACAGCCATCACGACGAAGTCATCGGGACTCTCGGGGAGGCGCCGGAACACACCTACCTGGTCGAAACCGTCGAGGATGTGGACCGGTTGAAACTTCCCGATCCTACCCGCGTCCGCTACCTTACCCAGACGACTCTTAGCCTGGATGAAACGCGCGACATCATTGTGCGCCTCAAAGAGCGATTTCCGCTCATGGAAGGGCCCACCGCGCAGGATATCTGCTACGCCACCGAAAATCGCCAGATGGCCGTGAAGGGCGTGGCCCAATATTGCGACCTGCTGCTGGTAGTGGGATCGCAGAATAGCTCTAATTCGAAGCGATTGGTCGAAGTGAGCGCCAATGCCGGCGTGCGCGCTCACCTGGTAAACGATTATGGCGAGGTCGATATCGCCTGGCTGAACGGCGTTCGTAATGTGGCGGTCACCGCGGGAGCCTCCGCGCCGGAGCACTTAGTGGAGGATTTAATTGGATTCCTGCGGGATCAAGGCTTTCACCGGCTGGAAGAAGTGGAGCTAATCGACGAAGATGTGCGCTTCTCCCTGCCACCGGAGCTGACTCGGGCTTCGGGTTTGACGACGATTTCCGCACGATGAGCACATCAACCTTATTCGCACAAGAAACCATGACCGCGGCAGTTGCGCAGGCGGCCCGCAGGGCCGCCGACCGTCTCCTGTCGCTGCAGGATTCCGAGGGCTATTGGTGCGCCGATCTGACTGCCGATACTACCCTGGAGTCCGATTACATCCTGTTGCAGCTTTGGATGCATCCGCCGGAAGGCGGCGTCTGGAATCCGCCCACGCGCGCGTTCATCGACAAGGCCGTGCGCTCCATTCTGGCGCGGCAATTGCCCGATGGCGGTTTCAATATCTACGTCAAGGGACCGTCGGAAATCAGCGCGACGGTGAAGGCTTACTTTGCGCTCAAGGTGGCGGGCGTGCCGGGCGACGACCCGCGCCTGGCGCAGGCGCGCGAACGCATCCTCGAACTGGGCGGCATTCAGGCGGCCAACAGCTACGTCAAGATCAACCTGAGCCTGTTCGACATGTATCCCCGGGAGCATTGCCCCTCCATCCCGCCCGAGGTCATGTTCTTGCCGGGGAATTTCATCTACCAGATGTCGGCCTGGACGCGCGCCATTGTGGTATCGCTGGCGATCGTGCACTCGAGCAACCCGCGCCGTCCGGTGCCTGCCGGGTTCAATCTGGACGAACTTTACAAGCCTGGCGCCAGCCTCGGATTCCAGCCCGGCGAGAGCTTCTTCTCATGGCGCAATTTCTTTCTGACCGCCGACCGTTTCCTGAAATTCTGGGAAAAGCACGGCTCCCGTTCCTTGCGTCGAAGGGCACTGAAAGCCGCGGAGAAATGGATGCTCGCGCGCTGCGAGAACTCCGATGGCCTGGGCGCCATCTATCCGCCCATGATGTACGCGATTATGGCGCTCGACGCGCTCGGCTATCCTGCCGACCATCCGGCCAGCAAAGAAGCCCGCTACCAGTTTGACCGGCTGATGATCGACGATGGGAAACGCTTCCTGTTCCAACCCTGCTTCTCGCCGATTTGGGACACCGGTATCGGCGGATTTGCGCTCGGCGAAGCCCAGGCCTTGAACGGCGATGCGTTTGCCGCGCCCGCTCTGGCCCGCGCGGCGGACTGGATTCTTTCGAAGGAAGTCCGCGTGAAAGGCGACTGGTCGGTAAAGCGTCCGAAAACCGAACCTTCCGGCTGGGGATTCTTCTTTCGCAACGATCACTATCCCGATATCGACGATACGGCTATGATCCTGCTGGCGCTGAGCCGGTCCACGGCGTCGGATCCAGCCGCGCAGGAAGCCTGCCATCGCCGCGCGCTGGCGTGGATACTGGATATGCAGGGCAGGGACGGGGGCTGGGCCGCTTTCGACGTCGACAATAACTGGGGCTTTCTCAACGCTGTGCCGTTCGCGGACCACAATGCCATGCTCGATCCCACCTGTCCCGACATCAGCGGGCGGGTGATGGAGGCGCTGGCCGCGCACGGGTTGGGCGGTACAGATCCCGCTGTGAAGCGCGGCGTCGATTTTCTGCTGCGCAACCAGCAGCCGGACGGAAGCTGGTATGGCCGCTGGGGCGTTGCGTATATTTATGGCACGTGTTTCGCGCTGCGGGGCCTGCGCGCGGCTGAGTACGACGACAGGGAAGCGCCGGTTCTGCGGGCCGGCGAATGGCTGCGCTCCATCCAGAACGCAGATGGCGGCTGGGGCGAGAGCTGCTCCAGCTACGATCAGGGTTGTTTCGTGCCGGCGGAAAGCACGCCCTCGCAAACGGCCTGGGCCCTGATGGGACTGATTGCCGGCGGCGATACCAACAGCCTGAGCGTGCAACACGGCATCGAATACCTGCTGGATACGCAACGGTCCGACGGAGGCTGGGACGAAGAACTGGCCACCGGCACGGGATTCCCGCGAGTCTTCTATTTGAACTACCATTACTACCGCCTATACTTCCCGCTGATCGCCTTATCGGAATTCGCCCGTAGTGGGGCAGGCACTCTGCCTGCAGCGGGCTCGCAGCCCGCCGCCTGGACTAAATTATGAGATTTCCCCTTTCCATGACCGCCGGCATGGCCGGATACATCTTCAAAAACAGGATGCGCCCGCGCCCGGAGTGGCAGAAAGACGTAGCCGCCGCGCCGGATGCCGCCAACCCGTTCCGCATCCTGCACGGTATTCCCGGCGAGCGCGCCAGCCGCCAGCCGCACCCCATGATCCGCAAGCGCTTCCCGCTGGTGATGATGCTCGAACCGCTGCACGCCTGCAACCTGACGTGCACGGGTTGCGGCCGGATCCGCGAGTACGAGTCCACCATCACGGAGCGCGTGCCCCTCGAAGAATGCCTGGCGGCGGTGGATGAATGCGGCGCGCCCATGGTTTCCATCTGCGGCGGCGAGCCCATGATGTATCCGCAAATCGGGGAACTGGTGGCCGGCATCCTGGAGCGCAATAAGAACATCTATCTCTGCACCAACGGGATGTTCATCGTAAAGCGCCTCCGCGAATTCACTCCGGACAAGCGTTTCTTCTTCAACGTGCATCTCGATGGCATGGAGAAGACCCACGATATCTGCGTGGAGCGCGAAGGCGTCTTCCGCGCCGCGATGGAGGGCATCAAGGCCGCCAAGGCCGCCGGTTTCATGGTGTGCACCAACACCACTATTTATAAAGAAACCGACATGAAGGAGATCGAGGAACTCTTCGGGTATCTGGAACAGTTCAAGCTCGACGGCCACCAACTGGCGCCGGCCTATGGATATTCGGCCGTCGACGACCGCGAGATTTTCATGACGCGCGACGACATTCGCGAGAAGTTCCATGATATCGATCGCCTGGCGCAGAGATTCTACATCAAGCAGACGCCCTTGTATCTGGACTATCTGAAGGGTGCGCGCGAGTTACCCTGTACCGCCTGGGGTACTCCGACTTACAACATCAAGGGCTGGAAAGGGCCGTGCTATTTGATCACGGACGGCCACTATAAGACCTTCGAGGGATTGATGACGCAGACGCCGTGGGAGAACTACGGTCCGGGCAACGACCCGCGCTGCGAGCATTGCATGATGCACTGCGGCTTCGAACCCTCCGCCGCTCTGGGCCTGACCGCCAGCCTGGCCGACAGCCTGAAGATGTTGACCTGGGCCCTGAAATGATGTGGGGC
>JBEKIM010000300.1:0-8567 GCA_050011755.1 Bryobacteraceae bacterium | reverse complement strand
TTCGCCCAGACCCAGAAGACCTTACAGGAAGGGCCCGAGGTTGCCCCAACCACATGGCCGGAGGCATTCAGTCCGAAAACCGCGGTGGAGGCCGCTCCGCAACTATTTGGAGCCGCGCCGATTACGGCTGGCGTGCCCGAATTGAACAGTATGCCGACGCCCGCGCCAGTAGCGGTGTCGACGGCGTGCGCCAGGATCTGCCCCGACGCATTGGTCGCGGGTGTCTGGGGGGACGTCAGGAACGCCGTCTCGGAAGGGACCGCCAGGGCGAAGCCCGCCGGCATGGGTACGATGGACGGCACGGATGCATTCCAGATCACCAGAGTCTGCTCGTGGGGATTCGAGTTTTCCTCATAGCCCACGACCTGGCCCGCGTTATTCAGAGAAGTGGGGATGGCGTTTGAATAACCGGGAGAGGGGCCTAGGGTCGTATAGGTGTAATTGACAGCGCCGAAGCACGCGGCGGCGCACAGTGAGCACGTCAGCAAACGAAACACGGCATATCTCCTTTTGAAAAATAAGTCCTTCGTGGAGGAATATAGCGAGGATCGGCTGGCTGCGCAATGGATTGGCGCTGTTCTCTGGGTGTACCGCTAAATATTTGAGCTCGCGAGGGATGCGTTCACGGCTGTTTGGGCCAGGCAGGGTCGAAAACCCAGGGCATGCGGCCTTTGCGAGAAACCGGTGCCGGACCTAGTCGTATCGTAATGCTACGGTCGGATCTACGCGCGCGGCGCGACGCGCGGGCAGATAGCAGGCGGCCAGGGCGACGGCGCCGAGCAGCGCCGGCACGGCCACAAAAGTGGCGACGTCGGTGGGGCTGACTCCGAATAGCAGGCTGCTCATCAGGCGGGTCAGAGCCAAGGCTCCTGCCAGGCCCACCACGATGCCCGTCAGGACCAGCGCGAAGCCTTCGCGCCCGATTAACCGGAGCACATCCCCCGTCTGGGCGCCCAGCGCTACGCGGATGCCGATCTCCTGGGTGCGCCGGCTTACGGCATACGCCAACACGCCGTAAATACCGACCGCGGCCATCACCAGCGCGGTGGCCGCGAAAACGGCCAGCAGCAGCATATTGAAACGCCGCTGCGAAATACTGTCGTCCACCACGTGGTCCATGGCCAGCACATCGTGCACGGGCTGATCCTTGTCGATGGCCCAGACCTGCGCGGTCACGGCGGATGCCATGCGCAGCGGATCGCCCGCCGTCCGCACGACCAACGCGAAATTGGGAAACTGGCTGCGCACGGGGAAAAACATCTCGGGCCGCGGCGGACTGTCCAGGCCCAACTGGCGGGTATCGGCGACGACCCCGACGACCACGCGCCGCCAGGCGTTCGGACCGGAGTTGCTCGAGTCGAGCGCCTGGCCCAGGGGATTCTGTTTGGGCCACAACTTGTGCGCCAGGCTTTCGTTGACCACGACTACGGTGGGATTCCGCAGATCCGCTTCCGCGCGCGTGAAATCGCGCCCCGCGACCATCCGCATGCCCATGGTGGCGATATACCCGTCGCTGACATTGCGGCGATCCGCCACGGGTTCCTCGCCCAGCGCCGGCGCGGGCCGCCCTTCCACGCGAAAGCCGGTCATCTGGATGCTGTCCATGGGCAGACCGTTCACGACCGCCGCCGAGATTGTGCCAGGCAGCCTGGACACGCGCTGGAGAAGATCGTTGACGAAAGCGGCGCCTTGATCGGGCTTGGCATAGCGGTTGCGCCGGAGATCGATTTGCACGGTCAGCAGATGGTCGCTGCGGAAGCCGGGAGTGATCCTGTTGACCGACCGCAGGCTGCGGATCATCAACCCGGCGCCGGTCAACAGGACCAGCGACAGGGCCACTTCAGCCACCACCAGGGCGCGCCGGACGCGCGCGGAGACGCCGCCTTCGCCGGAACGTCCACCACGGCGGAGGGCTTCGTTAGGATCCTGGAAGGCCGCGAAGACGGCGGGAGCGAGGCCGAATAGCAAACCGGTCAGGACCGTGATGGCAAGGGTAAACGCCAACACGCCCCCGTCGATCGTCAAGTCGTCCAGGTGGTGAATATCGGCGGGCGCCAGCGCCACCATGCCGGTGAGAGCCCAACGCGCCAGCAGGATGCCGGCGCCGCCGCCCAGTGCGCTCAGCAGCAGGCTTTCGCCGAGCATCTGGCGCGCCATGCGCCAACGGCCTGCTCCCAGGGCGACCCGGACGGCCATTTCCTTTTCGCGCGCGGCGGCGCGGGTGAGCTGCAGATTGATCACATTCGCGCAAGCGATCAGCAGCACAAAGGCGACCGCGCACTCGAGCACCAACAACGTGCGCCGCATGTCGTCGCCCATATCCTCGGCGGAGAGGGGGAAGACCGACGAGCGCCAGGTGCGATCGAGTTGCGGATATTTCTCTTCGAGGCGCTTTGCGATCAGGGTCATATCGGCGCGGGCGCGCGCCAGCGGCACTCCCGGCTTGAGGCGCGCGAAGGTATAGAGCCGGCGGTCGGTGAGGGTAGCTTCGTTGCGCTGGCGATCGATATCCGCGGGCACCCAAACCTCGGGCTTGAATTCTTCCATGCCGCCGCGCAGAGACGGCAGGTGGAACTGGCGGGGCAGCACGCCGATAATCGTGTAGCCCGCGCCGTTCATCACCAGCGTCTGTCCGAGGACTTTGGGATTTTCGCCGAAGCGGCGCTCAAAAAGGGAATGGCTCAGAATCGCCACCTGATTCTTGCCCGGCTTGGATTCCTGGGGCGTAAAGGTGCGGCCCAGCAGACCCCCGGCGCCCAACAGATCGAAAAAACCGGGCGAGACGAGCGCAGCCTTTATCTGTTCCGGTTTGTCGCCGCCGCTGAGATCGAAGCTGCTGTAGCGGAAGAAGGCGATGTCCTCGAAGACACGGTTCTGTTCGCGCCATTCCAGGAAGTTCTGGAGGCAAGTCTGGACGCGCTCGGCGACCAGGCTGTCGAGGGCCGGGTTGGCTTCCCACACCATGACGAGGTGTTGGGGATCGCGAAACGGCATGGCCCGTAGCAGCATGGCGTTCAGGACGGAAAAAATCGCGGTGTTGGCGCCGATACCCAGGGCCAGCGTGACGGCAGCCGCCAGGGTGAAGCCGGGGCTTTTGCGTAAGACTCGAAAGGCGTATCGCATGTGAGATTAGGTGGCCCGCGGGAGCCCCTCCAATGGTAGAACGTTTGGGTGTTCTCCGGAGATCCATTTTCTTGCGGCTGGAGCGTAACTCACGCTAGAATTTAAAGATTGCCAACTTAGTCAAGAACCATCTGGCGGTTGCCTACGTGCTTCTGGTGGGCTTGCCGGTGCTCGGCCTGCTGGGCATTCTGGACGCGGGACGCAGCCTCCGCGCGCCGCTGTCGATCACAGGCGAGTGGACCGTGGAACTGGACGCCGGGGCGCGTTGCGCCGCCGGTCCTGCCAGCCCGCGGCAGCCGGCTTTGAGTATTTCCCAATCGGGAAGCCAGGCGACGATCGCGTTGTATGACGGGCATGCCGCCATGTTTGAAGCTACCGTCGAGGGCACGGCGCTGACGGCCGGACCGCTGAGCGCCACTATCGCAGGCCAACCGGGCGCGCGCACCCTCGAAGGCACCCTGAACCTGGAGGGCTGCGGACCGGTGGCATTCCGGGCGGTCCGGCAGACGGCCAAAAAGGGGGGCACGTAATGTTGGACCTCTTCCAGCTGGTGCTGCAGATCGCCGTGATCCTGGTAGTGGCGCGGGTGGTCGGATTCCTTTTCCAGAAAATCAATCAGCCTCAGGTGATGGGCGAAATGGTGGCGGGGATCCTCTTGGGACCGTCCCTGCTCGGGTGGCTCGCACCAGGGGTTTCAGCCGCGCTCTTCCCTCCCGCCAGCCTGAGCTACCTGAACGCGCTGAGCCAGGTGGGGCTGGTGGTGTTCATGTTCGTGGTGGGGCTGGCGTTGAATCCCTCCGAGTTGCATGGCTATGGGCACGCGGCCGTGCTCACCAGTCACGTGAGCATTGTGGCTCCATTTTGCCTGGGCGGTTTGACCGCGCTGTATGTCTATCCGCGGCTCTCCGACGATGGGGTCACTTTCACCGGTTTTGCGCTCTTCATGGGCGCGGCCATGAGCATTACGGCGTTCCCGGTCCTGGCGCGGATTTTGACTGAGCGCGGCCTGGTGCGCAGCCGGATGGGCACGCTGGCGATTGCCTGCGCGGCGGTGGACGATGTCACGGGCTGGTGCATTCTGGCGTATATCGTGGTGCTGGTAAGGGTGACGCACGCGGGGCGGCCGGCCTGGGCGACCATTGGCGGTTCGGTGGCCTACGTGCTGATCATGCTGTTTGTGGTGCGCCGGATCCTGCCCGCGTTCGAACGGGAGTTTCGCAAGCGCGAGCGCCTGAGCGACGACCTGATCGCGATCATCGTGGTGCTGGTGCTGGTCTCCGCGCTGGCCACCGAGTGGCTGGGGATTCACTTGCTGTTTGGCGCCTTCCTGATGGGCGCGATCATGCCGAAGTCCCCCGAGTTTACGCGCTACCTGCTGCATAAGTTCGAATCGGTGACCGTGGTATTGCTGCTGCCGCTGTTTTTCGCTTACACCGGGCTGCGCACGCGCATCGGAGTAGGCGGCGGCCGGGCGATCTGGCTCTATAGCGCGCTGGTGATCGTCGTGGCCATTACCGGAAAGCTGGGCGGATCCATGTTCGCGGCGCGCCTGTCGGGGATGGCGTGGCGGGAGGCGGGTGCGCTCGGCATTCTGATGAACACGCGCGGTTTGATGGAACTGGTGATCCTGAATATCGGCCTGGATATCGGCGTGATTTCGCCGGCCATGTTCTCGATCATGGTGCTGATGGCGCTGGTGACCACATTCATGACCACGCCGCTGCTCGAGTGGGTTTATCCGACGCGGCTGCTGCGGGCGCAGGTAGACGAGGTACACGCGCACGTCGCATAGCGCGCCAATCTCAATTGTGGGGCGGGCAATCCTGCCCGCAGCCGGCTTTCCAGCCGGCTTGGCCGCCTTAAAAGGCGGCTGCGGGCACGATTGCCCGCCCTCCGGCGTGTTTAGGCTGCTATGCTCAAGATAATCTCGCTCGAATGAACAAGCTCCTGGCATTAAACCGTGGTGAAATTGCTATCCGGATCTTGCGCGCCGCCAATGAACTGGGGCTGCGCACGGTGGCGATTTATTCGCAGGAAGACCGCTTGGCCCTGCACCGTTTTAAGGCGGATGAAGCATACCTGATCGGCGCCGGAAAAGGGCCGGTTGAGGCCTACCTGGATGTGGACGGGATCGTGGCGCTGGCCAAGGAAAAAGGCGTGGACGCCATCCATCCGGGGTATGGATTTCTGTCCGAGAATCCGGCTCTGCCGCGCGCCTGCGAGCGGGCCGGCATCGCGTTCATCGGGCCCAGCGCGGAGTTGCTCGAACTGCTCGGCGACAAACGCGCGGCGCGGCAGCTCGCGGATAGCGCGGGCATTCCCACGGTGCCCGGCACCGACGACCCTATCAGCGATCCGCGGCAGGCCGAGCGCATGGCGCGGCGCATCGGGTTTCCGCTGATCGTGAAGGCCGCCTTCGGCGGGGGCGGGCGCGGCATGCGCGTGGTGCACCGGGCCGCGGAATTCGGCGAACTGCTGGCGGAAGCGCGGCGCGAGGCGGGCGCGGCGTTCGGCAACGACGCGGTATTTCTGGAGCGCTACATCGAGCATGCGCGGCACATCGAGGTGCAGATCCTGGGCGATCGCGCCGGCCACCTGCTGCACCTTTACGAACGCGATTGCTCGGTGCAGCGGCGGCATCAAAAAGTCGTGGAAGTGGCGCCGGCGGTGGGCCTGGACGATGCCATCCGCCGCGCTCTCGCGGAAGCCGCCATCAAGCTGGCGCGGGCGGCCGGCTATTACAACGCCGGAACGGTGGAGTTCCTGGTGGATGCGGATTCCGGCGCCTGGTATTTCATCGAGGTAAATCCGCGCATCCAGGTGGAACATACGGTCACCGAGATGGTCACGGGAATCGACCTGGTGCGCTGCCAGATCCAGATCGCGCAGGGGCTGAGCCTGTTCGGCGAAGAGATCCACATGCCGCCGCAGGAACAGATTCCGCTGTATGGTTTCGCAATGCAGTGCCGCATTACCACGGAAGACCCTTCCAACCATTTCGTACCGGACTACGGCAAGATCCACACGTACCGCTCGCCGGCGGGTTTCGGTATCCGGCTGGATGGGGGGTCGGCGTACTCCGGGGCGGTGATCACGCCTTATTACGATTCGCTGCTGGTGAAAACTACGGCATGGGGCCGCGATTTCCGCCAGGCCTGCCAGCGCATGGACCGCTGCCTGCGCGAGTTCCGCGTGCGCGGCGTGAAAACCAATATCCCGTTTCTTGAAAACGTGGTGAACCATCCGGATTTCCAGGCCGGACGGGTGACCACGGGATGGCTGGAACAGACGCCGGAGTTGTTCCGCTTCGTGCAGCGCAAGGATCGCGCCACGAAATTGCTGACCTACCTGGGCGAAGTGATCGTGAACCAGAATCCCACGGTGGCGGACAAGCCGGTGCCCGCGCGCATCGACGCGCCTCCTGTGCCGCGGCACGACACCAGCCCGCCGCCCGCGGGTACGCGCCAGTTGCTGGCCGCGCTGGGGCCGGAGAGGTTCGCGGAATGGACCGCCTCGGAGCAGCGGCTGCTGCTCACCGACACCACCTTCCGCGATGCGCACCAGTCGCTGCTGGCCACGCGCGTGCGCTCGTACGACATGCTGCGTATCGCCAATTTCGTGGCGCACCGCCTGCACAATCTCTACAGCCTGGAGATGTGGGGCGGCGCCACTTTCGACGTGGCCATGCGCTTCCTGCACGAAGACCCGTGGCTGCGGCTGCGCCAGTTGCGCGAAGCCATTCCGAATATCTGTTTCCAGATGCTGCTGCGGGCTTCGAACGCGGTGGGCTACACGGCCTATCCCGACGATGTGATCGAGCTGTTCATTTACGAGGCCGCCGCGCAGGGCATCGATATTTTCCGCATCTTCGATTCGTTGAACTGGCTTCCGAATATGAAGATCCCGATGGAAGCCGTACGCAAGACCGGCAAGATCTGCGAGGCCGCGGTGTGCTACACGGGCGACATCCTCGATCCGCGCCGCGACAAGTATTCGCTTCAGTATTACGTGAAGATGGCGCGCGAGCTGGAGCGCATGGGCGCGCACATCCTCGCGATCAAAGACATGGCTGGGTTGTGCAAGCCTTATGCCGCCGAGAAATTGGTGCGCACGCTGCGCCAGGAGATCGGCATTCCGATCCACTTTCACACGCACGATACCAGCGGCATCAACGCGGCCTCCGTGCTGAAGGCCGCGGAAGCGGGGGTACACGTGGCCGACGGGGCCATCGCATCCATGAGCGGCACCACCAGCCAGCCGAATCTGAACTCCATCGTGGCGGCGCTGGGCCATACGGCGCGCGATACCGGCGTGGATCTGGACGCCCTCAACCAATGCGCGGATTACTGGGAGACCGTGCGCACGTACTACGCGCCGTTCGACAGCGGTCCGAAATCGGGCACCGCCGAAGTGTACGTACACGAGATGCCGGGCGGCCAGTACACCAATTTGCGCGAACAGGCCGAAGCCATGGGGCTGGGCGCGCGGTGGCACGACATCGCGCGCACTTACGCCGAGGCGAATGCCGCGTTAGGCGACATCGTGAAGGTTACGCCGTCGAGCAAGGCGGTGGGGGATCTGGCTATCTTCCTGGTGAATCACAACCTGACCGTGGAGCAGTTCGAACGGCTTGGCCCGGACCATAACCTGACGCTGCCCGGATCGGTGATCGAGATGTTGAGCGGGGCTCTGGGCGAGCCCGAGGGCGGCTGGCCCAAACGCCTGCAGAAAGCCATTTTGAAGGGCGCCAAACCGCAGCGCGGACGGCCCGGCGCGCGCCTGACGGCGGTGGATTTCGCGGAAACCACGGCCATGCTCGGCCGTAAGATCGGGCACGAGCCCGCGCCCGATGAAGTTCTCAGCTTCCTGATGTATCCGGACGTCTACCTGAAATTCGCCAAGGCGCGGCAGGCCTACGGCAACGTGGAAGTGCTGCCCACCCCGCAGTTTTACTACGGGATGGAAAAAGGCGATGAAATCGCAGTGGAACTGGAGCCGGGCAAAGCCCTGGTGATCAAGTTCCTGACCGTGGGCGAGCCGCATCCGGACGGCTTTCGCACGGTGTTTTTCGAATTGAACGGGCAGCCGCGCGAAGTCAACATCCGGGACCAGAGCCTGGAAGTAAAGGTTGCCGCTGCGGCGAAGGCGGACCCCGCGCGGCCGGGGGAGATCGGCGCGCCGATTCCCGGGGTGGTTTCGACGGTCGCGGTGGAGTTGAACCAGCCGGTGAAGAAGGGCGACCGGCTGCTGGTGATGGAAGCCATGAAAATGCAGAGCACGGTGTATGCGCCGGTGGCCGGGAAGGTAACCCAGGTGCTGGTGCAGCCCGGGCGGCACGTGGACGCAAAGGATTTGCTGCTGGTGATCGAGTAGGGGCTGCCGGCTGAAGCGGGACTCAAAAAGTCCCGCCAGTAGTGGGGCGGCCAATCTTGGCCGCAGCCGGC
>JBEKIM010000299.1:0-8581 GCA_050011755.1 Bryobacteraceae bacterium | reverse complement strand
GAACGGGCCGCCGAACTGTTTAAGTTTTTCCGGTCGCTGGGTATCGATTACATCCAGCATATTCCCGTGGCCGAACGGGATGGCGCGGGCCGGCTGCTGCCTTTCAGCATCACGCCGGAGCAATACGGGCGTTTTCTATCCGAGACTTTCGATCTCTGGTGGCCGGAACGGCGCACAGTTCGCGTCCGTAATTTTGACAGTATTGCGGAAGCCATCGCCGGTCAGCCATCCTCCTGCACGATGCGCGAGACGTGCGACAGTTACGCAGTAGTGGAATCGAATGGCGACGTCTATCCCTGCGATTTCTTCGTGGAAAAGAGCTGGATCCTAGGGAACATCGCGGTGAACTCCTGGTCGGAAATCGCGCGCAGCCGGCGGCGGTATGCCTTCGCGGCCCAGAAATCCAGCGTGCCCGGCGCCTGCGGGAAGTGCGAGTATCAGGCGATATGCCGCGGGGGCTGCCCCAAGTACCGTTTCGATCGGCAGGACTATTTCTGCCGGGCCTATCAAACAATCTTCGGCAAGGCGGTGCCGTTGCTCGTGAAGGAACTGGCGTCCCTGTGGCGAGCTCTCGACCGGGACTGACGCCCCCGGCAAAGATCGGGCCTGGAGTTTCCCCGTGGCCACCCGCGCCGGCGGGACTTTTAAGTCCCGCTTCCGGTGCGGCCCGCGCTAAACTGAATCGAGGGCGCAGCCGCGATGATCCCCGATTGGCCTTCCGAGCGCCGCCGCATGGTGGACCGCCAACTCCGCAAGCGGGGTGTCCGCGACCCGCGTGTCCTGGCGGCCATGCTTGCCATTCCGCGCGAAGAGTTCGTACCCCACGAAATCCGCGTCTGCAGTTATCAGGACGACCCCCTGAAGATCGGCTACGGCCAAACCATCTCGCAGCCCTACATGATCGCACTGATGTCTGAGTTGCTCGAACTGACCGGCTCGGAAACTGTACTCGATGTGGGGGGCGGCTCCGGGTATCATGCCGCCGTCTTGGGCCAACTGGCCGCGCGCGTCATCTCCATCGAACTGATCCCCGCGCTGGCCCGCCTGGCGGAGCAGAACCTTGCCCGCACCGGACTGGGCGGCAACATCAAGGTAGTTTGCGGTGACGGATCGCAGGGTTGGCCCGATGCCGCGCCCTATGACGCCATCTCAGTAGCGGCGGCCGCGCCTGATATTCCGGAGCCTTTGCTGGCGCAGCTCGGCGATTCGGGCCGGTTGGCGATCCCTGTCGGCGACCGGCAGGACCAGGAACTGCGCGTGATTGTAAAGTCCGGCGGCACGGTTCGCGAGCGCGTGGCCACCTTGTGCCGGTTCGTGCCCCTACGCGGATATGCGGGCTTCCCCTAGCCCCCGGCTCCTAGTCGCGCTACACTGTGGTGTTCAATATGTCAACCTCTAAGACTCTCTTTTGCAGCATGGCGCTAGCCGTCTCCGGGCTTCTGGCACAGGTTCCCGCCGGGCCGCCCGTGCTCATGCGTCTCTATCCGGTGGCGCTCGACGCGACCGGCGCCCCCGTGACTGACCTCACCGCCGCCGATTTCAAGATCGTCGACCAGGGCAAACCGGAAACCATTTTCTCCTTCCACAAACCTGTGGCCGGCCCGGCAGCCCCGCTTGCGGCGCTGGAACACTCCAACCGTCCCGCCGGCGCGATGCCCCACAACATCGTCATCCTGTTCGACCTGATGAATGAAAACCAGAACGACCGGCTGGATACCTGGCACGCTTTGGACAAGTCTCTGCCGCAACTGGAATCCGGCAGTTCGGTTTATTTCTACCTTCTCAACCTGGAGGGCGAACTGGTTCCTATTCACGCCATCAGCCCCCAAGCCGCGGACGACGCCACCTGGCCGCACGATGTGGTCGACCCTCTCGACAAGGCCATGAAGGCCGCCAGTCATGGCCGGCCTGTGCACCTGGGCCAGGAAGATCAAGTGAAAAAGACGTTCCACCAGCTCGAGACTCTGGCCAACGAACTGGCCGCGTTCCCCGGCCGACGGGACATCGTCTGGATCACCGACGGCATGCAGAATGTTTACAACACCAAGCTGCCGTGCAACGGCGACTGGGTGGATTGCGCTCTTTATGTTCCCCATCTGGCGGTGACGTTAGCGCACGCCGAGGTAGCGGTGAATCCGGTGTCGTATAGCCGCGACCTGAGCACGGCCGTGAACCCCGACCAGGGCCGAATGGATAAGGCATGGACGCCGGTACAGTCCACCGCGCAGGCCCCTACCAACGCCTCCAACGCCCTGGGCGATGTGCAGATGCATAACGTGCAGGGTTCCCAGGGCACCGATCCCGGCCTGGACCTCGCCCAAATGGCCCTCCTCACCGGCGGTCGTACTTATTTCCGGCTGGACATTCGCTCGGTGCTCAAGCAGGTGGCTGTAGACGATGCGAATTCCTTCGAGATTGACTACGATCCCTCGGCTGAGAATTGGGACAATAAGTTCCACAAGATCCACATTACCTGTGAGCGGCCGGGCGTAAAGCTGCAGGTCAGGGAGCGCTACTACGCGCTGGCCGACGCGCGGCCGGCCATGGAAAGAATGAAAGCCGCGTTAATGGCGGCTTTTCAAAGCCCCTCAGACATGGCCGAGATCGGCTTGCGCACCAAGATCGCCCCCCTGGAAGGGGCTAAGCCCGGCGTGCATCTGGATGTCAGTGTTAACCCGGCGGATCTGATGCTGAGCGAAAAGGATGGCAAATACTCCGGCGCGCTATATTTTCTGATTTCCGATCGCGGTCCCTCTGGCCCGCTGGGCGAGCCGGCCGTATTGAACCTGACTCCCACTCTCACCGCGGAGCAGTACAAGATGGTGATGAAAGAGGGTCTCCCGCTCTCGCAGGACCACCCTACAACCGACGCGGTATCGCAAGTGCGCATTATCGTGCTCGATCAGAACACGAACGCGGTCGGCTCTCTCACGTTCGCGGTAAAGTAAGCCGCACTTGTTCCAGCACGCGCACAGGATCCGGATCTTCCACCCGGATCACATGGCCGGCGGGGCGCCAGCGCGCGAACATGCGTGCGCAGGATGCCCCCGCGAATACCGCGATGAGCGGCACGCCGCACGCCGCAGCCACATGCTGCCCGGCGGAATCGTACCCCGCGTAGAGCCGGCTGCCCGCGATGATGGCCGCGAAGCCCGCGAACGATCCGTTCCACCGCTCCACCTGCGCCCCCGACGCCGCCACAGCCCGTTCCACGCGGACAGCCTCATCGCCGCCGGCGCCCCGGTCGATGATCAACGGCAGGCCGGTCCGCCCCAGCAACTCTAGGAACTCCGCCTCGAACGGATCGGCGATCCGCTTGGCGGCATTCTCGCCGACTCCCAGGCTGATGGCGATCCCCGCCCGGAATGGCGCCGGGGAGGGTTCCGGCGCGACGAACGGTGTGGCGTCCGCGATCCCGAAGGTCTGCTGCGCCCATTGCCGGGTCAGAACCGGAAGCGGGTCGTCGCCGTCGCCGCCATACCCGCGGCTTTCGAAGAAATAGTAACGATTCTCGGAACACACCGGAAGCAACCCCAGTTGCGTCAGCCGCGAATCCGGATCGACCACCACGCTGTCCGGCGCGGCCAGCGCCGCGCGCAGTTCTGGCCAGGCCGTCAGCCGCTCGCGCAACGTCCCTCGCCGGTAGTTCACCGGCAAATGCAGGATGCGCGGATCGGCCGCGAACAACTCCCAGTTCTTGCGCGGCCCGGCCAGGTAAATCGCCGCGCCCGGAAATCGCCGCTTAGCTGCGTCCAGGATTACGCTGGTGACCGCTACATCCGCGCCAAGCGTCACCCGCGAGAGCACGAAGATAGTGCGCGGCTCGCCCATGATTGGCCGCGGCAGACGCACCCGCCGGTAGCGTTCCACCAGCGCGGCGCTTTCGCCGGGCGCGATGGCTTCCGCGAATAGCCGCGCATACGTATCGCAGAGCGCCGGCTCGAAGCGGTCCGCCAGCCCCTCGGCAACCACCCGGAAGAGCGCTTCGGAGCACTCGTCGTCCGCGAGCGAATGCAGCAATTCGGGCGGCCACGGCTCACCATGCAGGCAGTAGCCCAGGAGCCGCGCGGCGCGCTCGTTACACGAAGTACTTGCCAACGATCAAGTCCAGTTTGCGAAGGGTCGCTTCCGGCACCATTTTGCGGTCGGTCAGGATGGCGTGCGCCAGCGCCGATCCACACTTGCAGGTGCGCTCCGCGGGCATATGTGCCACCGCCGCCGTCACCACTTTACAAGCGTTCTCGGCGTTCTTCACCAGGTTCGCGACGATATCGGTCACCGTGACGGCGTCGTGCTGCGGATGCCAGCAATCGTAATCCGTGACCATCGCCACGGTCGCGTAACAGATCTCCGCCTCGCGTGCCAGTTTAGCCTCCTGCAGGTTGGTCATCCCGATGACGTCCATACCCCAGCTTCGGTAAAGATTCGATTCGGCGCGCGTCGAAAATGCCGGACCTTCCATGCAGAGGTACGACCCGCCTTTCCTGGCGGTGACTCCCGCCGCCGCGCAGGCCTCCGCCACCGCTTCGGCAAGCTGCGGGCATATCGGATCGGAGAAGCCGATGTGCGCCACCAGGCCATCCCCAAAGAAGGTGGAAATGCGGCCGCGCGTGCGATCCACGAACTGATCCGGGATCACGAAGTCCAGCGGCTTGTGCTCTTCCTTCAGCGATCCTACCGCGCTGAGCGAAATGATCCGCTCTACGCCCAGCGACTTCATGGCGTAAATGTTCGCGCGAAAGTTCAGCTCCGAAGGCGAGATGCGATGTCCGCGCCCGTGCCGGGCCAGAAAGGCGATGCTGCGACCCGCCAGTTTGCCCAGCACCAGGTTGTCGGAAGGCGCGCCAAATGGCGTCTGCACCATGGCTTCTTCCTGCGCTTCGAATCCGGGCATGGAGTAGAGGCCACTCCCGCCTATGATGCCTATTTCTGCTTTCAATGTGTGCTCTCCTTGGGAATGAAGCGGCGTAAGGGCGGCGGGGTGCGTGGCTTCCGGGCGCCGGGAGCCGATCGCCTGCAGTAAGGCGGCGACTCCGGTGCCTGCCGTTGCGACGGTACGAATGATGGGCGGTTTGCGCTCTTCCTGGCCCAGGCTCAGCATGCCCTGAATCTCCCGCTCCATCCGCTCGGCTCCGGGCTGGTCCGATTTGTTGATTACGAAAATATCCGCGATCTCCATGATGCCCGCCTTGATGGCCTGTACATCGTCACCCATACCGGGCACCAGCACGACTACGGTCACCTGCGCCACGCCCGCGATCTCGACTTCGTCCTGGCCCACCCCCACCGTTTCGATGATGACGAAATCTCTGCCCGCCGCATCCAGCAGCTCCGCCATGGCGGCGGTAGCTTGCGCCAGTCCCCCGGATGTTCCGCGCGTGGCCATGGAGCGGATGAAGATTCCCGGATCGGCGTGATGGTCGAGCATGCGGATGCGGTCGCCCAGGATTGCGCCGCCCGTGCGCCGGCTGCTGGGATCCACCGCGATGATTCCGGCAGTGCGGCCCTGCCGCCGCAGTTCCCGGGCCATGGCATCCACCAGCGTGCTTTTTCCAGCGCCTGGCGGGCCCGTGATGCCGACGATGACGGCGTGTCCGGTACGTGTCTGCAACTCGCGCAAGACTTCGCGTGCCCGCGGATCGCGATTCTCTATCCACGTGGCGGCGCGGGCCAGCGCGCGCGCATCGCCTTCCGCAATCTTGCGCGCCCAATCCGTCATCAGCTTTTCAGCAGTTGCCGCGCGATCACCAGGCGTTGGATTTCGCTGGTGCCCTCGCCGATCGTGCAGAGCTTCACATCCCGGTAGAATTTCTCCACCGGATAGTCTTTGATGAAGCCGTACCCGCCGTGTATCTGCACGGCTTCGTCCGCTACGCGCACGGCCGCTTCGGAGGCGAACAGCTTCGCCATGGCGGATTCTTTGGTGACGCGCTTGCCCGCGTCCAGCATGGCGGCGGCGCGGTAGTTGAGCAGGCGAGACGCGTCGATCGACGTGGCCATGTCGACCAGCTTGTACTGGATGGCTTGGAATTCGGAGATGGGCCGGCTGAACTGCCGCCGCAGCTTCGAATAGCGTAGCGCGGCATCGTAAGCGCCCTGTGCCATCCCTATCGAGAGCGCCGCAATCGAGATCCGGCCGCCATCGAGTACCTTCAGGCTGTCCACGAAACCCTCGCCGCGTTTGCCGAGCAACTGCGTTTGCGGGATACGGCAATTCTCGAAGATCACTTCGCCGGTAGCGCTGGCGCGCAGCCCCAGCTTGTTCTCCTTCTTGCCGGGGCGAAAGCCCGCGGTCCCCTGGTCGATGATGAAGGCCGAGATGCCGTGTTGCGCGGCGGTGCGGTCGGTCACCGCCATGGCCACGCAGACGTTGGCGAAGTGCGCGTTGGTGGTGAAAGTCTTGGCGCCTTCAATTACCCAGCATCCGTTGTCGAGGTGCGCGGCGGTGCGCGTCCCCGCGGCGTCCGAGCCGGCTTCGGGCTCCGTTAGCGACCAGCAGCCCAGCCATTCCCCCGATGCCAGGCGCGGAATGTAGCGGCGGCGCTGCTCTTCGGTGCCCATTTTGAAGATGTGATTGCTGCACAACGAAGTGTGCGCGGCCACGATGATGCCCACCGAGCCATCCACGCGCGATAGCTCCTCGATAATGATGCTGTATTCGATGTAGCCCAGCCCGGCGCCGCCCAGTTCTTCCGGAAAGATGGCGCCCATGTATCCCAGCTTTCCCAGCTTGCGGATCGCTTCCGCGGGGAAAATCTGGTCCTCGTCCCACTCCATGACGTGCGGCGCGATTTCCGCTTCGGCGAATTCGCGTACGGCTTTGCGCAGGTGAATTTGTTCGGGTGTGTATTCGAAGTCCATGCGATCAGTGGCTAGACAATCTCCTCTTTGGCCGCGTCCCACCAAACCGCCCGTTGCCGGCGATAGCTTTCCACCGCCATGCGGCAGGCGATCGAGACGCGCAAGCCCAGCTCGAACGGGCAATTCGGCTCCTGGCCGGAACGGATGCAGTCCAGGAAGTTCTGCATGTGCGCGTTGGGCGCGGTACGCGCCGCTCCCAGCATCTCCACTCCGTCCGGGCGATTCACTTTTTGCGGCAGGTAGCGGATCTGCTGGCTCTTTGAAATCGTGCCATCGGTGCCCAGCACGTCTTCCGTGCTGCCGAGCTGATTGTTGCCGAAGCCCGAATCCCACGAAAACAGGATTTCTTCGTTATGTTCCAGTGTGACATTCATGGTGTCCGGCACTTCGCGTCCATCTTTCCACAAGTAGACGCCGCCCACCATATTGGCGGTGTGCGGGACTTTCAGCCCCATCACTTTGTACCAGAAGGCCAGTTGATGGCACATGTTCTCGTACACGTTGCCGCCCGAATAATCCCAGAAGAAGCGCCAGTTGATATATCGGTTGGCGTCGAATTCGTGCGCCGGCGCGCCGCCCAGGAAGGCTTTCCAGATGATGTTCTCCGGGATCATGTCGGGAAAGACGGGCCGGGTCCACTGCGGCTTGCCGTGCGGCGTGTTCCGGTACATGTGCGCGTGAATGGCCGTGATCTTGCCGACACTGCCGGTCTTCAGAAAGTTGACCGCGTCCGATACCTGGCCCGATGAGCATCCCTGATGGCCGATCTGCACCGTGCGCCGGCCGGCACGCTGATAAGCCGCGCGCATGCGCTTGGCATGCTCCACGCTGAACGCCATGGTCTTTTCCTGGTAAACGTGCTTGCCGGCATCGAGGGACGCGACGAAGTGCTCCGAATGCAGGTGCTGCGGCGTCGCGATCAGGACCGCGTCGATGCTCTGGTCGTCGAGCAGACGCCGGTAATCCAGGTAGGTCTTGGCGCCGGGGGCGATCCCACGCGCGTCTTCCAGGCGCTTGGTGTAGACGTCCGCAATGCCCACGATTTCCGTGTTCGGGCAAGCCAGCGCCTCCCGCATGATCTGCGTGCCGCGGTCGCCCGGGCCGATGATGCCGAGCCGGATGCGGTCGCTCGATGCCAACACGTTCGGCGCGGCGATGGCACCGGCCAGACCGCTGGCCACTTTGCCGATGAAAATCCGGCGAGACTGCATGGTAACTCCTTCGAGAGCACACGTCACACGCAGGGAGACGGGTGGAAGATAATCTAGTTATCAGGATAGCATCGTGGTCCGGAGGTGCGTATTTGGGTCTGAGGCAAAGGCGGGGAAGAACGTGGGTGGTGGCATTGGCCGCCTCCATCGTGATCCTGATAGCTCTGGCGGCGATCGTGGAAGACCCGTGGGATTCCGCCGCTCTGAGAGCGGATACCGCGCTCTCTTTGGCCACCCAAGCAGGTAACCTCCGAACCGCGGCGGCGGACCTCGAATTACCCACCCTGCTGGCTCTGGAATCGCTGCGCCGTATTCGCTTGCTGGACAATGACCGGGAATTGCGCCTGGATCTGGCGCTGCAGCCCCGCATGCTGTGGAGCGTTTCGAACGCCGGAAAAATCCGTTCCGTGGCCTTCAGTCCGGACGGACGGTTCGTCGCTACAGCCGCCGAAGACCGGACCGCGCGCGTGTTCGAGGCCGCCGGCGGCAAAGAAGTTGGGCGCATGCTG
>JBEKIM010000298.1:0-8589 GCA_050011755.1 Bryobacteraceae bacterium | reverse complement strand
TAGCGGTTTCATCACCAATAGTCGAATCGGCAAAAGCTGCACGTTTCAGCGACAGATCTGCACCTATCTTGACGTCCGGGCCTGCGACACACGATTGGCTTCTTTTGGCCTAGCTTTCCCACGCTTTCGGGACGGATGTCGGGCTTCTAAGCAGGCTCGATGGGACTTACTGTGCTCCGAGCCGGTAGCCCGCCCGCGCACGGGTCTTGACATTGCTACCTCTACCGTGTCGACCATGTGAGGACGGACGCTTCCCTCTGCTCGCCAACGACAATCGGTCCGATCATCCCGCCAATTCTGTTAATCTGTGGCCGAACGGATTCTACCCGATCGTTAGCGTGCAGTGCGATCGACGGATACGGGGCAGCCATTACCTGCACCAGGGTTCTGATTGCCTGATCCAGGGTCGCCTTGGGCTTAATATCCTGTTGGCCTTGGGCAGACAGGCCGCTCGCAAGCAAGCCGGCGAGTATAACAGGGACAGTTGTCAAACAGTCAAACTCTGCGAGCGAGCCACACAATTAACACAATCACGAGAATGGTTCCGAGCACTCCTAAACCGAGCATTTCATTTCTCCTTTGAACATAAACTGTACAGCGCGTGAAGCGGCCGCCGAACTTAGCCGGACGGTGATACAACGAACTCCTTCTCCGGCCATTCGCTAACCTCCAGGGTGTGCCCTTACTCATCTTAGATATCTACGGAACCCGGAGCGCCCGGCGAGCGGCCCTATTTCATTGGGACAATCGCGGAGTCTGGATGGGCACGCCTCCACTGGCCGTGGAGCCTCCCTCCACTGGTATCAATGGCCCGCATTGTGATTTCTGAAGCTTCGGGCCGGACAGGCCGGGCCACTACGTAAATAAGACCTATTGGTCCTTCGCTTTCCTGCTCGGATCATCCGATTGTTGGTGCATCTCCTTCTTTGCTCCGTGAGCGTCTTTGCGCAGTTCGACGGCCGCTTCGTGACTGTCCTTTTTGATCTCCTGGCCAGCCCTATGAAGATCATGACGCAGTTCCTGCTTCGCAGTCTCGATCTTCATTTTGGCCTCGTTTTTGTCTTGCTGACTGCAACTCGCCAGAAACATCGATAGCATGGCTACAAGCAGGAAGGGTTTGCACATTTTCCTAGAGGACTCCTGCACTCTTGATGCACGCCGGCATCCAAAGCCATCGCACGTCACCGGCCAATGTCTTTCCAGCCCGGGGCTCGACTCGGCCAGTCGCGAGCGCCGCGGGCGTCGGGACCAGGCGGAGCGTTAAGCAGGGGCAAGGGGTTCGTGAGGGCGGCGCGCGAGTTGGCATGCAGTGATCGATGTCAGCGCCGGTCTGAAATACCCCAAGAACGCTGGTTGAGAATTCCCCACGTGTGATAGATCATCGAGCCAAATCCGCCTCGGCGCCGGCCTCCCACGGCTGCGCTCTTCGGAAGGATCTCGACATTCAGACTGGGGGAATTCATGAACGTACGAGAACTGAAGCAACAACCGTGGAGTGTGTCGGCTATCGCCGCACGACTCAACCTTGATCGGAAAACGGTGCGCAGTATCTGCTGGAATAGTGGTAGCCCTACAAGCGCGAGGGATGTGTTGCAAACCGAATCTGCACAGAGGTTTTACCTGAGTGGTTGCCCGCTTCGTGCGGCGAGACCTTAGAGGGTGTGGATGAATTGATGCTGTCCGACCGTGTCACCCTTCGCCAACGACCGGACTTGACCCTTCCGAATCGCATGCATCGCCTCGTAACCTTCAATCGTTCTCCAGGCTGCTTCCATCGGGCGATCTGCGGCATTTACGGCGCCGGCTTAATGCGCCGGTATGCTGCAATTCATGGACGGCGCGGGTGTAGGCCGGGTGCCCGTCCACGTTGATGACCCGCGGCCGGCGGTGGTGGCCGGAAATCAATGCCCGCCGTAGGAAGATCTGCGCCGCCATCAGATCGCGCTGGGTGACGCTCATGGAGATGGCCAGCCTGCCAAGGGTGATGAAGCTGGCAATCGAGGGGTAAGCAATGAGCAGGCACTCGTCGGACCTTCCGGAGCGGTTGGGGCAGCGTGCTGGCGAAGTGCGTCATGCGCAGGTCCTGCAATCCCCTGCCAGCGGGCACGCCGCGCGGCGTAGCGCGGAGTTCATCGGCGCCACGCAGCGTGTGTGTCTAGCAGGCCCCTCCTAATCACCAACCTTTGGCGGCTGTTCTTGCGCGCCGCAGTATCTTCTCGGTCTCCTCCATCAATTGCTTGCTCTGCGCGTGCAGAGCGCGGTACTTCGCCGACAATTCGCGAGTCGCATCTCCCGCCAACTCTTCGCTGCGCTCGTAAAGGTCCTCGCATTTCTCTACAAGATCCTTGCCGGCGTCGATCATGTAATCCGCAACTTCTTCTCCTTTGCGGGCCAATCTCTTTCGCGTCTTTTTTCCCGATGCCGGTGCCAACAACAGTGCCGTCGCCGCTCCGATTGCGGCTCCCAAAAGGAAGAACGCGGCCTGCTCTCGCGTATCGCTCATTTGTTCTCCTTCGCGTCAAACGTTCTCCATCCGAGCTTAGCGCGGTCCTGGCGGGCAGCCTGCGCACAATCGGAATCTTGTAAGAATCACGCGAAGCGCGTGTACGGATTCACACTGTTTTTGTTTTTTCGCCCGCGCTTTCTGGGTCGTACAATTGAATGGCGGCGAACACTTCCGGGATGGCGGCCAGCGTGGGGGGTGGTTCTGCCGGATCGCGCTAGGGGCGGCTATTCCGTCTTGCAGGCGATCCGCCTCTTAAGCGCCACGCTGAATATCGGCCGCGACCGGCTGTTGAGGAGGGTCTCGCGACCCTGGCATAATCCATCTTGCAGCCCGAATTCTTCAATCTCGCGTCTTACTATGTGGACCGGCATGTGTCGGAAGGTCACGGCGAGCGCACTGCCATCGTTTATGAAGGGCGCCAAATCTCATACGCCGAGATTGCGGCCCAAGTGAATCGGGCCGGCAACGCTCTGCGGCAGGCTGGCGTTGCGCCTGGCGACCGCGTCATGATCGTGCTGCCCGACTCCCCCGAGTTTGTGGCTGCGTACTTCGGCGCGATGAAGATTGGCGCGGTAGCAGTTCCCACGAGTACAGCGTTACGGCCGGCCGACTACGCATACCTGGAGGAGGAGAGCGGCGCCAAGTTGGTCGTCGGCGACAAGGGTCTCCCGGATCTGGAATCGCGTTCGGCCGATCTCGACGCTTTCCCCACCTCACCGGACGATGCCGCTTTATGGCTGTGGACCTCAGGCAGCACCGGTCAGCCGAAGGCCGCCGTCCACCGCCATCGGGACTGGCCCGTGTGCTGCGACGCGTACGCGCGCGGCGTGATCGACATCCGGTCCCACGACGTTACCTTGTCCTCCGCGAAGCTTTTTCATGCGTACGGTCTCGGCAACGGCTTGATGTTCCCATTCCACGTGGGCGCGGCGGCGCTACTCTATCCCGGCAAGGCACAGGCGCGGACCATTCTGGCGCAGGCTCACGATTGCCGTCCCACGCTATTCTTCTCGGTGCCCACGCACTTCGCCGCCATGCTGCACGAGACCGACGCAGCCAACCCTTACGACCTGAGCAGCGTGCGTCTGGGTATCTCGGCCGCCGAGCCGCTGCCGGCCGAGATCTTCCGCCGCTGGCGGGCACGGTTCGGGTTCGAGATATTGGACGGCATAGGTTCCACCGAAGTGTTGCACATCTACATCTCGAACCAGCCGGGACGGGTACGGCCGGGCAGCACGGGAATGCCCGTGCCGGGCTACGAGATCCGCATTACGGACGAACAAGGGCGCGATCTGCCGGCTGGTGAAGTCGGCGATCTGTGGGTGCGCGGGGGGAGCAACGCCTCCGAGTACTGGAATCGCCCGCGGCTGACGGCGGAGCGCATACGCGATGGCTGGTTCTTTAGCGGCGACAAGTACCGTGCCGATGCCGACGGATATCTATGGTACGCGGGACGGTCAGACGATATGTTCCGCGTGTCGGGCGAATGGGTATCGCCTATCGAAGTAGAGGGTGCGCTGGTGGAACACCCCGCCGTCCTTGAAACCGCGGTCGTCGCACAGCGGGACGAAAATGGCTTACTCAGGCCCTGCGCATTCGTGACGCTGAAGCGGCCGGAAGGGGCGTGCGAAGCCCTTGCAGAAGATCTGCGCCAGTTTGTACGGCAGCGCCTGCCGGGTTACAAGTCGCCGCGGCGGGTCGTGTTTATGGACGAATTGCCCAAGACCGCAACTGGAAAAGTACAGCGCTACAAGTTGCGATGATCCGGTGAGCGGACACGCTTCATTCGTAGCGGAGAGCTTCGGCGGGTGGGACGGAGATGGCGTGCCGCGCGGGCAACAGGCAAGCGAGTAGTGCGCTGAGAGCGAGGAGCGCGGCGGCTGCGAGCAAACTGCGAACTGCGAACGCGTTCTGCATCCAGTGGGCGAGGACGGCGCCGAGAAAGCTATCCAGTGCAAGACCGATGAGAATGCCCGAAGCCGCGCTGACGAACGCGATGCGCGCGGCGACCCACAGGACGTGCGCGCGCGGCGCGCCGAGCGCCAGGCGGATGCCGAACTCCGTGGTGCGCTGCGCCACGCTATAAGCGACGACGCTGAAGATGCCGGCCAGCGCGAGCGCCAGCGCCATGGCGGAGAAGACGCCAAACAATATGGAGAAGAGCCGCTGGCGGCTGTACTGTTCGTCGCGCGCGATGGCTTCGTTGAGGGTGAAGGTGCCGTTGAAGGAGCCGCTGGAGATCTGCTGGCCGGGAGCCACGGATGCGATGGCGGCACGTATGGAGTGCAGGCTGGCGAGCGGATCGCCCTGGGTGCGCACGAAGAACTGCACGTAGGGCGGCATCACGGTAGTGTACGGTACATAGATGGCGGGGACGACTGGGCGATCCACCCCATCGTTGCGCGCATCGCCGACGACGCCGACGATCCGACGCCAGGCGGCGCTTTCGGCAGAGACGGCTGCATAGCTGCCCGGACCTGTAAGACCGGGAACGCGCAGTTGCCGGGCCAGGGCATTGGACACGCCTTTCGACACGGCTTTGGACGACGACAGATAGCGTGTCGCGAAAGCATGATTGACCACCGCAATGAAGTCTCCGCGGGCGTTCTCATCCGCATTCCAGATGCGGCCCTGAAGCAGAGGGATGCGGAGCGCGGCGAAATATCGCCGGCCGACCAGCATCACCCGGGCCTGCGGCTGCCGGCCATCGCGGGTTCCGTCGATATCGAAGGTACTCTTGGCGCCGGCATAGGGCGGCGTGGCATCCGCGGCGACAGCGACCGTGGAGACACCGGGGACTGAGGCGACCTTCTCCCGGAGTTGCTCGATGTAAGCGGTGCGCGCCTCGCGCGGCTGAATGCGGCTCCATTCTCCCGAGTCGTGGACGTGCAGCATGATGCCGAGCTTCATGACATTTGCGGGATCGTAGCCAAGCGGCATCTGCATCAGCCCGAGAAAGCCGTGGATGGCGGTGCCCGCGGTGGCCATGAGAAGAAGCGTGAGCGAGACTTGGGCGGCGATGAGGATGCTCCAGCGGTGCTTTGCGGGAGCGGCGATAATGCCCCTGCCCGGGAGCATACCCGCGGAATCGTGACGCGAGAGGCGCAATGCGGGGACCAGACCGAAGAGCATGCCGCAGAGCAGCGCGAGCGCGACGGAGAACGCCAGGATGGGAGCGTTGATGCGAATGAAGGATTCGGCGGGAAAGGAATCCGGAGAAAGCAACAAGGGAAGCTTTGCCAGCCAGTACGAGGCAGCCACGCCAAGAGCGGCGCCGGTCGAGGAGATGACCATGGCTTCGACGAGCAACTGGCGGACGATGCGCCAGCGGCTGGCGCCGATCGCACCGCGGATGGCGAGCTCATGCCGGCGCGTGCGCCCCCGGGCCAGCAGAAGGATGGAGCAGTTGGCGCAGCCGACGATCAGCAGGAGCACAACGCCCGCGAGAAGCAGCGTCAGGGTGCGGCCGGTGCCCTGCTGGAAAGGCACCAGGATGGGCTGCAGGGCGAGTTGCCAGCGATCGGAAAAGCGTTCGGGATGCTCTTTCGCAAACTGGCGCACGATGGGCTCGAGCGCCGCGTTGGCGGCGGCAAGCGTGACGTGCGGCCGGAGCTTGATCCACGGTATGTAGGCCAGGTAGGGAACGTTGGCGAGATCCCGCATCAGGCTGCCCGGCAGGTAGACGTCGCCGATGTCCGTGGAGTCATTGAAGGCAAAGCTGCGCGGCATGACCCCGACGATGGCGTAGGGGGCGCGATTGATTTCGAGCGTGTGCCCGATGATCTTGGGATCGCCGCCGAAGTGGCGCTGCCAGAAGCGTTAGTTGAGAACCACGATGGAATGGCCGCCGTTCTCCGCGTCGGACGGCTCGATATTGCGGCCGAGAAGCGGGCGCACACCAAAGAAAGTCCCGGCATTCTCTGTGAGATAGACGCCGGAAATGTCTTCGGGCAGTCCGCCGCCGGTGATCTCCATGTGCGAGGGGTTGAAGCCCAGCGCCGATTCGACCGGGGCTGCCAGGCGCAGGTCGTCAAACTGTGACCGTTGAGGATAAACCAGGTCCACTCGTCAGGATGCTGCCGGTCGATCATGATGGGGTTCACGATGCGGTCTGCGCCGGCATAGGGAAAAGGGTGTAGCAGGACGGCGTAGATGAGCGAGAACATCGCCGTGGTGGCGCAGATGCCGAGCGCCAGCGAGAGTACGGCGACGGCGGCGAAACCAGGGTTGCGGCGTAGGGCGCGAAGGCCGTAGCGGATGTCTCCTCCCAACTCATCGAAGAAGCGGAGACCGATGGCGTCGCGGTAAGTTTCGTTTTGCGCGGCGGGCCGGCCTAGATCGATGCGGGCCTTGCGGCGGGCTTCTTCTTCGGGGACACCCTGGCGAATTAAATCACCCTGCAAGGCGTCGAGGGTAGAACGAAATTCTTCTTCGACGTCGCTGTGGGTGCGCGGCGCTATGGCTCGACAGATAGACTGCCAGACCCGTCGAATTGCGGCGAAGAGACTCATATCTCTTCGGCCTTCTTGGCGAGAATGCCGGCGACGACAGCGGCCATGTCGGTCCATTTGGCGGTCTCGGCCTTGAGCTGCCGCGTACCGGCAGCGGTGAGCGAGTAAAAGCGGGCGCGGCGATTGTTCTCCGACTCACCCCACGCGCCTTTGATCCAACCCCGGCGCTCCAGACGATAGATGGCGGTGTAGAAGGAACCCTGCAGGATTTCGAGACGCTCGCCGGAGATCTGCTGGATGCGCAGCAGGATGCCGTAGCCATGCAGCGGACCGAGCGAGATGGCCTTAAGGACGAGCATCTCGAGTGTGCCCTGCGGGAGTTCAACCGGTTTCGTCAAGGACACTCTCCTATCTGGGAAAGGAGAATAACACGCTCTCCCGTTTGCCGTCAAGCCTCCGAAGGATGCGTGTCGTTTCGATCCTCAGTACTTCAGGATTACGTCCATCGCGAGCTGAAACTGGTTCCTGCGAGTCCCGTTATTATATGCCGCGGTGTCGAAAGAGCGGTCGAATCTGAGTTCGGGGCGGAGGATTACGGTATTTCCCACCCAATGTCCCCAACTTAGAGTTTCCTCCGCATACCGCGTCTTGTAGCCGGTTCGCTGGCCCCTTACGTCATCCAGGAAGTCGCTGCGAATCGAGAGGCAGTTCCTTGCCGAGAACTCTTTTTCAACGTAGTTCACCATTGCCCACTCCGGAGCAAGGCAGCGAACCTCTCCCGTAGGACAGAACGCCCCGTTCGTGCCTCTCTCGGGTTCTATCGGGCCGGAAACGCTGGGCACATCCCTTTGATACATGTACCAGGCCTCCGTCGCCATGTGCCACGACTGGCTGAACTTGTGGTACCACGTATTGTCGAACATCTGCAGGTTGTTGTAGGCGTACCGGCCGCCGTTGAGACCGTTCACACACGGATACACGTTGTCTTTGCCATTGTTTAAGGTGTAGCTGGCGCAGGCCGTCGCGGCCGGTTTCGCGTCCGGCGTCCAGGGAGCCACATCATGGCTCGCGGTTATCCCCAACTGAACCAGCCAGTGGTCATTGATCCTGACGGTACCCAGGATGCCCGAGTCGGTAAACGGATCAACCGAATACAACAATGAGTGGGTGTACACGTAGTTATTAGGAGCCAATTGCGCTTCGATACCCGGAATGGAGATGAAGCGGCCGACGCGAATGTTGAGCCCCTCGGCTACTTGGGGGATATACAGGTCTACGTATTCGAGCACCGGATCAAAGCCGTACTGGCGGTGGTCGCCGAGCAATTGGCTGCTGAAATAGCCCAAACTGGTGGTGAACCGGTAGCTCGTGCCAAATAAGCCGCTGAGGTGGAATCCCCAATCGATGTGATCGGTTTGAACCGTGTCGGGAAGGCGTTCGACGTAGAGCACCGCCTGGTCCAACTCGGCGCGATTTGCGTAGACGTCATAGGTGGCCGGATAGTTCGTATCGTGTGAGGTGCTTAGGTTGAAGCTGCCTTCGAGCCAGCCGTAGACCTTGACTCTGCTTTGCTCCCAGGCTTGGCCATTCGAGCCGCCGTAGAGGGCTTCCATGAGCGGCGGCACATTGGTA
>JBEKIM010000297.1:0-8593 GCA_050011755.1 Bryobacteraceae bacterium | reverse complement strand
GTGATATTCTGTGTCGCTTGTGGCGGTTGCAGCGCGCCCACGGGCACGGTGATGTTGCCGATGGGCGCGCCGGTGTTGACCGCTCCGTTGGTCGTCATCCAGCCCTGGACCTGTTGACCTGTGGGCGTGAGCAGGTTTCCGGAAAGGTCGACTTGGAAATTGCCGGCCCGCGTGTACTCCGTCTCGCCGTTGTTGTTTACGACAAAGAAACCGTTTCCCTGAATGGCTGCGTCGAGAGATCCGCTGCTCGCCTGGATGGCGCCTTGGGTGAATTCCCGGATCGTGATCGGCGACGCTACACCGAAGCCCAGTTGCGTCTGGCCGGCATCCAGCGATTCGCTGACCAGATCGCTGAAGTAAGCGGCGCTCTCTTTATAGCCGGCAGTGTTCAAGTTCGCCAGGTTGTTGCCGACGACGTCGACGGCTACGCCGTTGGCGTCCAAAGCCGAAAGTGCGGTGCTGAAGGCTGCAAACATGGTTAGGTATCCCTTGGTGTGATTTGAGTACGTTAGCCTTTTGCCGGCGCGGCTTGCGTCAGTCCGTCGAGATCGCTGTGGATGCCAATCAGTTGTTCGAGCGAACTGAATTGCGCCAGCTGCGTGACGAAGGTGGTGCTGTCGGTCGGGTTGGTGGGGTCCTGATACTGAATCTGGGCCACCAGAAGTTGCAGGAACTGATCTTCGTTGACATCGTCGGGCGAAGTCGCGTCCGTGGATGTCGTGCCCGCACTGCTTTGGCTGTGCGGCAGAATGAGTGAAGGTTGTATCGTCATTTCTGAATTTCCTGTGCGCGGTCGAGGCTGGACTGCCACTCCCCGGTCCGGCGCGATCGGTCTTTTGAACGCTGTGCGTGAGGCTGCTGGCGGCCGTCCTTGCGGCCTCCCGGTGAATGCTCCTGGGACGTCGAACCGTCCGGCAGGCCGCGGCGCCCTTGTACCGACTGCCCGCCCGTGGGACGCCATACCTCGGCCTGGAATCCATTTTGGTGAAGCTTGCCCACCAGATCCGGCAGATCCGCGCGCAGTGAATCGGCCAGATCGCGATCCGGCGTGTGCACCGTGACCCGGACTTCGCCGGCATGTTCGGCCAGCCTGATGTCTACGCGGTTCTCGTCGTCCGCCAGGTGCAGGGATACCTCGCGGGAGACCGCCGGCACTGGCGGTTCGGGCGGCTCTTCCGCTGCGCGCACCTTCTCAGCCTCCTGGGCGGGAGGCGCGGGCGGCGGCTCACCCTCGGCCGGAGATGCGGCGGGCGTGTTCCCGACCCATGGCATATCTACCTGCCAGGCAGACGGGTTTTCGCCCTGGCCGGACGGAGGTGGGTCGCCGGGTGCCCCAGTCTTCGTCGTGCCGGCCCGGGGCCACGTGTCACGTAGCGCCGCGGCGACGGCGGCGCGCTGGTTCTCCGGCTGGCCGTAGTCGCCACCGGTATCGCTTCGAGTTCCGTCCTTCAATTCGGATTGATCATTGCCGGACGGAGGGCCCGGCGCGCCATGTGCGGATTCAGTGACTTCGGTATGTTCCGGCTGCCTGCGTTCACTCGGGGCTATCATGCCGCCCCCGAGACCCGTTGTGGAGCTAATATCGGGCGATGCCGCAGTCGCCAGAACCGCGCAATCCGGGGTCGCGGTCGGCAGCGAGGGCGGTGCGCCGTTTCCCCATACCGATGCCTGGGTGGCATCCGGGGTTTGTGAGACGTCGCGCGTGCCTCCGGCGTCGTCGTCCGCATCTGGAAATGAGTGCACGGCGCCGCTCTCGTCGATGGCCGGCTCAGGCGAGATCACGCGAACGCCAAACGCCAACTCCGCGCCGATCTGCAGGGCTTGGACCGCAGGGCTTGCCATTTCGGTGGGATCCATAGTTGCAGCTATGACATCCGCCGCCCGGGGAAGATCCGGCTGTAGCGGATC
Organism: Bryobacteraceae bacterium; assembly: GCA_050011755.1. Classification (GTDB taxonomy): domain Bacteria; phylum Acidobacteriota; class Terriglobia; order Bryobacterales; family Bryobacteraceae; genus Bog-159. Next base: position 6,685 of record JBEKIM010000297.1, on the reverse strand, counting down.
GGCTGTCGCCGTGCGTTGTGCGGCGCCGATCGTTGAAGCGGAGCCTCCGGCGAGGTTATGCGCCGGGGGAAAATCCGGAGCTATGACGATCGGACCAGCATGGGAGAATCCTGCTGGTTCCACGAACCAGCAGGGAATCAGGGGAGGCCGCGAGGCCACCGCGAACGCCATGGACGTGGGTGCAACCAATCCATCGGCTTCGTTCTTTTGGCCTGGTATCGGGCGCTTTGACTCCGGGGCTGCGCTCTTCCCCACATTGTTCGCCAGACCACCAACCGGATCGCCCGCCAGACATCCATCTATAAAGGATCCGAAACCGCTCCCGCCGCCCAGCTCACTTCTGGCTGCCGCCCCAGTGGGAAGTCCGCTGGAAGGCATGGATTTGACGCCGTAGGCAACCATTGATTCTGGAGCAGGTGCGATCACGTCCCGAACAAGTGCACTCGTGGAGCCAGTTCGCGGCGCTGGATTCCAAGCAGTTACGGGTGAAGGGACGCCAAATTATTGCCCGGCCTGTCCTTCCCGGCACGAATTTGGCGTGCCTGAGTCCGTAACCCATTCGTTTCGTGCAGCCCGCCTTCGGATCTCCGCTTGCTTGAAAAGCAGCGTGAACGCGTCATGGATACCCTGACGATTGCGGCGGCCGGGGGCATGCAGTCCCGCATGCAATCCCTGGACATGCTGGCCAACAATCTGGCCAATACCGGGACTGGGGGCTATAAGAGCGACCGCGAGTTCTATAACCTCTATGTCTCCGCGGAGACCGATAGCGGGGTCGACGGGTCGGCGGCTGCTTTGCCGATCATAGAGAAGCCCTGGACCGATTTCTCACAGGGCACTCTGCGCGCCACCGGCAGCGCGTGGGATCTGGCGCTTTCCGGCAAAGGGTTCTTCGCCGTGGATGGGCCATCGGAAACCCTCTATACGCGTAATGGAAACTTCCGGGTTACGGCCGCCGGATCCCTGGTCACCGCGGAAGGATACAAGGTTCGCACCGCTTCCGGAGAAGACTTGAAAATCCAGCCTGCCGGTGCGTTGCAGGTTTCGCCGGACGGCACGGTGTCGCAAGACGGCCAAACTTTGGGCCGTCTCCAGATAGGCGACTTTTCCGATACCAGCGCGTTGATCAAGCAAGGGAGCAGTTATTTCCGGACTCCCCTGGCGCTCCAGGCCGCCTCCGCCGTGCAAGTCGCGCAGGGAGAACTGGAGAGTTCGAATGTCGGTGCGGCGGAATCGGCCGTGCGCCTGGTGGAAGTGATGCGGCAGTTTGAAATGCTGCAGAAGGCCGCCACGCTGGGATCGCAGATGAATCGCGAGGCGGTCGAAGAGGTAGCCCGCGTAGCGACGTAAGGCGCTTCCGCGGGAAAGCAAGGAGCCAATTATGATGCGAGCGCTATTCAGCGCTGCCAGCGGGATGACGGCGCAACAGATGAACGTGGACAACATCGCCAACAATCTGGCCAATGCGAACACCAACGGGTACAAGGCGCGCCGGGTTCAGTTCCAGGATCTGCTGTACCAGAACCTTCTGCAGCCGGGGGCTTCCGCGAGCCAGCAGACGGTGGTGCCCGTCGGCCTGCAACTGGGTCTCGGCACCCGTCCGTCGGGCAACGAGATCATCTTCACGCCTGGCAGTCTGTCGGAGACCGATAACCCTTTGGATGTGGCGGTGCAAGGACCGGGCTTCTTTCAAGTCTTGCAACCCAACGGGCAGTTGGCCTACACCCGCGACGGCGAATTCCAGCTCGACAGGAACGGGAACGTGGTGACCGCGGGCGGCAACCCTCTGCAGCCCCAACTCACCATTCCGGCGGATGCCCAATCGATCACCATTGCCGGCGACGGTACCGTTAGCTATACCTTGCCAAACCAGACCGCAGCCCAGGTGGCCGGGCAAATTCAGCTCGCCAATTTCCAGAACCCTGCCGGCTTGAGTACCATCGGCGGCAACCTATATACTCCCACAGAAGCTTCCGGCGACCCGACGCTCGGACTTCCCGGTGGCGCCGAGGGTCTGGGGGCGCTGCTGCAGGGATATACCGAGCAGTCCAACGTCAGCGTGGTTCAGGAAATGGTGAACCTGATCGTCAGCCAGCGGGCCTACGAAGCCAATTCCAAGGTGGTTCAGGCGGCCAACGAAATGTATCAGGAAACCAACAATCTCGTACAACAATGACCCCTCGGATGTTACTCCTCATCTCGGCTGCGCTGGTGCGGGCGGGCGCGCAATGCGTTCCGGTTTCGGACAATCGGGTGCTGGCGGGCGACATGGCGCGGGCCGTGCCGGCCTTCGCCGGGCTGGCACCGGAAATGGTGTTGGGCTCGGCCCCCGCGCCGGGCGCCAGCCGCCGCTACGGGGCCGCGGAGTTGCAGCGTTTGGCACGGCGTCACGGGCTGGCGCTCGAAGCCGGGGCAGAAGCCTGCATGGTGCGGCCCGCGGAAATGCTCACGCGCGAGCGCGTGGCCGCCGCCGTCGGCGCAAGCCTGCCCGGGGTGCGCATCGAAGTGGTGGAGTTCAGCCGGCAGCCCATTCCGCGCGGTGAACTCCGCTTTCCTGCCGCCGGCTTGGAAAACGGCCCCGCCATGCGCTCGCCGTGGCTGTGGCGTGGCGCGATCTCCGCATCCGGCCAGGCCGATTTCCCCGTTTGGGCCAAAGTGCTCCTCCAGACTTCGGCGAAACGTGTAGTCGCCACCGCCGACCTCGCGCCCGGCCGTCCCATCGTACGCACCCAACTGCGAGAGGAAACCTATGAAGGGCCGCCCGGATTTCCGGAGCTGTCCCAAGTTGTCGGCAAGGTGCCGCGCCGGCCGATTCGTGCCGGCGCCGTGATCGAGCGGCAGTGGCTGGCGGAACCGGCTGATGTAGTGCGCGGACAGCGGGTACGAATTGAGATCCGGAGCGGCCAGGCGCGCTTGTTTCTGGACGGAGAGGCGCAATCCTCCGGAAGCCGGGGGGACGTGATCGCGGTACGCAATCCGGCCAATGGCAAGATCTTACGCCCCACGGTCGCGGATCGCGGAAGCGCCTTCCTTGAGGCCGGCCCGTGGCGGATGGCCCCGGCCGATGGCGGAGACCGATGAAACCAAACCCGATTCTGGCGATGCTGGCGCTTGGCTGTACGCCTTTCCCGGTGGGGGGAGCGGCTAAGAAAAAGCCAACTCAGGCGGAACTATCCGCGCTCGACCGTTACGTGATCGAGGCCACTGCGGCGGCCCGCGCCAACAACGACGCTTCGCCGGGGTCCCTCTGGTCGTCCGCGGCCCTATTCAACGACTTGGCGCGCGACCTGCGTGCCAGCCGCGTGAACGACACGGTCACCGTTCTCGTCGCCGAAAATGCCTCCGCCGTGAGTTCGGGTAACGTGCAGACCGCTCGCACTTCGAGCGCCAAAGCATCCATCACGGCCTTGGGGGGCGTGACCAAGAGCAGCGGCGCGTTGGCCAATCTGTTGGGGACTTCTGGGGATCAGGAGCTAAAAGGCTCCGGCACGATCGGACGCCAGACGGTGATTTCCACCACGCTGGGCACGCGGGTAGTACATGTTTTGCCGAACGGATACCTGGTCGTTGAAGGCGTCAAGGAAATCCGCGTCAGTTCCGAACAGCAGGTCATCACGGTGCGCGGGGTCGTGCGTCCGGCGGATCTGGGCCCAAACAATGTGGTCCAATCGGACCTGGTCGCGCAATTGGAGGTTTCCGTGAACGGTAAAGGTGTGGTGGGAGACGCCATCAAGCGCCCGTTCATCCTGTACCGCCTGCTGCTGGGACTGCTGCCTTTTTGAGGTTGGAACAGAGCATGCGATTGAATGTTGTCCTGGTGGCGGCCGTCCTGATTGGGCCGGGATTCTGCGCTACGCGATTGAAGGATCTGGCCGGAATAGAAGGTGTGCGCGACAACCCGCTCATCGGCTATGGGCTGGTGGTCGGGCTGGCCGGGAAAGGCGACACACAACAGACCCTATTCTCGCCGCAGAGTCTGGCCAACATGCTGGAGCGTATGGGGGTCTCGGTTCCAGGGGCTACCATTCGGGTGAAGGACACCGCGTCGGTCATGATCACGGCCACGCTGCCGCCTTTTGCCCAGCCGGGCGTACACCTGGATGTCACCGCGGCCGCCATTGGAGATGCCGCCAATATCCAGGGAGGCATTCTATTGCTCACTCCCCTGAAAGGGGCGGACGGGCTGGTCTATGCAGTGGCGCAGGGTCCGTTGGTGCTCGGCGGGTTCATGGCGGGACAGGGCGGCAGCAGCCAGACGGTGAATCATCCCACGGTCGGCCGGGTGCCGGGCGGCGCTATCGTCGAGCGGCCGGGCACTTCCATCGCGCCCAAGGGAACTGTACGTCTCCAACTTCGCTATGCGGACTTCACCACCGCATCGCGCGTTGCTGCGGCCCTAAATGCCAGGTACGGTGGGCCGGGCGTGCTCCCGGCACGCGCTGAGAATTCCGCATTGGTCAGCGTTTTGGCTCCCCGGGCTTACGCAGACCACATGATCGATTTCATCGCGGAAATCGAAGCCCTGACGGTGGACGCGGACCGGCCTGCCCGCGTCGTGGTGAACGAACGCACCGGCACGATCGTCATGGGCCGCGATGTGCGGATCGCGCCCGTGGCTATCCTGCACGGAAACCTTACTGTCGAGATTCAGACCAGCGTGGACATCTCTCAGCCGGAGCCGCTCTCGGCTGGCACCACCGCCGCGAGCGCCAAAACGGGGGTGGCCGCGAAGGAGCAGACGGCCCGCAATGTACTGCTTAAGCAGGGCGCCACGGTAGAGGAATTGGTGCGCGCGCTGGCGGCCATCGGCTCGACCCCGCGGGATGTCATTGCGATCCTGCAAAACCTGCGCGCGGCCGGCGCGCTCGACGCCGAACTGGAGGTGATCTAATGAGCGCTGCCATAACCATGGAATCTCCTCCTGAGAAGTTGGCCGGATCGCCCGCCGCGCGCCCCCCGCAAACCCTCAACGACGCGGCGCAGCAGTTCGAGGCCGTCATGATCGCCCAACTCCTCAAAGAAGCTCGCGGCAGCGAGGACGGCTGGTTGGGAGGCGGCGAGGATGCTGGAAATGCAACCGTTTCCGGGCTGGCTGAGGAGCAGTTTGCCCAGGCCCTGGCGAAGAGTGGCGGCCTGGGCCTGAGCGCGCAGATCGTATCCAGTCTGTCCGCGCGGGAGAAGTAGCCCGTGCCGCAAACAGCACCGTCTGTCACAAGCTCCAGCTCTGCGAAGCATACTCAGCCACGCCGCGCGCCGCGAATACGGCTGCGTAACCGCCGTATCCGGTGCATGGTTCCGCATCGGCTGGTGGATGGGGGCTCTCCTCGCAACCGCGGTCATCGGGGGCCATCCGGATTTGTTCCCATCCCTCCAGCAGGGTGGTCAGCAGCTTTTCTACCTCCACCAGGGGGTCGATAGTCTGGTTCTGATTGGCTTCGAGCAGGCGGCGCTGCATATAATCGTACAGTCTGGCCAAGCCTCGGCTCAGCGTGCCTCCGCGGGTATGGTCGAGTGAACCGCACAACTGCGACAGGACGGCATGTGCCTTAGTGATCTGGTGGGATCGTTCGGGGATTCGCCCGGCGGCCAAGTGGGCCTTGGCGCTGCGCGTGGCATCGCCCGCGGCGCGATAAAGCATCGAGACCAATTCGAGCGGGTCGGCGGTCAAAATCTGGCTTTCCAGGTACGCATCTTGCGGCGGCATAGGATCTCCTCGCGCTACATATCGGCCGGATCGGCAGGCACTTGCGGCGCCCCTGCGTCACTGCCATGTCCCAAACTTCGCGCCAACCTAAGTAGATATTCCGGCGGCGCCTCCCATAGCACATCACCGGTCTGTGGATTCACGATCCGGACCACCGGATGCTTGGTCTCCCGATCCAGAGCAAAGGTCAGTTCGGTGCCTCCGCCAAACAACGCGGAAGCGTCGATGCTCATCACGGCGCGGATCATCTCACGATTCGCCACTAACCAATTGGCGCCGGCGGCGCCTTGCATGGCGGGAAGAGCCTGTCCTGGATTCGCAACGGGGTTCACATCCATAAAAGCCGCTCCCGGGGACCGCTCTTCCCCTACCCTCTCATCGGCCCGCCCGGGGCGAATTTGCGGCAAGGCCCCACGGACTAAAGCCGACATCCACGGCGGCCGATAAGGTATGTGGACGGTCCAGCTTGAATCGCACCTTGTCGCAACAGGAAATCGACGCGTTGTTCGTCAGCGCGGCCGGCGGACAAGCGCAGGAGTCTCCTTCCCGAAAGGTAGTGCCTTTCGACTTCCGCCGGCCGGATCGCATCGCCAAATCCCAACTGCGGGCTATCCATCAGTTGCACGAGACCTTCGTCCACAATCTGGTGTCCAGCCTCTCGGCCTATTTACGGACATACCTTCTGGTGAATCTGGTGAGCGTTGAACAACTATCTTGCGAGGAGTTTCTCAACGGCCTGCCGTCGCCCACCTGCATGCTCTCTTTGGGTTTGCGGCCCTATGACGGCTATGGATTGCTGGAGTTGAGCCCGGCTCTGGTCTTCCCCATTCTCGAAGTTCTGTTGGGAGGCGACGGCAAGTCCGCGGCGGCTTTGCGGCGGGAGATCACCGAAATTGAACAGAAACTGCTCGATAGCCTCTTCCGCATTATTTTGAACGATCTGAAAGAGGCCTGGCAAGCGGTGGCTCCCATCGAGTTCGC
>JBEKIM010000296.1:0-8597 GCA_050011755.1 Bryobacteraceae bacterium | reverse complement strand
TTGCTCACCCGTGTTACCGGAGCACATGCCACCGTTCGCGGAGCAAGTGAACGGCTGGGCTTCGCGTGCGGCATCCGGGATGATCAGAGCAAGATAGGCGGCCGCGAAGTTCTGAACTCCATAATCGCTCACAAAGCTATAACCGTGAGCAAACTGGAATTGGCAGCTTGCGATCGCGTACCCGGCGGGTACAACCGAGGCGCTGGGATAACCGGCATCCAGAGTGGACAGATCGGCGGTCCAGGTATCGCCAGGCGCGATCGCCGGCGACGTCAGGACACCCGCTACAGCTCCATTCTGGGCGAGGCCTGTTGCCAGGGCGCCGTTTGCGTAGAAGTATACGGAGCAAGTTCCGGTTTGGCCGGTCGCGCCCAACGTCCCCAGGGGATCCATGGAGGTATTGGAGATCGCGAGACCGGTATCAAAGCCGGCGAAGTCAGTCACGTACGGGAACAGCAGGGTCGTCACGCACTGCGCGGTGTTGAACAGCGAAGTGCCTGCCGGCGTGGTGCTGGACACGAAGAAGGTCGGAATGTTGGCAGCGGTGCCAGGGTAAGAACTGGCGTACGGATAGAAGCTGCTCCATGCCGTCGTAGGACCGATGGAAGGCGGATTCGCCGATTGAGCGGTGAACGCCGCGTAAACCTTAAAGGTCAGCGAATCGATAGCCGAGGGGTTAGTCTGGGTGATGGCCCAAACAACCTGGATCGGACCCGGGTTGGCACCGGCGGAATTGTCGGCAACCAGGACGGGGTCGCCAGGCGTCTGGCAAGCCGTGCCGGAGCACGGAGAAACCGGCACGGGCAGAACCAGGTTGGCGTTGGAGGCGGGCCCGGAAGCGGCCCACGGATCCACATACACCATGGCGCCCGTCGGAATGTTCGTGATGGTGGTCTGCAACTCGGTCGGCGAATCGGCTACACCTGCCGTGCCGCCGGAGACTGCAATCTCCAAGCCACTTTCTGAGTTATAGATGGCTCCCGGAACATCCTGGACGCCGTTAGTCTGGACCTTGAAGGCGGTGGCGAAATTCTCAGTGAAGTTGACCGATCCGACGTTGGTCTGAACGGTGTTTTCGCACTCAAAGAAGTTCGGGTTGGTGCCGCCGACGCTGGTGGTCAGGCCAGGCGCCACGAGACCGACGAGAAGCTGCGGATTCGAAATCTGAATCGACGTGCTGCTGCTGGACGAAACGAAGGCGTAGATCGGGAAGCCGATCTGTCCGGCGGGCGGGTTCGTCGCATCGATGCGGATGTTGGTGATGCGATAGGTGCGCGACGTCAGAGGCGGATCCACGGGAACGCCCAGGAAGGTGACCGAGTTCTGCGCCGGCGACAGGATGGTGCAAGTGGAGCTCTCGGGCGGGCAGGCCTCGACGCCTTGAAACACGTTGTACTTGTTCGGGTTGTTAAAGGTTTGTCCGCCATCGCCCGGCACCATGCAAAGTGAACCATCGGTGGGCGAAGGGCATACGTCCTGATTGCCGCCCGCGCCCGCTGCTGGCGGTGTGGGATCGTCAACCAACAGCAAAGCTTCCGTCAAAATCAGAGGCGAAGCTCCACCAAGGACGCGGCTGGTGATCGGCACGCCGAGAGATACCGAAACGTTCGCCTGCGGTATCGTGGTGCCGACCGGTGTCGGCGCGGAACCTGGAGCACCGACACAATTCAGCAAAATATCACCAACCAGCTCGTTGAACCCCTCATGACGAAGCGTCGGGGTCACCGAAGCGGTTGCGGTACAAACTAGACCATTTTGTGCGCTCGCCGGAGCTACTAATCCCAAAACCAGGACCAGCGCGGCGAACGCCAGAATCCATCTGCGAAAATCTGCCATTTCCTTCTCCTTGTGAATTGCGAAATTGAATCGGTCGAAGTTCTCTCTCAACCTGAGCCTCTCTCCAACTACCTTCCGACTACCTTGGGAACTTCTCCGTGCGGGCGGAGATTTCATTAAGATTTTGCCGGCAACCCTACTGCCTGGCACCGGGTACAGCCGAACTACGCCCTGCGATAGGGCTGCCTGTCTCTAGTTTTTGTCTTTGGCCGGCTCGCAGGATTGCCAAAAAAATTGCATGTGTCGCGGACTCAGTAAAGATATTCATATCGTATCGCTGCGCCCGTGTCAAGAGAAATTCTTTGCATTCAACGGGGAACCCGACGTTTCAGGCCCCTAAAGCGCACATCGAATGGTACGTCCGAATTAGATCACGATGCCTGCCCAGACGTCAACAGTTTCACACCGAATCGTCTCATTTTAACGATTTTTAATGATTAGTGCCCAAGCTGGCCTCGGCACCTGGTTCAATCTAACACATTTGCAAGCACTTAGGACTATACGCGAAGCAAATATCCGCGGGCTTCGCGGCCCGTGAGTTTCCACAGTGCGTATAGATACCACTGCAACTGCCGTTCATAGCGCGCGGCGCTCGCCGAATCGCTTTTGAAATCGACCACGACCCAGCGATCTTCCTCCAGAAATGCGAGATCCATCACACCTTCCAGCAGCCGGCCGTCTTCGAGCCGCAAATGAATGGGCATCTCGCGATGACATAGCCCAGACGCGCGGGCGCGATCGAGCAGCGGGTGAGCCCATGCGGAGGCCACCGCATCCGCCGCGGCATCGGCCTCCTCCCGCGGCGCACCCAGCAGACGCGCATGCACGCGTGCGATCGCCGGGATCTGGTCACCCGCGCCATTTAAATCCAAATCGCGCAGGACCGCATGCACCAGGATGCCGAATCTCGATCCTCCCCGCCGTTCACGGCCCGTAGAGGCATCCTCAACATATATAGATCGGCGCTGGGGCGCATCCTCGATACCCTCGGTGGGGGAGACAATCCGAAAAGCCGGCAGACGTCCGCTCTCGATCGCCTGGCGGCGGTCGTGCTGCCATTGCCTATAGCGCGCGATGCCTGCCTCGGCGCGCGCGGCGGGCTCAGCCGCCAGAATATCCTCCTGGCGCAGGCCGAATCCCGGCGCGACATCCAACCGCAGAGCCGATGGGTCCCACCAAACTACCTGGTGCTCGCCCGATTGCGGCCGGTGCAAGCCGGGCTGCACGGATTCCTCGATTTGTCCGGGATGCTCGCCCGGGCGAGACAGCACGGTGCGGTCGCCGGCAAAAGGGGGGCAGCCGGTGGCGGAAGCTTGCGCGCGCCGTTGGTCGCGCGCGGGATAGATGGCTTTGTTGAGCGGACCCAGCCAGCCCTCGCGCTCCTCGTCGCCCACCCCGGGAATCACCAGCAGGTCGCGCGCGCGCGTAGCCGCCACGTAGGCCACCCGCACGCCTTCGGCGAGTTCGCGGGTGCGTTCGTGCTGTTCGTGCTCCAACAGTTCCCAAGGCGCGGCGTTTAATAAGCGCGTCGCGCAGAGCGGACCGGCGACAAAACGTTCCGCCTCGCGGGCCGCGAGATTGGCGGTCATATCGGCCAGGATCACCACGGGAAACTCCAGTCCCTTGGCGCCGTGCACGGTCATCAGGCGAACGCCGTCGGAAGCCTCTTCGAGCACCGGCGCTTCGGTCGATTCGGCCTTCTCGGCTTGCGCCGCCAATTCTTCCACGAAGCCGCGGAAGGACAGCCCGCCGGTCAGTTCGAACGTGCGCGCCAGATCGCCGATGCGATACACGTTTGCGAGCGCCTGGGCGCCGGCGCGGCGCAGCGTGAATCCGGCGTGCGCGCGGGTGGCCTCGAGCAGCGCGTTGATGGTATCCGCAACGGGGCGGTAGTTGCGGTTGCGATGCAGGTCGGCCAGGATGGCCAGGGCATCGGCAATGCGCGCAAAAGCCGGCGCGGGCGCTTCCCCGTTCCGGAAAGGATGCAGGCGGCCCACTTCGAAGCGGAAGCGCAACAGCAGATTGTCGGGGATGGCGAAGAGCGATCCGCGCAAGGTGCCGAAGACGGAAAGCTCGTCGTCGGGCCACTCGACGGCGGCCAGCGCGGCGCGCACGGTGTCCACTTCCTCGCGGTGGTAAAACGATTTCGATCCGACCAACAGATGCGGAATGCCGCGCGCTTCGAGCGCCCGCGTGTAATCGCGCGAAACGTCCGCTCCGTAATTCGTCAGGCGGCGGAACAACACGCAAATATGCTTGGCCTGCAAGGGCACGCGCGCGCCGTCGCGCGGATCCCGCACCTGCCAGCCGCTGGCGCCGCGCAGCCAATCGATATATGCCGCGATGGTATCCGGCAGGCAGGCTTCGATGCTTTCCTTGCTAACACGCATCGCACCATACGGCTTCGGCGCCGGAAGCACCACGATAGCGGGCTGAGAGCCGTAGGCCGGCGTGTGTTCTTCGAGCGGCGCATAGCGCGCCTGGCCGCCCTCGCGGCCGCCCGCCATTTCCGGCGCGAAGGCCGCATTGACAAGCTGCTGAATGGGCCGCACCGCGCGAAAACTCCGGGTCAAGTGGATGCGCGCCACGCCGCGCGCGGCCAGCGCCTCGCAGACACTTTCATAGAGCACCACGTCGGCGCGGCGGAATTTGTAAATGGATTGCTTGGGATCGCCCACCACGAAAAGCTTGCCTGGAAGGGGCGAGACTTTCAGCCAGTCGTTCTGGGCGGGATCGTCGGCCGAAAGCAGGATCAGGATCTCGGCCTGGGCAGGATCGGTGTCCTGGAATTCGTCCACGAAGATGCGGCTGAAGCGGGCTTGCAGGTAGCGGCGAACCCCCGCGTTGTCGCGCACCAGGTCGCGCACAAGCAGCAGCAGGTCCAGGAAATCGAGCTTCCCCGCGCGCTGCTTTCGCGCAGTGTAGGCAATTACGAAATCCTGCATCTCGTCGCGCAGCGCGGCGGCGAAATCGGCGCCGGCATCGCGGCGGAACTCGTCCAGATCGTGCAGCAGCGCATCGCGCGCGTCGAGGACCTGCTGGCGTGAAATGCCCGGCGCGAAGTTTCCGGAGCCTTTCTTGAAGTTCCGCCGCAGGTCGCGATCGAGCTTCAGCAGGCGCGCTTCGAGCGTGTCGTAATCCGAAGGCCCGCCGCGCATGTCCCGCAACGTGCGCATCGAATCCACCAGGTTGTCGCTGCTGCGCGGACATTGGCGGACTACGTCGTCGAGCGCCTGGCACTGCTGCAGAAGCGCATCGATGCGGGCGACGCGATCGAACGGCTCTCTGCGCCAGGGAGCCGTGTGGTCGCGCCACTCCACCAGTTGCTTGCCCGCGTATTTCAGCGACTCCACCGGCGAGTAGTCGGATGGCGCTTTCTGGCGCGGCGGCTCGCGCCAGGCCAGACGGGCCAGCGCCCGCCGCAGCGCAGCCGATCCGGCATCCAATTTCTGCTGGAACCACGCATCGAAGGCCCGCGAGCGCAGGCGGTCGGCTTCCGGTTCGGTCAGTTCTTCAAAGCCCGGGTCGATGCGCGCTTCCACCGGACGCTCGCGCAGGATCTGCGCGCAGAAGCCGTGGATGGTGCCGATGGCCGCCTCTTCCAGGCGCTCGAGCGCATCTTCCAGATACAGGCGCTCCTGCCCTTCGGCGCACGCCGCGCGCGCTTTGTCGAGTTCCTCGCGCAGGCGGATCTTCAGTTCGCCGGCGGCTTTGTGCGTGAAGGTCACCGCCACGATCTGCTGGACGGGCGTCCCGGTGGCCAGTACCCGCACGATGCGCCGGATCAACTCGGAGGTCTTGCCCGTGCCGGCCGAGGCTTCCACGATCAGGCTTTCGCCCAGCGAATGGCGAATGCGTTCGCGGGCGGCGGCGTCGTCTGTCTGGATCGCCGGAATCATGGGATATTCCTGAGCGCTTGCAAGGCATCCAAGTCGTCGCGCTGTTTGCGCGCGGTACGCCGCTCTTCGTTGGGGCCGCACACCGGCCGATAATCGCACATCGCGCAGGCGCCGGCATGAGGAACCGCGGGCAGGAATCCGCGATCGATTTCGCCGTCGACCAGCGACATAGCGTGCTTAAAAAAGGCGCGGTGGTTGGGGGTGATGTCGAACCGGACTTCCTGGTAGTTGCCGCGCTCGGTGCAATAGGACAGGCGGCTCACCTCGGTGGACGCGCCCAAGAGGCTTTCGGCCGCCATGGCGTAGGCCAGCGGCTGCAGTAGCGTGCCGCCGCCGATATATTTGGGCAATTCCTGCGGGGGTTTGCCGGTCTTGTGATCGGTGATGCGCAGGGTGCCGCGCAGGGGATGCTTTTCAACCAGGTCTATGGCGCCGCGCAGGCGCACGCCATTGTCCAGCACCGCCTCGGCCGGAGTGCTCCGCGGATCGCGCAACCGGTCGCCCTCGATGCCGAAGCTGTATTCGAAATGCGCCGGTATCCAACCGCCCGGATCGGCGGCGGCGCGCTGGATCCATCCCCGCAGATCGATGCGCAAATCTTCGATCTCGCTGCGCCACACGCGCGGAATCGCCGGCGCCAGCTTTTCTTCGTTCTCCGCGGCCACGCGATCCAGCACGCCATCGGCAATTTCGATCACGCGCACGGCGTTTTGCGGACACATCGGCAGCAATTGCGCCGATTGCAGTTCGCGGAAAAGCCGGAACTGCGCTTCGTGAAACAGGGCGCCGCGCGTAAGCGGATCCATCTGCTCCAGCGCCACCTTCTCCTCGCGGGGCCGCAGTTTGTGGATGGCATGCAATAAGAAACGATAAGGGCACGCCGCGAAATGCTGCAGCGCCGACGGCGAATAACTACGGGCGGCCAGCCGCTGCGTGGCGAGCACGGCGCGGGTGGCGGCATCCGGTTCCACGATGCCGTCGGCGGCGAACCAGGTGTTACGGTTACGCCGCGCGTAGCGCCGCAGGGATTCGGCCAGATAATCGTTCGCGCCGATCAGATAGTGGCCGGCGCCCCGGGCCTCCTCGGCGTTCAACTCAAAAGTGCGCCCGAGCGCGGCCAGATCGTACTCCGCATCGTCGATGGCTTCCATGGCGTCGGCCGGCGCGGGCCAATCCAGGCGCGATGGCGCACGGCGGCGGGCCTTTTCTTCGAACGCGCGCAGCTCCGGCAGACGCCCATGCGCCGCGCGCACGATTTCGAGCGCGTAAAACGATGGCACCCGCGGGCGCGACTCCACGGCGTCCATGCGCGGGTACGAGAACACCAGGCGCGTGCGGGCGGCCGCGCAGGCGATGTGCAGCCGGCGGCGTTCGTCGGCCACCCGGTCGTCTTGCAATTGCAAGGCCGGACTCACAGCTTTGCGGTACTCATCCAAGAGGATGGGATCTTCGTGCGGGCGGCTGGGAAACAGGCCTTCGCAGAGACCCGGTAGAAAGACAATATCGAAAACGCGCCCGCGCGCTTCGTCGATCCCGCTCACGAAGGCGCAGCCATAGCGGCGCAAAGCCGGCTCTCGGCGCAGAAAGCGTAGGCGTTCGTTCAGCACGCCGGAGACCTCGTCGAGCACCACCGGCCCCACCTCGGCCATGGCCTGCAATTCGCCCAGAATCGAAAGCACGGATTCCGGCTGGCGTAAGGCAGCCTCGGCCAGCGCGCGCAGATGTTCGATCCAATCGCCCCAATCGGCCTGCCGCGGCAGTCCAGCCAGCCGGTCGATCAGGGGCAGGGCAAAGCGCTCCAGGTTCTTGAGCCGGGCGATTTCCCGTTCCAGTTGCTGGCGGCGGCCTTCTTCTTTTTGATCGAGGTCGGCGAGCCGCACGCGGAACTCCGCTTCCAGGCCGCGCAGACGGCGCTCCCAACGTGCGGAACCGCCGATCACCGCCGCATCTACCAGCAGCCGCTCCCAAGCCGCGGGCGATTGCAGCGTGCCGCCGATCACCGCGGCATCTTCGCCTTCCGCTATCGCGGGTTCGGGCGCGGACTCCGGCGCGGCAGCCTCGCCGCGCTCGTATAATCGCGCGAGCATTTCGTCATCCGGGGGCAGCGGCGCGGTATCCCGATCCACCGGACGGTCGAGCGCCGGCGCCTGCCCCAGCGAGAGGTATTCCGCGAAACGCGTGGCCGAGCAGCCTTCGCCCGCGCAGGCCAGCAGCGCCAGAAACGCGCGGCCCGCCGGATCCGGCCGCGCTACGCCACGGCTGAAATACGCCGGGATGCTCGCGCGCCGCAGGGCTTCCTCCACCAGCGGCTGGTAGCGTTCCGGCGAACGCAACAGGATGGCCATGCGGTCGAAAGCCATCCCATCCGCCGCCGATTTGCGGATGCGGCGCGCGATCTCGACACATTCGAGCGACTCGCCCGCGGCCGAGAAGTAGTCCAGGCTGGAGTCCGGTTCGCCATCCGGCGACACGATTTCGGCAAAGAGGGACTGGCGAATGCGGTCGAGTGTACTGGCGGGACGGGATTGCGATGCCGCCGATTTGGACCTCTGCACAATAAGACGTCCGTCGAAGACCGCCGGCGAGCGCTCCAGCACGGCCGCGGACAACTCGCGCCGCAGGGCCGCCTCAAGATCCACATCCAGCAGCACCACCGGCAATCCCAGCAGCCTGTGCTTCCCTTCCCGCGCCGCCGCCGCCGCATAGCGCAACAGCAGCGCGAAATCCGCCGCCGAACGGTTGGCCAATTCCTCTTCGTAAAGCGCCGCCATGCGCGCCAGATCGCGGCCCTGAGCTCCCGTCGCCGCGACCTGCTCCGGCCGTATGCCTTCCACACGCAACTCGGCGATAGTAGCGGCCACC
>JBEKIM010000295.1:0-8653 GCA_050011755.1 Bryobacteraceae bacterium | reverse complement strand
GCTCTTCCCAGATTTTCGGGATGTTGTGCTTCCAGCAATCGCGCATGCCCTTGATGTAACAATTTGGACCGCCCAGCAGCAGGACGACCGGCAGCAGGGTGTTGCCGCGCGTGAGCACGGAGAGATTCTGCATGACGATGGCTTCGAAGAGCGAGGCCATCAACTGGTCGGGGGGCACGCCCATCTTCTGCAGGCCGTTGATATCGGTTTCCGCGAAGACGCCGCACTTGCCGGCGACGGGGTGCAACTTCAGACCTTTATAGCCCATTTCGCAGAGCTGCTCGGTGGGAATGCGCAGCTTGGCGTTGATCTTGTCGATGACCGCGCCGGTGCCGCCCGCGCACTTGTCGTTCATCGACGGCATTTTCTTCTTGCGGCCGGTTTCGGGGTCTTTCTTGAAGATGATGATTTTGGCGTCCTGGCCGCCGAGCTCGATGACCGAGCCGCATTCCGGGTACAGCTTCTCGACCGCGAGCGAAACGGCGTTGACTTCCTGGACGAACTTGGCGCCCAGGTACTTCGACATGCCATTGCCGCCCGAGCCGGTGATGAATATACGCGACTGATTGGCCTGGAAACCGTCGATTTCGGTCTCGAAGCGCTTCAGGAACTCGAGCACCTTTTCGGGCTGCTTGGTGTCGTGGCGCTGGTAGTCCGACCAGAGGATCTTGTCGGTGGCTTGATCGACGACCACCGCCTTAACGGTGGTCGAGCCTACGTCCATTCCGATGAAAAATTGTTTGTCCATGGAGGCCTCGGGCTATTGGACAGCCAGCGCTTCTTCGCGCACGGGCGCGGCGCCTTCTTTTTTCATCTGTTCGGCGATGTGCATGACGAAATTGGCAGCCAGGCCGACGACGCCCTTGCTATGCGGCACGTGAAACACAGGGCGCTTGGATTCGGGATGGGCATCCACCCACGCGCGGCACTCGTCCAGGGACAGGCCGGTGCGTTCCAGGACTTCGGCCATTTCCTTCTTGGCTTTGTTCTTGGCTTCGCCGAGCGCCATCTGCACGCGCGAATGAGCATTGATCTCGCCTTCGCCGGAGGTTTCAACGGGCAGGTAGATCATGTCTTTGTAATTCGAGACAACGGCGGATTGCGCACCATCGGATTGCGTGGAGGGCATACAGCCGAAAGGCTTCACGGACAGCACCATATGCGCCAGGTCTTTGTTCGAATAGTAGATATTCTTAGCCACTTCCAGGTGGCCTTCGCCGCCGCCCGCGCGCGAGTTATAGAAGGGATGGCCCAGGCGCTGCAATTCGTATTGATCGGCGAGGTGATGGGCGATATCGCCGAGGGCGCCGACGATCTTGTGATATTCATTCTTGAAGATGGCTTCGGCGAGCTTCAACTTGGCGACCTTATTGCGGAAACTCCATTCGATTTTGGCGCGCTTGTCGAGACGCCAGAGCGGCGGGAGCACGGCGCCTTCTTCGAGGCCCTTGAAGTCCTTGTACTTCTGCACAACCTGGTGGATCATGTACATGATCCACGTACCGATGGGCTCCACCAGCACCTGCGCGCCCTCGCGCTGGAGGAAGTTAAACATATTGAAGTTGCCGTCGCCTTCGGTTGTCTGCGCCCAGAACTCGCCGGTGATTTTGACGATGGGCTTTACGCGCAGGCGGTCGATTTCGATCTCGTTGAAGGCGTCGCGGCAGCGGTGCAGCGCCGGGATGTACTCGTCGCCCTTCAACTGATTGACGAACTTGCCGATGTATTCGGCGGTGTCTTTGAAGCCGCCCAGGTATTTGGTCAGGCTATCGCCGAGCTGCCAGGGCTGCTTCTTGCGGAAGACCTCGTGCATGTAGTCCATGGCATCGTCGAGCTTCCGGTCGGTTTCGCCGGGATTGACTTCGTAAGGGCGGACGGCATAGGCGACTTCGTTCAGGACGTCGCCGCAATTCAGCGCGTTGAGGATGCCCAGGAAGAAATCCAGGTTCATTTCGAGGCCGGCTTCGGCGTCGGACTGGCTGAGGCCGCCGGATTGCTGGAACAGCAGCACGCGGAAGCCGTCGAAACCGGCGTTGCGAAGGGCCAGGCGATACTCGGCTTCGTACATGCCGAAGCGGCAGGGTCCGCAGGCGCCGGCGGTGAAGAAGACGTAGCGGTCGATGATTTCCTGCTTGGTGAGTCCCTGCTCTTCCAGGCTTTGCAGATACTGGACTAAATTGCCGACGGTGAAATACGTCGGATTGCATTGGCCGTTGTTGCCGTATTCCTTGCCGGTTTGAAATGCGCGTACGTTGGGGGTGGGTACGGCTTCGGCGATATAGCCGAGGCCCTCGAGCGCGCCGTGGACGAGTTTCTCGTGCTTCCAGGTAAGGCCGCCGAAGAGCAGGGTGGTCCGGCTGCGCTGTTCCTTAGTGAAGGGGTGCTCGACAGGCTTTTTGAATTGATGCGTCTCTCGTTTGACCACACCGGCTTCGCGCTCGAGGCGGGCACGTTCTTCGGCCAGGCGCTTTTGGATGACATCTTCGATTCCGGAGTTGATCTGGACCAGACCGGCAGATGATGCGGGCTTCGGTTCAAACGGCTGAGTGCTCATTATGCTCCTCTGAGTTGGGAGAGTTCAAGGACACGTCTCTCTATGGAGTGCATCTTCGCCTGTTAAGCCATTGGAAATAAAGAGGGCCGCATTGAATGGCGGGTTTTCCATCAGGAATGGTGGATATGGGGGGTGAGCGGGAGGGTGCGGTTTGATACGGGTAGGCTCAGCGGCGCTGGATCAAAAGCTGTAGGAGGTAGTCTTGGCCGATCTTGTCCGTGGGGACCGCCCGCCAAGCGCGAAACGCCGTTCTCGCAAGATTGACAACATCGAGAGCCGGGGCTCGCGTCCATTTCTCGGATTCGTCATAATCAGCCAAGTGCCTGAGTTCCTGGAGTTCATCAAAGGCGCTAGCAACGCTCCTAACGTGTGCGGCAGCGTGCGGCACCGGGCCAGCAATCTTGCGGTTGGCAAATTGCTGAGAAGCTTTTCGCATTGGCCCATGGTCGAAAGTTCGTGCCAACTTCGCACGTTGGTCAGGTCTCTTCCAATTACTCACCGCTTCCCCAACCAGTAGGTGAAACAAAGCATAGTATGCTGTCGAAACGGCTCGCCGCAAGCTAGCCTGTTTCGGTTTCGTTCTCTCGCGTTTGGCAAGATGATAGGCCTGCTCAAGCAGGTCTTCGGCGAGTGCCATTGCTTAGGACCACGCCGGCTCTTTGAGCTTGGCCTGCTCTGAGCGGCTGCGAAAGTTGAAATAGGTGTAAAGGCCGAATTGGGCGAAATCAAGTTCCTTTCTTAATTCGGTTCGAGCGCGTCTGGTGACTAGCGGGAGGTTCTTTTCAGAGCTGGCTTCGTCGGACAGCACGACGCGAAAGAAAATGGATTCCTCGCCGGTGGAGTTCAAAGTGAGCGCGTACCGTATGCGAACCACATCGGGTGCCAGTCTACGGGCTGCGGCCTTGACGCGACGATCGATCTCGGCTTCATTGGCCACGGCTGGCGGCATCATGGGCATGCGGTCGTTCCTCCTTCTTTGAAGATAACGCATCCGGTGGCTCTGGCTATCCTTGCGCCGGCTCTTTCAAATACGCTAGCCTCCTTCAATGGCCAGACGCAGCGCGGATGTCGCGGTCGTTGGAGCGGGCATTCTGGGGCTGGCACACGCCTATGCGCTGGCCCGGCGGGGGCGGCCGGTGGTGGTCTACGAACGCAGTCCGCAGGCGGCGGGCGCCTCGGTGCGCAACTTCGGCATGATCTGGCCTATCGGGCAGCCAGCCGGGCACATGCACGAAATGGCTTTGCGCAGCCGCGATTTGTGGGTGGAAGTGCTGCAGGCGGCGCGTCTGCCGCACTTTCCAACCGGATCGCTGCACGTGGTCTACCGCGAAGACGAGGCAGCGGTGGCGCGCGAGTTCTGCGAAGTGGCTCCCGGGCTGGGCTATGCCTGCGAATGGTTGGGCGCCTCGGGGGTGGCGGAGCGCAGCCAGGCGGTCCGGCCCGAAGGACTGCGCGGTGCGATCTGGAGTCCTACCGAAATCACGGTGGATCCGCGCGTGACGCTGGCGCAACTGCCGCGCTTCCTGGCCGAACGATTCGGCGTGAAATTTCGCTGGAGCACGGCGGCGAGTGCCGCGGATCTGGCTTCGTACGACGCCGCCATCGTATGCAGCGGCCACGATTTCGAAACGCTATATCCGGAGGCTTTCGCGGCCAGCGGCGTCACGCGCTGCAAGCTGCAGATGATGCGCACGCACCCCCAGCCGGACGGATGGCAACTCGGCCCGGCATTGGCGGCCGGACTCACGTTACGTTTCTATGAATCTTTCCGGGTGTGCCGGACGCTGGCGGCGCTGCGGCAGCGCATCGCGGCGGAAACGCCGGCGTTCGATCGCTGGGGCATTCACGTACTCGTATCGCAGACCGCCGGTGGCGAACTGACCCTGGGCGATTCGCACGAATACGGCATGGCCGTCGATCCTTTCGACCGCGCCGAGATCGACGAGCTGATTCTAGGCTACGCGCGCGCATTTCTGCGGGCGCCGGCGATGGAAATCTCACAGCATTGGCATGGCGTCTATGCGAAACATCCCGCGCAGCCGTTCGCGTCGCTATCGCCGGCGCCGAACGTGCGGGTGGTGACGGCCACGGGCGGCTCGGGCATGACACTTTCGTTCGGGCTCGCCGAGCAGACGGTGACCGGGATGGGCTATTGATGGGGCGGGTGACAGCAGTCATCTTCGACTGGGCGGGCACCACCGTGGATCATGGCAGCCTGGCGCCGGTGCGCACACTCCAGAAGCTCTTTGCGAGCCACGGCATGGCCGTCACGGAGGAAGAGGCGCGCCGGGATATGGGCGTGCACAAGAAGGATCATATCCGCGCGCTGCTACGGGCGAAAAGAGGCGCGGCACGGGAAGCGGAGGTGGACGCTTTGTTCGCCGCCTTCATCCCGATGCAGATGGATTGCCTGGTGTCCTACTCCGGCGTGATTCCGGGCGTGGCGGCTACCGTTGACGCACTGCGTTCGCGCGGGGTGAAGATCGGCAGCACAACCGGCTATACGCGGCCCATGCTCGAACTGCTGCTCGACACCGCCTCCACGCAGGGCTACGAGCCCGATTGCGCGCTCTGTCCCGACGACACCGTGGCGGGCCGTCCCTGGCCGTGGATGTGCTACGTTAGCGCGATCCGGCTGCGAGCTTACCCGATGCACACTATGGTGAAGATCGGCGATACGCTGAGCGACATCGAAGAGGGATTGAACGCGGGCATGTGGACAGTGGGGATCGCGCGCACGGGTAACATGATCGGGCTCACGGCGGAAGAATTCGCAGCGCTGCCGGCCGACGAGCAGACAAAGCGCCTGGAAGCCGCGCGGCGCAAGCTGAGCGATGCCGGCGCGCACTACGTGGCGGATGCGGTGGGCGATTGCATGCCGTCGATCGACGCGATTGAGGCACGGCTGGCGAAGGGCGAGCGCCCGTGAGCCGGCGGCCGGCTGTGTGGCAAGCGACTACGATTGCGCTGCTTTCGGTGGGCTACGCCGGCTACTATCTCTGCCGCTCGGATTTTTCGGTGAGCCTGCCGCTGATTATCGACGAGCTGGCGGCACACGGAATGACTGCCGACCAGGCCAAGATCCGGCTGGGCGCGATTACATCGGTCTCGGTGCTGGCTTATGCGATGGGCAAGTTTCTCCTGGCCGGCAGCGCCGATTTTCTGGGAGGAAAGCGGAATTTCCTGATTGGGATGGGCGGCTCGATCCTGTTCACTTTGCTGTTTTCGCTGGGCGGCGGAATTCCGATTTTCACGCTGGCGTGGATCGGCAACCGGCTGGTGCAATCGACCGGCTGGGCGGGGATGGTTAAGATCACGTCGCGCTGGTTTTCTTATTCCTCATATGGCGCGGCCATGGGCATAATCAGCTTGAGTTACTTGTTCGGCGACGCCGCGGCTCGCCAATTTATGGGCTTCCTGATCGGCCACGGATTCGGCTGGCGGGGGGTGTTTCAGGTGGCGGCGGGGACGCTTCTCGTCATCTTCGTGGCGAATCTGCTGCTGCTAAAGGAATCGCGCGCGGAGATCGGCTTGGCGGAGCCGGCAGTGAATCCGCTGAACCTGTTTGGCGCCGAGGGCAGCGATCCGAAGCCATCCAGCCTGCGCGATTTGCTGGCGCCGATCTACCGCAGCCCGGCATTCTGGATCGTATGCGCGCTCTCGCTGGGAACCACGCTGGTGCGCGAAACCTTCAACACCTGGACACCCACGTACTTCAACCAGGTGGTGGGATACAGCAAGGCCGAGGCGGCCGGCATGAGCGCGGTTTTCCCGCTGTTCGGCGGAGTTGCGGTGCTGCTCTCCGGTTTCTGGAGCGACCGGCTGGGGCGCGGCGGACGATCGGCGATCATGTTCTATAGCCTGCTGCTTAGTTCGGTGGCGCTGTTCGCGCTGGGATCGCTGCGGGCCGGCGGCGGGCGGGGACTGCCAACGGTCTTGGTGGGCCTGGTCGGCTTCCTGGTGATCGGACCGTATGCTTATCTGGCGGGCGCCATCGCGCTGGACTTCGGCGGCAAGCACGGGAGCGCGACATCATCCGGGATCATCGACGGTGTCGGATACCTGGGCGGGATCCTGGCGGGCGAAACGGTGGCGCGTATTTCGGTGAGCTTCGGCTGGACGGGAGCGTTCCTGGCGCTGGCCGGCGTGGCGCTGCTTTCGAGCGCGGCGGCGGCGGTGCTGTTTATGGGCCAACGGCGGAATGTTTATGCGGGTTAGCGAACGAGTGATCGAGATCTTTGCGGCCAAAGGCGGCGCGGCGTATTTCGGCGAGCCGGTTTCGCAACTGGAACACGCGCTGCAGGCCGCGTATCACGCCGAGGCGGAAGGCGCGCCGGAGTGGCTGGTGGTGGCGGCGCTGCTGCACGATATCGGCCACTTGCTGCACGATCTGCCGGAGCACGTGGCGGATCTGGGTATCGACGCGCGGCACGAAGACCTTGGGCACGGCTGGCTGGCGCAGTATTTCGGTCCGGAAGTGACCGCGCCGGTGCGCATGCACGTGGATGCCAAACGTTATCTCTGCGCGACCGATTCCGAGTATCTGAGCCTGCTTTCGCCCGCCTCCGTGCAGAGTTTGCAATTGCAAGGCGGACCTTTCAACGAGGCCGAAGCCCGCGTGTTCGAACAGAAGCCGTTCGCGCGGGAGGCGGTGCGGCTACGGCGCTGGGACGATCTGGCGAAGGTCCCGGGCATGCGCGTGCCGGAAATGGAGCATTACCAGGCGGCGATCGACGCGTCGCAACTGCGGGCCTTGTGAAACGCTATGGCCGGACCGCCCAGGCAAGTCCGTCAGGGCCGGGACCGGCGTCGATCCGGGCAGTAATTTCCAAGCTTTTCAGATCGATCACGGCGACATAGTTGCCGCCCGTACACGCCACGAAAGCGCGGGAACCGTCGGGCTGCATCTCAATACCGGCGGCGCCGTGTCCCAGGTCGATCCGTTTCACCTCTTTGTGAGTGGCTGAATCCAAGACTACCAAGGACGACCCGCCGAGTAAGGTGACCAGCACAAGCTTGCCATCCGGAGTAAACTTGAGCCGGTTCGCACTGCGCACATTTGCCGGCAGAGTATCGATCACTTTCTTGGCCGATAAATCGACGATCGAGATGGTGCCATCCTGGGCATTGGCGGTCCAGAGTTGGCTGCCGTCGGGCGTTACGTCGAAGCCTTCGGAGCCCCGGCCGACCGGTACAACGGTCTCGTTCCAGTCGCCGCCGGGCGGTCCCATGGGACCTCTGGGGCCGCCTGGGGGCGGGCCTCCGGGGGGCGGGCCTCCGGGCCCCGATTCGGGCGGCGGGCCGGGTGGGAAGTTCGTTTGCGGCGCGCCCTTCTCGATGATGCTGACGGTCGCGGAACTGACGTTCGTGGTATAGATCCGCTTCATGTCCTGGGTAACGAAGATCATGTGGGTGCGATTCTGCCCGGTCCCAAGGATCCAATCGACGGCTTTTTTCTCGGGATCGTAGCGTCCGATGGCTTTGGCGGCTTCGGCGGTAAACCAGGTTTTTCCGCCCACGAACGTCAGGCCATGGGGGCCGCGCAAGGGACCGAGATCGATGGCTGTGACCCTTTTCTGGCCAATCAGGTCGATCAGGGTGAGGGTGTTGTAGGCGCCGCCCCCGTAGTTCGAGACGTAAGCGAATTTTCCGTCGGCGGAGGCGACCACCTCGTGAGGATCTTCGCCGACCGGGGCCTTGGCGACTACCTTTAGCGTGGAGGGATCCACGATGGCAAGCGTATGATCGCCCTTCGAGAGGACTAATAATGCTTCGCGGGGCGTGCTCGCGGGCCAGGCGGCGGCGACTGTAAGGCCGAGCAAGAAGACTAGACGAGTCGAGGTCATGATTTTAAGTCTAGACGTAATACGCTTATCCAAGGGGGCGATAATAAGGTCATGGCATGTTCGATGACCTTTTCGATAGTCGTGCGAGTGGGCGTTCTGGTGGTGGGCGCGGCGGCCGGCTTGTTCGGCGCCGACGCCATCCAGTGGGGGACGGCCGAGAACGGTTTACGGCTGGGGATTGAGGCCACATCGAACAAGGAGCCCGGATGGCGCGTGGTATTGAAGAACGCCAGCCCGGTGACCCAGGAAGTGG
>JBEKIM010000294.1:0-10941 GCA_050011755.1 Bryobacteraceae bacterium | reverse complement strand
GACCTCGTTAAAGATGACATACAATTATTCGTCAACCGGAAACAACGGCCAGATTGTTTCGAGTGTGGACGGCGTTTCCAGCGAGACCATCACGTACCAATACGACGTGCTAAAGCGATTGCAGTCGGCCGCGGGTGCGATCTGGGGCGAGAGTTACGTGTACGACGGTTATGGAAACATGACCGGCATGAATCCGACGGGCACGGCCGGCGCACCGTCGCTGAATGTGGCTGTGGCACTGGATTCCAACAACGTACCGACGAACCGCATCGCGGCCACTGGCGTGGCGTATGACAACAGTGGAAATCAGACCGCGAAATTCGGCGGGGTTTCGCTGACTTATGACGTGGCGAATCGCGTGAGCGCGGCAGCGGCCGGAAGCCAGACTTCCATTTACGCGTACGATTCGGACAACCGGCGGATCTACAGCGTGGCCTTGTACGATCTGCGCGACAGAACCGTGGTCAGCCTGGCGCGGCCGTTGCGACGGATGATGCTGCCCATCCATATTCGTAACGGGGAACGAGTTACTGATAGTGGACGGACCTTACCGCGCGAAACAGCACGTCAGAATCGCCAAACTCGTGGCGTTCCCGTCGGGAAAGATGCTTGCTCGACCAGCGATTACTCCTTTCGAGTTATCTCGTGCCACGGAGCATGGCATCGTGATTTCGCGGCCCAACGCCGCGGCCCGTAAGTACTTCCCGAACTTGCCAACCTCCGCCGTCGATCTCAGCACAGGGGAGGCTATCTTAAGCCACAGCCCGGTCTTGGACGTGTGCGGGAGGTATTACGTTTCCGAATCCTCGCCCGGGACCGTAGGACTGTATGTACGGGGCAGAGGCTTACAGGCGACCGTTTCCCTTTATGGCAGGTGATGATGCGTAGATCCGAACTCCTCCGCTCATCGCGCTGTCACTCCAAGACGACTCACGTTGCTAAACGGTTTTACGCCGAATGGCCCAGCGCCAAACTCTCGCCCACGGTGCGAGATGCTCTCCTAGCAGGGCTGGCATTGGCAGGTGCGCTGCCCGCCACTCGCACCTTGTTCGGCAGCCCTCGACGACGGTCTCTATCTCACCAACACCTCCGCCCGCGGCGGACTCACTCTGCGCGGCATTGAATTGGCATTCACCTCGGTATCCACTCTCTATTGGCATCCCCTCGCCTGGCTCAGTCACGAACTTGACATTGAGGATGTTTGGCATGAATCCGACGGGACACCACTTTACGAGCGCTCTCCTAAACGCGCTCGCGGCGGGTCTTCTGTTCCTGGTGCTCAGGAAACTCGGTGCCAGCCAGTGGCTCGCCGCCGCCGGCTCGCTTTTCTGGGCGCTCCATCCCCTCCGTGTGGAATCTTTCGCCTGGATCGCAGAGCGTAAGGACGTTCTGTGCGGCCTCTTCTTTATCGCCGCCGTTCTTGCCTATCTGCGCTGCGCCGAACATCCATCGCGTCGGCGTTACGCTGCCTGGAACATCGCTGCGGCCCTCGCGCTGATGTCGAAACCAACGGCGGTGTGCCTTGCGCCCGTCCTATTGTTGCTCGACTATTGGCCGCTCGGCCGGAACAGCGGCTTCGTGCGGTTGTTGGTTCCGGTGTATAGTGAGCCTTGCAGATCGCAGCGGGACCGTTCGGCATATGAAGGATATTAAGAGCCGTATCCAAAAATAGACGCGCGAAATGCCCCGCACGATCTTTCGCTCCTCTTGACCGTTAGGGTCGGGAGCAAACCTTAATTCGATTGCGACGCTTGCGTCGAATCCGAATCCGGCCTACCGTGGATTACACGGAAAGTGCCCGTATTCGCCAACACCTGATCGGCTGAGGCGGATCCATGCGCCAATGTCTGTATTTCGCTGTTGCGATTTTGTGTTTTGCGGCTGCGCTTCCTGCGCAGCACCGCGTGGACCCACGCTATGGTTTTGAGAAGGCGTCGTCAATAACGCGACCGTCGAGTCTGCTCTCAAGCCTTTTCGCAAGGATTTTTCGCTTCAGAACTTCGGGGTGGTGGTCCAATGAGCAGACTACCCTTCGGCATACTCTACCTCCTACTCGGCGCTCCTTGCTGTTCGGCCAAAACAATGGCAATTTGGACAGCGCCGGTTGCGGCTAATCGTCGGGTGGGCCTGGAATGGCAACGCTCCACCAATCAATGTCGATTTCTATGACGGCACGACATATGTGTATATGTGACCTACGGTGGTACGACGGTGGATGTGGGCAACGCCCCCCGCACCATCCAGTGCGATTCGTCTTCCACCGGCTCTGGCCTCAGCGCCACCACATCCGGCGGCGGCAGCCTCATCTCCAAACTGGCCGTCCAGGGTCCCTCCAGCACCAACTACGAAGTCAACATGACCGTGGCGCTCAACACCAGCGGCGGCGATTACGTCGAGTACGTACGAGCTACCTCCAACGCCCTTACCGGTACCGGCAGCTACTTCTCCGTGGAACTGCAGAATGCCACTATCAATAGCATCACGGGCGCATGCACGGCTACCCTGGCGGCCTTCCAATCCGTAGATGGCAGAGTCACGGCCTGACGAAAACGATTTCCCCTTTCCCCACAGCCACTTGCCCGGCTTGCTCCCAATCCGCGCCAAGCTCCCGTGCTCCCCTGAAATCGAAGGAGTACCAGCATGTCGCCCGATCGTTCCCTAACCGCTGCCCAGCAAAAAGCCCTGGCGCTGATCGCCGCCGGATCCACCGCCCGCGCCGCCGCCGAAGCCGCCGGCGTTCATCGCAACACCGTGGCCAATTGGCTTTGTTCGTCCGAATTCCGCGAGGCCATGGCCGAAGCCCAATACGAAAAGGCGCTCGCCGTGCGAGACCACGCCGATTCCCTCGCCGCCGAGGCCTACAACGTCATTCGCACCATGCTCACCGATCCCGCCGTCCCCGCGGCCGTCCGGCTGAAAGCCGCCCTCGGCGTCATCGATAGATCCTCCGGCCACCTGCCTCCGCTCACGGACGAGCCCCTCGCTGAAATCCCCGAAAACGTGCACAATAATGCCCAACCGCCGGCCGCCCCGCCGCCTGGCTGAAAATCGATCTCAACCTGTTTCAGTCTTCTTGGCGCTCTTGGCGGCCACCTTGGCGTCTTGGCGAGAAACGCCGTGCCCAGCCAGCCGCATACAATGCAGAAATGATGTCTATTCGAAATAAGCTCCGCGCCATTGCGCTGTTGGCCGCCATCTCGTCCACACTGTCCGCCCAACGCCCGCGAATTATCTGGAGCGATCGGGAGAAACCAATCGTGGAGCGGTTGCGCAAGCTGCGCGGCCTGCCGGACGCCGAACGCGTCGCCACCACCCGCCGCATGGCGCTCGAAATAAGGCAACTGCCCGCCGGCGCGAATCGAGGGACGCTCGCGGAGTCGCTCGCCAACCTGGTCACCGAGGGTGATCCCGGCGCGGAGGCTTTACAGGATGTCGCCACCACATTGGCCCTGGTGCTGAAACAGGCGGCCGATCCGCCCGAAGGCGGTTTTCTGACGTTGGCGCAGCTCGTGCGCTACGAACACGTCCAGGTAACCCTCGACGACCCGCGTTTGCGAGCCGCCATGGCCAAACTGGAGGCCGATGACCGGCGCCGCCAGAACGCGGACTTCACCCTCGCGGACCTGGCGGGCAAGCGCTGGAATCTAAAGGAACTGCGGGGCAGCGTGGTGCTCGTCAATTTCTGGGCCACCTGGTGTCCGCCCTGCCGCAAGGAAATGCCCGATCTCGAAGCGCTCTATCGTCAGTTCGCAGCGAAGGGGTTGGTTGTTCTGGCTATCTCAGACGAAGACGCCGCCAAAGTGCAGCCGTTCATTGCGGAGCGCCAGTTTACTTATCCGATCCTGCTCGATCCCGGACGAAAAGTGAACGAGTCGTTCGATATCGAAGGAATTCCGAAGAGTTTTGTCTTTGGCCGCGAGGGTAAGTTAGTCGCACAAGCCATCGATATGCGCACGCGCAAGCAGTTTCTCGCCATGCTGGCGGCGGCCGGGCTGGAGTAAGTCAGTCGCACGGAACGATCAGAAATGCACGGGCCCGGCATAGCCTGTCATTTCCAAATATCCTGAGCCCCGGCGTGTCCCGCTAATGTCTACCGCGCCCTCCCAGTAGCGATTCTGCTTGCTGGCGACCTCCTGTTGCGGAAGACGAGTCGCGATCTGGACATCGACCCCCAGTGACGGCACACGCACGCGCCACTCGACCGGATACTGGTTCCAGAGCTTGCCCGGCGTGACCGAGAACGCGTCATGAGCTAGATGGATCGTATGGCCGCGCGCGTCGATGTAGGTGCCGGCCGAGTACGGGTCCGCGGCGCCATCCTGGCGGCGCAGCCGGAAGAGCATCAGCTCCGTATTGTCTTCCAACTGCAGGCTGAACCAGTCCCATCCGGTCTGGCCGGCGTCAAGTTGCTGGGTGAAAAACTCGTGATCCATCCAGGAGAGTCCTTCCACGCGGAACGTGCGCCCTTCCAACACGATTTCGCCGCGCGTTTCCAGGCGCGTGAACGAAATATAATGTGACGCGTGGCCCGCGCCGGCGGCCTTCTGGCTGATGCCCTCGACGCCATGAATCACCGGCGGTTTCAACGCCCGCAAAGCAAGATCGAACGAGAACCGCGCATCCACGGCCTGCAATTGCTGTGTGCCGCCGCTCAGGTCCCATTGCACGCGCCAGTTCCCGTTCCACACCCGCGCCAGATCGAGCGATGCCCCCGCCAGGCCCGCACCGGAACGGTTGAGCCGCTCGGCATGCAGGAACTGGCCGCCATCGATGTCGCTCAACGCCAGGTGCGCAAGCCACGCGTCGCGCACCTCCCACACGCTCGCCGGCGTCTTGCCGCGCTCCACGCCATGGCGGAAGAAAGTCAGTTCGAAGCCGAAGCGCCGGCCCTGCGTGTCGTGCAGATTTCCGGTGTAATACCACCACTCGGTCTGAAATTCGGGGTGATTGAAGTGATCGCGCGGGAACTCGTACCGGTAGCCCGGCAGCGCCGCGCGGTAAAGCTCGAAACCGGCCAGCAGGAGCGCGCTAATCTTCATGAATCACCTCGATGGGAACCAGGTCCGCCGCCACTTTCGAAGGGTACAGCGCGGCCAGCACGGTTGCGCCGTAGACGATGGACAAGGCCGGCACCAGCACGGTCACCGGCCAGTGAAACTGGATCGTCCAGCCGAACGACTGGCGGTTGATCACGAAGATCAACAGCAGCGATAGCCAGAACCCCAGCGCGATGCCGGCGATGTTGGCCAGCAGTCCCAGCATTCCGGCTTCGAACAGGATCATGCGCCGGATCTGGCCCGTGGCGCCGCCCAGGAAACGCAGCAGTCCGAACTCCCGCCGCCGATCGATCACCAGCGCCAGCAGTGCCCCGGCCACGCCCATCACCGCGACGAACACGGCCACCGCCTCCAGGGCATAAGTAATCGCGAACGTGCGGTCGAAAACTCGAATGGCCTCGGCGCGCAGCGCGCGATTGGTGAAGACCATCACCCGGTGCTCGCCCAGCGCGGTTTCCACGGCGCGGCGTCCCTCTTCGAACGGGATGCCCGGACGCAAATACACGGCGAGATTCGAGGGTGCGGGGTCGGGCAGGTATTTCAACAGCGTGCCGCGGTCCATAATGATGTAGCCTCGTTCGTTCGAGTAATCGCCATAAATGTCGATCACGCGAAATCGGACTCGCCGTCCGCCCAGCGGGAGTTCCAGCGTATCGCCGGGCCGGACTCCGTGCTTGTTGGCAAACGGTTCGCTCACGATGACATTGTCGCGGCCCGGCAGTTGCGCGAAGACATCCGCGGGATGCGCGCCTGAAAGGAACGGCCGCCGCCCATAGCGCCCCGCAATATGCGCGTCTCCGCCGCCGAGTGTAGCGGGCAGTCCCTGGTAGCTGATCTCGTAGGCGCGGAACTGATCGACGGCGGCCACCTCCGGCAGGCTTTTTAAGCGTTCCGCGATCTCCGGCGCCAGCGTCGGATGGCGGTCGGCTCCGGTAGGTCCGGCCGGGCGAAGGTATAAATCCGCCTGCAGCCGGTCCTCCATCCACAGGAGCACGGTCTGGCGGAAACTGCCCACCATAATGCCGACCGCGGAGAGCATCGCGATGGCCGTGGATAGGGCCCCCACGAGTACGGCCGTGCGGCGCAGCGACCCCGCCAGGCTGCGCGAGGCCAGCAGCGCTTCCACTCCGAAAATGCGGCCCGTGACGGTCGCGCCGGCCCCCGCCACCAAAGTCACCAGCGCGGGTGTCGCCAGCGCGGAGGCCCCGATCAGCAGTAAAGCCGCCAGGTAGCCGAAGAGCGGCTTACCGCTCACCGCCGGTTGACGTGCAGCCAACCATGCGGCCATAGCCACTCCTGCGCCGCCGGCCAAGTCGCGCCATTGGTGCATCCGGACCCGATGGTCGCGGCGCCCGCGCGCCATCGCTTCCACCGGCGTCACCTGCGCAGCTTCCCACGCCGGACTCGCCGCGGAGATCACGGACAACAGCACGCCGATCGCGATTCCGGCGACGGCCGCGGCCCACGTCAGCGCAATCGGCGCGGGCGTGCTCGAAACGTAGAGCGACTCGACGGTCGCGGCCACCAGCCGCACCGATCCGGTAGCCATCAGCCGCCCCAGCACCACGCCCAGCATGCCGCCCGCCAGGCCCAGGCAAGCGGCTTCCAGAAGAAAGGCGCCCAGGACCCCAAGGCGTGTGGCCCCCAGCGCGCGCATAATGCCGATCTCCTCGCGGCGGCGCACCACCGACACCGAGATGGTGTTGTAGATCAGAAATGCGCCCACCACCAGCGCGATGTAGCTCAGTACGCGCAGATTCCAACGGAACGCGGCCAGCATGCGGCGGTTCTCGCTGGTACGCGCGCCCTGCGGCGCCAGCGTCACGCCATCCGGCAGAGCGCGGCGCAGAATCGACTCCCATTGATCGAGCGGGCGCGCGGATGGCGCGTCGA
Organism: Bryobacteraceae bacterium; assembly: GCA_050011755.1. Taxonomy (GTDB): domain Bacteria; phylum Acidobacteriota; class Terriglobia; order Bryobacterales; family Bryobacteraceae; genus Bog-159. The sequence goes on along the minus strand of JBEKIM010000294.1, from coordinate 3,991 downwards.
TCAGGATGCGGTCGAGCATCGCGCCGCGGCGCAGCAGGCGGCCCGCCGGAGCCAGGTCCATAATGATGGCGTCGCCCGCGCCGTCCACCATCCCTTGCACCGTGTACTCCGCGGATTCGTCGTTCACGATCAATCGGACGCGATCGCCCGGTTTCCAGCCCGCGTCTTTCCCCACCCAGATGGAATCGCCGCGCTGGAATTCGGCAGCGTCGATCCTCTCTGCATTCACGGCGTCGGACAGCATATCGACGCCGATCAGCGGCACTACCCGATGGTTCGTTGCGATCACCGCGTAGTCTTCGATCCGCGGCCTCAATTTGAGCGGATAGGGAAGCAGCGCGAGACGTGTCAGGATGTCCGCGGGGACGCCACCGGTAGCGGTCACTTCGAAGTCGCCGCTGCCGGCCAGTGTCTCGACCGACGAGCGGAAGGAGCCGGCCGCCGCGTCACCCGCGAGTTCGATCGCGAGGACCACCGCCACGCCCATTGCCACCGCGGCAATGGTCAGCGCCGTGCGCATGCGCTCGCGCCCGAGAGGACGCAAAATCAGCCGGTAGAAGATCTTCAGGTGCGCCACTACAGCCTTTTTGCCCCCGCCAGGACTTCCTGTACGCGGCCATCCAGAAGTCTGACAACGGTATCCGCCAGGGCCGCCGCTTCCACGCTGTGAGTAGCCATCAGGATGGTGGTCTGGTGCGTGTCGGCAATGCTCCGCAGAAGCTGCAGGATCGCGTTTCCGGTGGTGCTGTCCAGGTTGCCGGTGGGCTCGTCCGCCAGCAGCAGCGCGGGCGCGTGTACCAGGGCGCGGGCGATCGCCACGCGCTGCATCTGGCCGCCGGAAAGCTGGTAAGGCATGCGCGCGGCATAGTCTTCCATTTCGACCTGCCGCAGGCGGTCGAGCGCGGCCATCCGCGCCCCCGCGCGTCGCGCCAGCAATAACGGCAGTTCAACATTCTCCACCGCGGACAGCGACGCCAGCAACTGGAACGACTGGAAGATGAAGCCGACCTTCTCGCGGCGCAGGCGCGTCAGCGCGGCCTCGCCCAGCGACGATGTGACCACGCCGTCGAGGACCACCTCACCGGAGGTCGGAAAGTCCATGGCCCCCGCGACATTGAGCAGCGTGGATTTGCCGCAGCCGCTGCGCCCAACCAACGCGACGAACTCGCCGCGCGCGACGTCCAGCGACACGTCCGCCAGGGCCGGTACCGTGGAGTAAGACTTTGAGACGCGCTTGAACCGCAGCAGGGGCACTTCTCTTAGGATGCCTGATCCGCGCGGTCGGCGGCAAAGAGGTCGCACCGGCGCCAGCCGTGTGCGGGCCTACCATCCTCCCGGCAGGTCGACCACAGCGCGTGGCCGGGAGGCCGGAGCGGCTCGTCGGGGTGTGCGACACGGAGTGGGCAAATAATCAGCCACGACGGTGCTCCCAGTAGTCTTCAAACTGGCGGCTGTGGCGACAGCAGCGGAGCGCGATAACGGCGTTGGCTCCTCGAACGGTCCAGAACATGCCAGAGCGCTTGAGGCGAGACCCCATTACGGTTTTGCATCCAGCCTCGACGACGCCGGATCCCACAAAGAGGTTTTGCTTGCGGAACTTCGGATAGCGCCATACGTTCGGCATTCCGCTCGAAGTAGTTGGCCTCCGTGTGGACCGCTGCTGCCAACTCGGGATTTTCCGAGGCGAGCGTCCGCAGTTTGGCGACCAGTTTTTCAATCTTGCCTTTGTCCAGGAGGCGCTGGTGAGCCGGTACCCACTTTTGTTTGGATCTCTGGTCGGTGGGGTGAAGTTTGCCGCCGAGATCCCACAGATGCTGGCGAGCATGATAGAGATCCACGATCTGGATAGCACCGGGAAACTGTTCTTGGCAGATGTTCCAAATCCAATCGGCGCCGTCTCCCATAACGACGTTGACTTGCGCTCGGCCCCAACCGCGCTGATGCGCTTCCGTGTAGATCCGACGGGAGAATTCGGCAGCCGTTTCAATAGCCCCCGTGTAAGTAGTGGAAGCCTCATCGCGCAGGGGCCGCCCTTGGTCATCGACGGTGGTCTGAGTAAAGACACAACCGAGCTTGGCCTCGCGCGTGTGTGCTCGCCCGTCTTCTCCCTTTCCGCTACGCCCCGCAGTCTCTTTGGCCACCATCGGCAAGCCCGTGCCATCCATTTGTACATAGATCTTGGAGATTGGTTGACCCACGGCGACGGGTAGTTCCAATTGCATGGTTTGCTGAATGGCCTGTTGTTGGCAGCGGGCAATGTCAGCTCCGATCGTTTCCGTCACCCGTTCCACGGCCTTAGCCGTGACTTCCAGGTCGGCCAGCAGTTCCATTTGTTGTCGTCCGTGATCGAACGAGGAACACTCACTGCCCACCAAGGCCAGCATGCGGCGCACTCCCGGAGAGAACTCGGTATCTGCGATGTCACGGGCCATGTCCGCGGGGGAACTGCCCTTGCCGGCAGCGGGAGCACCAGTAGTAGGCGCGGAGCATGTAGGCAGGACCCAGCACCGTGAGGATCGGTTTGCGGCGCTTATCCTTGTAGCGGGCCTGACTGCCGCATGCGCAAGGCACCGTGGTCGCAATTGGTCCAGTCTGCTGGAGAAGTTCGCTCAAACCCGCTGCGCCGGCGGAGTGCAGCGCAGTTCGAAACGCCAACTCCACGGCCTCCACGTCCAGGTCGCCAGCCTTGCGTCGTTCGGCGAAGATGCGTGGCAACAGGGTGTCTAATTCACGCGTGATTTCTTGATGGACTGCAGCAGCCGTTTTTTTCCTCTGCGCTCCATTTTTCCGTGTCCCTCTGCAGGGGCCGCAGGCGGCAGATCCTTTCGTTGACGTCCACCAACTCGGTGCAAAGCTTTTGCAGACGCTGATACTCGTGGACCTCCGCCTGCGCCTTCTGGAAGGCGGCAGGGGACGAAAAGGACTCGGCTACGGTCTTTCCCTTGACAGTGCGGCTGAGGCGGAGTTGCGGATCGTGGCCGGGGTCGCTTCGCTTGGCACAGTGGCACGTAGGCTTTCCGCAGCGACGAACGACGGCACAAATGGAACCCGGCCGGAGATTGCCCAGAGTGCTGATCTGGCGGAGGATTCGGGAGCGTTCGGATTCCAGAGCGGACAAAGAATCGGGCATGTGGTACCGCTGTCTTCTGAGTAATCTACAACACTCAGACTTATGCCACAAAAAAGGAAACGAAGCGATCTGCCCCACCCAAGTCGCACACGCGGCTCGTCGAATTCCCTTGACAAACGACGGGGGCCGGCCCATAGTACCAGGTGGGGACGTCTACACGGACCGCTTCGGCCTGCTAGCCGGCGGAGGGCTCGGCGCTGTCGCGTTTCGGACTGCGTGGCAACCCTAAAACGGTGCGTGGATTTGTAGCTTTCCTAATCGCCTTCCCGGCGCTCGGGCAGACCGTCGTCTCGGTCGATAATCTAGGCAACATCACCTCAGCGGGCAGCCTCTCAGCCGTCAGCGTGGTGACGCAAGCCGGCATCGCAAGCGGCGCGTACGGGTCCGGGCTCAGCGCGACGGGCTCCGCCGGGCAGACCTGCATCATCACCTTTCCGGCGCCGGGGGGGGCACGGCGGCGGTGGCCTCCGTTCAGCTAACCGGCCCTAACACGATCGCGGGCGGCGCGCCGTTGATGGTCACGAACGCCGGTTCGGGCTTTACCGCCGCGCCGACCACCGGAACCGTCACAAACGGAACCGCCTCCTCGTGCACGGCTTCCTCGCTGACGGTTTCGACCGCTCTTGGTGGGGCGCTTGACCTACTCTCGGCCGTTCAGCCGGTGCTGCCCAGCGGCGGGCACGGGCGCGTCTGGTTCGACAGCACGCTCGCCAACGCTACCACCGCTATGCAGAACCGCCAGTTCAGCGCGGCGAGTAGCCGTATGGCCGCCGTCCTCTCGTTATGGGCTATGAGCTGCTTGGCAGCCGGAGCGCTCAGCGGGATACAGGTTAACCACTAACCCAGAACACGAAAGGGCAA
>JBEKIM010000293.1:0-8754 GCA_050011755.1 Bryobacteraceae bacterium | reverse complement strand
CAGGCCAGCACCGGCGCCAGGATATTCCAGTATTCCTGGAGCGCCTGGTTGAGGTCGCGAAAGGGCGCGGCCTGCGCTTCGTTCAGCACCGCCTTATACCGGTCGAGCGCGGCTTCCATCCGGTTTCGCGTGATCTGCAGGCTGGCGCGATGGGCTTCGGCTTTGGCTGGATCCGGTTCAAGCAGGCAGTCCCGCACATAGGTGCCCGACAGATAAAGGTCCGATCTGATTTGCTCCAGCAGCCGGGTGCGAGCCAGAAAACTCTCCCGGATCGTGTCGTTGCGGTGTTGAATCTGCCGGAGCTTTTGAACGCTGTCCAAACCCGCAAAGGCCAGCAACATCAGCAGCCCCCCAAATCCGACGATTAGCACCAGCCGGCTGTAGGCCGCCATGCTACGCAAGGAACGGTTTGACGTGGACCGGTACACTCCTAACCAGAACTATACATCCTAAACCGCCGCGGGGCTATACCGTGGCGGAAGTACTTCCGCAGCGTGTTTTAGGGTACGGCGAGCCGCGGTCATCCGTCGCCGGCCAACTTGCATTTTCTACCAGCCGCGGTACAATGGTGCTTGGAGTGTCGAACCTTTCGAGTGGGCGAAAGCCCACTTTTTTGTTGGGCTGGCGCCGCTGAGCTGGCGGCGTGAATAAAACTGATGAAGCCGGCAATATCAACACGGGTGGAAGAAATCGCGGAGCGTGTGGCGGGATCCGAAGGCATTGAAATTGTTGAAGTGGAAGTCAAAGGCGGCGGGAAAAACCAGTTTGTGCGTATCTCCATCGATAAGCCCGAGGGCGTATCCCACGCCGATTGCGAGTCGATATCACACCAGGTCGGTGCCATTCTGGACGTCGAAGACGTGGTCCCCGGCCACTACACGCTGGAAGTCAGTTCCCCCGGCCTCGAGCGCAAACTGCTCAGGCCCCGCGATTATACACGGTTCCAGGGAAAGAAGGCCAAGGTCACATTGCGTGCGCCAGTCGAGAATCAGCGGCACTGGGAAGGAATCCTGGCGGGTTTCGCGGACGGCGTCATCAGCCTGGATGCCGGCGGCCGGGAGATCCGGTTTCCGTTTGAACAGGTGGAAAAGGCAAACTTGAAGTTTGAGTGGTAAATCCCTCCGCGCCATCGGGTTAACAATCCTGCGACAGAACAAAGAGGAACACTTTGGAAACGATTTTTCAGTCCATCGAGATACTGAGCAAGGAAAAGGGCATCGATCCGCAGATCGTGCTGGACGCCGTAAAAGACGCCATGCTGATCGCCGCGCGCAAGCACTTTCGCACCACCGAAGACTACGTCGCCGAATTGCACGAAAAGACCGGTGCACTGCAGCTTTTCGCGGTGAAGAAAGCGGTCGAAGCCGTAGAAGATCCCGCCAAGGAAATGACCCTCGCCGAGGCGCGCCGCATCAATCCGGAAGCCGAAATCGGCTCTGAGATCCGCATTCCCAAGAAAACCGACTTGCTGGGCCGAATCTCGGCGCAGACCGCCAAGCAGGTCATTTTCCAAAAGGTGCGCGAAGCCGAGCGCGAAACCGTCTTTAACGAATATTCGGGTCGCACCGGCGAGCTGGTGAACTGCACCGTGAAGCGGGTGGAAGGTCCGGACTATATCCTGGATCTCGGCAAGACGGAAGCGCGCCTGCCGAAGAAGGAGCAGTCGCGCCTGGAAAGCTATAGCGTGGGTGACCGCGTGCGCTGCGTAATCCGCATCGTGGATAAATCCAGCAAGGGCCCTGGAGTGGTCGTTTCGCGCGCCGCGCCTGAATTAGTCATGCGCCTGTTCGAACAGGAAGTTCCGGAGATTTACGACAGCACGGTCACCATTAAAGGCTGCGCGCGGGAAGCCGGCGAACGTACCAAGATCGCCGTACAAAGCCGCGATCGCGACGTGGATAGCGTAGGTGCTTGCGTGGGTATGAAGGGCATGCGCGTGCAGTCCATCATCCGCGAGTTACGCGGCGAAAAAATCGACATCATCGAATATTCGGAAGATCCGGTGACTTTCGCCACGCACGCTTTGAGCCCGGCCAAGATCAGCCGCGTGACCATCGTCGACGCGCTCGAAAAGCACATGGAAGTGATCGTGGACGATTCGCAGCTCTCCCTGGCCATCGGCAAGAAGGGCCAGAATGTCCGCCTGGCGGCCAAGCTGCTTGGGTGGAAGGTGGATATCAAGAGCGAAGAAGAGAAGCGCCAGGAGGTGGAGTCCGCCATGGCCGCGCTGGTGAATCCGCCGGAGCCTGTGTCCGCCCTGATTGCATACGGACTGGATGAAGCCCTCAGCGCACGGCTGGCCAATGCGGGTGTCGACACCATCGATAAACTCGGCGGCATGACGCCGGAGCAGTTGCAGGAGATCCCGGACGTGGACACGGAGATGATAGAAAACATCCGCGATTCGGTGACAGCCTATTACGCGCAGTTTGAGGATGCCCCGCCCGCGGCGGCAGTCGAGGCTGAAGAAGCCGAAGGCGCGGCAGAGCTTGAGGTGTCCGCCGGCGACCCGGCCGAAGCGGAGGCCCATCCGGACTCCGCCACGGAGGCCGAAGCGGGCGAACCAGCCGCAACTGCCGGGCCACAAGATGTTGAGATTGCTGGCGAGTCTGATAACATAATAGACTCGGGGCGCGTTTCTCACGACGAGTCGAAAGACGACGGTGGGCAAAACGAGTGAAGTGCGTCTCCGCGAGACAGTTTTGTAATCTATGAACAAGATCCGAATTAATGAGCTGGCTCGGGAGCTTGAGGTCAAGGCACATGAGATTCTTGACAAGCTCCCTGAGTTGGGCGTGACCGAAAAGAAGACCCACTCCAGCTCGATCGACGAGGATGTCGCCCTCAAACTGCGCCGCATCTTCGGCGGAGCGGTCTCCGAGGAGCCGGCGGAACCCGAAACGCGTACAGTCACGCCTCCAACACCGCCGGCCGCGCCAGTCGAGGCGTCACCGGCCGCCGAAGTTGCTCCAGCGGGGATGGCCGGCGCGCCGCCCAGCCCCGCCGCCGTCGTGGAGAAGAGTCAGGAGACCTTGACCCCGAATCCAGCGATGGACCGTCCCGCGGGCCGCCCGGCCCACCCGATTCGCCCGCCGTTGGCGGGTAGTGCTCCGCCAGCCCCTCAACCACCAGCCGCTCCGTCCCCTATGCCCGCTGTACCCCGTCCTGCGCCGCCGTCGCCCATTCCACCAGTCGCCGTGATTGCTCCCGGCCGCCCCATCCCGCCGATGGCCAGACCCGTTCCGCAACCGCGGCCCGGCCAGGTGCTATCCGGACCAAGACAGCCGATGCCGGCCGGGGTCAACGAACCGTCTGGCCCATCGGCCCCGATTTTCAACCGGCCCGGCGTCGCAGCGCGCGCTTCAAATCCGCCGGCTGCGGGGGGAAGCCCTATGCCGCCCCCGGCGCCCGGAACCCCGATTCATTCGGCACCCAGACAGCCCGGCCGGCCTCTCGCCGGACAGCCGGTCGCTCGTCCGGTAGTGCCGCCCCGTGCTGACCTTGCGGCTAAGTTGAGCCAGCCCCGCGCGGCTGCCCCAGGCATGCCCGCGCCTGCCACGCCCGGTCGTCCGCTCAGCCCCGGCCCGCCTCGTACGCCCAGCGCCCCCGCGCCCGGACAGCCCATTTACCGCGGACCCTTGCGCCCCGGCCAGCCCGTCGTCGCCCGCCAAGGCCCCGGTACGCCGGGTGCCCGGCCCGGTATGCCCATGCGTCCGGGCGGCGGCCCGCGTCCGATGCATCCGACCTCGCGCCGCCCAGGTATGGAGCCGGCCGTAGCCCCGCCGCTGCCCGATCAGCCACGCCGTCCAGGGGGGAATCGCGGCCGTCCCCAGCAGCGCGACCGCAGTGACGAGCCACAAGAGAAAATTCTGCGTCCGTCCGCGCGCCGGCAGACGCCTTCCGGCCCACCGCCGGTTAGCCGCGAGATTACCGTCACCGAGGGCATTACGGTGAAGGAGCTTTCCGAGAAGCTGGACGTGAAGGCCAGCCTCGTGATCCGGAAGTTAATGGATCGCAACATCTTGGCCACCATTAACCAGACCTTGGATTCCAAATTGGCTACGGAGATGGCCCGCGAATTTGGAGCATCCACCAGTACCATTACTTACGAAGAGGAATCTCAACAGAAAGTTGAGGTCGCGGAAGAGCAGAAGGACTTGGTCAAACGCGCCCCGGTAGTCACCATTATGGGGCACGTCGATCACGGCAAGACGTCCCTGCTGGATGCCATCCGCGAAGCCAATGTGGCCGGCAAAGAGGCTGGCGGCATTACACAGCACATTGGCGCGTATTACGTCGAAAAAGACGGCCGCAAAGTGGTCTTTATCGACACCCCTGGCCACGAAGCGTTCACCCGCATGCGCGCCCGCGGCGCCAAGGTGACGGACATCGTAGTACTCGTGGTAGCCGCCGACGACGGCGTGATGCCCCAAACTCTGGAGGCCATCGACCATGCCCGCGCCGCCAAAGTCCCCATCGTCGTCGCGATCAACAAGATCGATAAGCCCGACGCTCAACCCGAACGCATTAAACAACAACTTTCCGATCGCGGCCTGCTGGCCGAAGATTGGGGCGGCGACACGGTCATGGTGCCCGTTTCCGCCAAAATGAAGCTCAACCTGGATCTGCTGCTGGAAATGATTCTGCTGGTGGCCGACCTGCAAGATCTGAAAGCTAACCCCAGCCGTCCAGCCATGGGTAATGTGCTGGAGGCCAAACTCGATCGGGGCCGCGGCCCGGTGGCCACCGTGCTGGTCCGCAACGGGACTTTGCATGTCGGCGATTATTTCATCTGCGGCGCCGTCTTCGGGAAAGTTCGCGCCATGCTGAACGATCGCGGCGAGCAGATTCGCGAGGCAGAGCCTTCCACTCCCGTCGAGGTGTTGGGGTTGGAATCCATGCCGGAAGCCGGCGACGATTTCCAGGTAGTCACAGACACCGCCAAGGCCAAGCAGATTGTGCTGTTCCGCGAAGCCAAAGTGCGCGAAGCCAGTCTCGCCAAGAGCAGCCGTATCACCCTGGAGATGTTGCACAAGAAACTGGCGGCGGGCGAAGTCACCGAACTCCCCATCATTCTGAAGGCCGATGTCGGCGGCTCCGCCGAAGTGCTCACCGATACTCTGCAGAAACTTTCGAACGACAAGGTGAGAATCCGCGTGCTGCGCTCCGGCGTGGGCGCTATCAACGAATCGGACGTCCTGCTGGCCTCCGCTTCCGATGCCATTGTCATCGGCTTCAACGTCCGGCCGGAGCGCAATACGACCGCATTAGCCGAGCAGGAAAAGGTGGATATCCGGCTGCATACGATCATCTACAACCTGACCGACGAGATCAAGCGCGCCATGTCCGGCCTCCTGGAGCCCGTGTTCAAGGAAGTCTACAAAGGAAAGGCCGAGGTGCGCGAGACCTTCCGGATTACGAAGGTCGGCAACGTGGCGGGCTGCCAGGTGCAGGATGGCACCATCACGCGCGACAGCGAAGTCCGCCTGCTGCGCGACAACGTGGTGGTCTATACCGGCAAAATCAGTTCCTTGCGCCGTTTCAAGGACGACGTGAGCGAAGTGAAGAGCGGTATGGAGTGTGGCATTACGCTGGAGAACTACGGGGATATCAAGACGAACGATATCATCGAAGCCTTCGTGACCGAGCGCATGGCCACCGAAGTCTTCGCCTGAGGCGCCGTGGCCGCGATCGGTGTGGTGACGCTCGAAATCGTCCTTCAAAATTCGCATTCCCTCAAGGACAAGCGTCACGTGGTGAAGAGTTTGAAAGACCGCCTGCGCGCCAAATTCAACGTGTCGGTGGCCGAAATCGACTATCAGGATCAGTGGCAGCATGCCATGGTGGCAGCGGTGACGGTGTCTTCGGATCGCGGATTCGCCGAAAAAGTATTGCAGTCGATCGAAGAAGAAGCCGCCATGCTGCTGGGCTCGGAACTGGCCCGTACGACGGTGGAATGGCTATGAAGAGGCAGTGGCTGGTGGCTAGTGGTTGGTGGCTGGTTATTTTGCTGAACCACCGATCACCAGCCACGAACCACCCGTCACAGGTCTCCCATGGATGAGCATCGTTCCAGGCGTGTTTCCGTAGCGGTTCGCGAAGAGCTTTCCGAGATCATCGGGTTTGAGCTCTCGGATCCCCGCCTAATCTCAGTGGATGTAACGGATGTTTCCGTCAGCCCGGACTCGCGCCACGCCCTGGTGAAGGTAAGCCTGGGCGGCAGCGAACACGAGCAGAACCAGGCCATGGCCGCCCTGGAGCACGCCGGCAACTACTTGCGGCATGAACTGGCCAGCCGTCTGAACCTAAGGAAGGTCCCCGAACTGCATTTCGAGCCGGACCATCATCCCGACGCCGCCACGCGGGTCGAGATCCTGCTGAAAAGGGCGAAAAAAAAGCGTGCGTCTACGGAAAATCGGCCCTAAAGTCAAACAAACTGTGGTAGTTTTGTTTTTGTTGACTGCTTCGGCGGCGCATCCCCAAAGCGGGGTTGCGCCAAGCCGCGGCGCTGGACCGGACCGCGACCACAAGGGAGCGGTGCCGGAACTGTTGCGCCTGGAACAGAGCGCCGAGGCCATGGGCTCCGCCTATTCCATTGCCGTCTACGGTTACAACCGGGATCGGATGGAGGCCGCCGTCGAAGCCGCCTTCGACGAAGTTCGGCAATTGGATAGTATGCTTTCGAATTATAAGCCCGATAGTGAATGGAGCGAGGTCAACCGCGAGGCGGCCAGCCACCCCGTGCATATCTCGGCCGAACTGTTCCAGTTGCTGGCAGCCTGCCAGGACTACAGCCGCCGGAGCGAGGGGGCTTTCGACATTTCTGTCGGGCCGCTCATGAAGGTTTGGGGCTTCTACAAGGGAACGGGGCACTTGCCGCATCGCGCCGAAGTCATGGCCGCGATGACCGCGGTCGGCTACCGCCATGTGCACCTGGATTCCGCCAACCAGACGGTCAGCTTCGACCGCCCTGGCGTGGAACTCGACCCCGGCGGCATCGGCAAAGGTTATGCCGTGGATCGCATGGTCGACGTGCTGAAAAGCAAGGGCGTCACCATCGCACTGGTGGCGGCTTCCGGCAGCAGCATCTATGGGCTGGGCGCGCCGCCCAACGAGCCGCGCGGCTGGCGGATTACCATCCGTGATCCGAAGAACGAGCGCAAGAGCGTGGCCGAGGTCTTTCTCAAGAACGAATCCATGTCCACTTCCGGCAGCTATGAGAAGTTTTTCGTCGCCGAGGGCCACGTTTACAGCCACATAATGGACCCCCGCACCGGCTATCCGGCGCCGGGTATGCTCTCGGTTTCTCTCATCACCCCGCGCACCATCGACAGCGAGGCTTGGGCGAAGCCCTATTTCATCAATGGCCGCCAATGGGCGGCGCAACATAATCCCCAAGGATTTCGCGCCTTTTTTTGCGAAGACAGGACGGAACAGCCATGCGCGTGGCTCCCATGACAAGCCGCTTTTTGGATGCGTGCAAGCGCAGACCCACCGATGTTCGCCCAGTATGGTTCATGCGTCAGGCCGGCCGCTATTTGCGCCAGTACCGCGAGATCCGGTCGAAGCACGGCATCCTCGAAATCTGCAAGCGCCCGGATCTGGCCGCCGCGGTTACCCTGCAGCCGGTGGAAATCCTGGACGTCGATGCCGCCATTATTTTTGCCGACCTGCTGCTGCCCGTGGAGCCCATGGGTTTGAAACTGCGCTTTGCCACCGGCGAAGGCCCGCGGATCGATAATCCCGTACACACCAATTCCGATGTGGATAGCCTCTCCACCGCGAACACGGACGATCTGGGCTATGTGGGAGAGGCGATCCAGAACGTAGTGCGCGCTTTGGCCGGGAAAGTCCCGGTGATTGGCTTCGTCGGCGCGCCGTTTACCCTAGCCAGCTACATGATCGAAGGCGGCGCATCGCGCAATTACATCCGTACCAAGCGCATGATGTATTCCGACGAGATCCTGTGGCGCCGGCTGATGGGCAAGATCGTGGACGTGCAGGCACCCTTTGCCAGCCTGCAGGTGAGCGCCGGCGCGCGCTGCATCCAGGTCTTCGATAGCTGGGTCGGCGCGCTGGGCCCGGACGATTACGTGCGTTTCGTACAGCCCTATTCGCGCGCGCTGATCGAACGCATCCGCGCCACCGGCGTACCGGTGATCCACTTCGGCACGGGCGCTTCGGGTTTCTTCCGCGAGTTGCACGCCGCAGGCGGCGACGTGATGGGGGTGGATTGGCGCGTGAACATCGACCAGGCGTGGACGGACATCAGCTATCGCTCGGCGGTGCAGGGCAATCTGGATCCGGTGGCGCTGTTCGCCCCGCTGCCGGAGTTGAAGATGAAGATCGCCGAACTGCTGAAGCGCACCGGCACGCGCCCCGGACATATTTTCAACGTAGGTCACGGCATTTTGCCCGAAACGCCGGTGGAGAACGTGAAGGCCTGCGTGGAGATGGTCCGCGAGTTCCGGCCCTAGAGGCGTCGCCTCGGGCCGAAGATCGGGTCTGGAGACCCTCCGCAGGCGTAGACGCCTGCCCCCCAGCGGCTGGTATGATGAAAGTTCCCCGCCATGATCGTGGAGGCCCATGTCGCCCTGTTTGACTCGATTTCCCTGGATGGCGGCGTTACGCTGGCGCCGGTCGAAGTGGCGTACGAAACCTACGGCTCGCTGAACTCCCAGAAAAGCAACGCCATCCTGATTCTGCACGCATTCTCGGGTGACGCGCACGCCGCCGGCATCAGTCCCGAAACCG
>JBEKIM010000292.1:0-8755 GCA_050011755.1 Bryobacteraceae bacterium | reverse complement strand
TGTGCAGGCTGTCGATCATCATCAACGTGCGGATCTGGACTTCCAGATTGCATCTGCCCAGTTTCAACATTTCGGGGAGATGCGAGTCTTTGAAGAACAACTCGCCGGTCAGTTCGTTATAAGCCTTGTCGAATGTGCCGCCGGTGACGAAGATTCGAATCGGTTCCATCCTATGCGCGGCTCCGTTTATAGCCTGTCTCCAGATTTGGCAGAAAAGCGGTCAACAGGCCGATCGCCGGCAGAAAGGAGCAGACGCGATATACAAAAGCGATACTCGTGGCGTCCGCCAGCCAGCCCATAATCGCCGCCCCGATACCGGCGATGCCGAACGCCAGTCCGAAGAACAGCCCGGAGATCATGCCGATTTTGCCGGGCACCAGGTCGTGGGCATACACGATGATGGCCGAGAATGCGGATGCCAGAACCAGGCCGATCACGATGCTGAGCGCTGTGGTCCAGAAGAGATTCGCGTAAGGCAGCGCCAGCGTGAAGGGCAGAATCCCGAGAATCGAGCACCAGATCACGTACTTCCGGCCGATCCGGTCGCCGACTGGCCCCCCGATGAAGGTACCCGTCGCGACCGCGCCGAGGAAGAGGAACAAGTGGATTTGCGCGGAACGCACCGGCAGGTGGAAGCGGCTCATCAGGAAGAAAGTGTAGTAGCTAGTCAGGCTCGCCAGATAAAAATATTTCGAGAAGACCAGTGCCATCAGCACCGCCAGAGCTACGCCCGTCTTCCGCCGCGATAGCTTCGGCCCCTGGTGATACATGCCCGCCGCGGCCTTCTCCCGCACCGCGCCATGGCTCTTGTACCAGGCCCCGATGCGCGCCAGCACGACAATCGCAACCAGCGCCGCCGCGGAGAACCACGCAATGCTTCCCTGCCCGGCCGGCAGCACCACGAGCGCGGCCAGCAGCGGACCCAGCGCCGACCCGGCGTTGCCTCCAACCTGAAAGAGCGATTGCGCCAGGCCGTGCTGCCCGCCGGACGCCATGCGCGCCACCCGCGACGACTCCGGGTGGAAAACCGACGAGCCCACCCCCACCCGCGCGACGGCCACCAGGATCATGCCGAACTTCGGCGCGTAAGCCAGCAGGAGCAATCCCGACAACGTGAATCCCATACCCACCGGCAGCGAGTAAGGCGTGGGCCGACGATCCGTATAGATACCCACGAAGGGTTGCAGCAGCGACGCCGTGAGCTGTACGCTCAACGTGATCATGCCGATCTGCCGGAAGTCCAGGCGATAGGTCTGTTTCAGGATGGGGTACACGGCCGGAATCACCGACTGCAGCATGTCGTTCAGGAAATGGCAAAAACCGATCGCCGCCAAAACTCCGAACGCCGTGGCACTCGATTTGGAAATGGAAGAGACCGGGGTTTCCGGGCCCACACCCGTCTGGCTCGACACTGTTGGTAGTTTAGCAGCTTCGCGGGGCTGGACAGGCCCGCTGCCCAGCGCCGCTTATCGATTTAGCGGCAGTTCGTTAATCCAGTGAAAGCCGCGGTTGATGAGGAGGAATTTCGACACATCGACCTTGCGCAATCGAATGGAGAGCGTATCGCTTCCCAGCACGCCCGCCAGCACCACATGGTCCGCATCGGGGCGTGAATACGCAAATATACTTTTGCTGCTTGGATTGGCGCCCTGGGAAAGCGTCACGGTGCTTTTCGCGGCGTCGTATTGGGAACGATAGCCTTTCGGCGAGTCATCCATCGCCCGGATCGCGAAGTAGCCGGGGTACTGAATTGCCACCTTCTTCCATCGCGTCGTGCCGGTGGTCAACGGCGGCAATTCCTGTCCGTTCTGGGTAAAGGATTCCACATCCCACAGCCCGTAGAGCGGCGGCCGTTTCGGATTGATATAAGTTTCTTTATAGCTCGACCAGCCGCTCGAGATCTCGCCATAGAGGAAGTAGCCCACAAACAGGACCTGGAACGCCACGGCGCCGATCCGCATCCACCTGCGTCCGAATCGCGGGGCGGAAAGGTCCACGGGTTCCGTGGCCCGATTGAGCACCAGGAAATTCAGCAGCCGCGGCAGATCGCGCGAAGCCAGAAAAGCCGCCATCAGCACCAGGTTGGTGGAGTACAGCTTCACCGGCACGTCGTAGCAGAAATTGAGCAGCGCGATATTCAGCAGGACGCCGAAGCTCACCATCGCGCCCAGCGTGGTGGTCCGCCGGAAAAGCAGCAGCGCTCCCCCAACGACCTCGCAGATGCCGCCGAAGATGGTGTACGCGAGCGAGGCTCCCATGAAACTCCAGAGCACTCCCATGGGCGATGAATTCCCGTATGGCTCGGTCAGCTTTTGGAAGCCTGGCGGTTGGAACTGCAGCGGGAACACTTTGGCGAAGCCGTAGCTGAACATGGTGAAGGCCAGCGTGTAGCGCACGGCAACACGGAGCCACGCGTCGAGCCGGCGGTGATTCTTTCTCCGGTGGTCCAAAAGCGACCATACGATCGCAGCCACCGCCGCGAAGACCACGAAGAGCAGGTTTTCGATGTAGTCCAGGGTGGTATCGCCGCTGCCCGTGGGAAAGTACGTGGTAGCCTTCCCGGTCAGATGAAAAATGTGGATGGCTACCCAGGGAGCCAGCTTGTGCCACAGCCCACCACAGGCATTGGCCAGCCACTCGCCGCCGGGGATCACTTGCACCAGGTCTACCCTCCCTGGGGGATCCGGCGCCATGTAAAGCAGCCAGTAGCAGCAGACGAAACGGAAAGCGATGCGGCGAGCAAGGCTCCAGTGCGCGTGGGCGGGGCTTTGCGCGGGAGCCGGCGCCCCGGCCGGAGGATCGAGTTGCGGTTGGGCCGCGCTATCCATAAAATCCCTGAGAGTCGCTTGCGCTTCTGAGTATTGTACTCCGCCTAAAGCCGGCCGTAAGTTCAGCCGATCAAGGGAACATGCAGCGACCACGCGCTGAAATCCGGATGCTGTGCGCCGACATGGTAGAGGTCTGCTGGAAGGATCCCACGGGCCGTAAGTGCAAATCCACCGCTTTGCTGGAAGATATCTCACCTTCCGGCATGTGTTTGCAATTCGAGATACCCCTAGCTATAGGCACGCAGGTTGACGTGAACTGTCCAGGCGAGAAGCTGGCCGGGACGGTACGCTATTGCGTCTATCGGGAGATCGGCTACTTCGTGGGAATCGAGTTAGCGCCATCCCATCGGTGGTCCCGGCAGCAGTTTGAGCCCCAGCATCTGCTCGATTTGGAAGAACTGGTCTTGCGCAGCGCACTGAGGGCGGGAGGAACGATTCAGTAACGGCAGGCGCGTATCTCTACTGTACAATAGAGATTCCCGCCAAAATGGCAGCCCATACCCTTTCGATTCTGA
Organism: Bryobacteraceae bacterium; assembly: GCA_050011755.1. Lineage (GTDB taxonomy): Bacteria > Acidobacteriota > Terriglobia > Bryobacterales > Bryobacteraceae > Bog-159. Next base: position 5,412 of record JBEKIM010000292.1, on the reverse strand, counting down.
TCCCCCTTTACAACGAGGAAGAGTTCGTCGGAACCCTGCTTGAGCGTGTACTTGCGGCGCCTTTGCCGGAAGGAGTCGGGCGGGAGATCATCGTCGTGGACGACGGCTCCACGGACGGCTCGGCCGCCATTGTGGAAGCCATCGCCGCGGCCAACCCAGGCGTTCTGCGGTTGGTCCGGCAGGCCCGCAATCAGGGCAAGGGGGCGGCCATTCGCACCGCCATCGAACACGCCACCGGCGAGTTCTCCCTGATTCAGGATGCCGATCTGGAATACGACCCACGCGAATACGGCCGTCTGCTGGCCCCGCTGTTGGAGGGTAAGGCGGATGCCGTGTATGGCTCGCGCTTCGTGATCTCCGGCGAACGCCGGGTACTCTACTTCTGGCATTCTGTCGCCAACCAGATTCTGACCGGCATGTGCAACATCGTGTCGGACTTGAATCTGACCGACATGGAAACCTGTTATAAAGCCTTCCGCACGTCGCTGTTGCAGAGCATCCCTATCCGCAGCGACCGCTTTGGGCTGGAGCCGGAGCTGACCATCAAGCTGGCCAAGCGCCGCGTGCGCGTCTATGAGACGGCTATCGATTACCATGGCCGGACATACGACGAAGGGAAGAAGATCGGGCTGAAGGATGCTTTTGACGCGGTCTATGTGATTCTGCGCTATGCCCTCAGCCGAGACATCTACAAAGACTCCGGGCCGGACATACTGGATGCGCTGGCGGGGGCCCATCGCTTCAATCGCTGGATGGCCGACACTATTCAGCCTTACATCGGAAAGCGCGTGCTGGAAACGGGAGCGGGCATCGGGAACCTGACCCGGCTCCTATGTCCGAAGCGCGAACGCTACATCGCGGGGGATATCGACCCCGAGTATCTGGCGCGGCTGCACGCGCGCTTTCAGCACCGCCCGAAAATGGAGGTGCGGCGCTGCGACCTGTCGAATCCGGCGGATTTCGAGGCACTTGCCGGAACGGTGGATTCGGTGGTCTGCCTGAACGTGCTGGAGCACGTGGAAGACGAGATGGCCGGCCTGCGCAACATCTACCGGGCATTGCAGCCCGGCGGACGGGCGGTCGTGCTGGTGCCGCACGGCCAGGAAATCTTCGGTTCGCTCGATGCGGCGCTAGGCCATTGCCGCCGCTACTCCCGCGACGATCTCCAGCGGAAGATGGAACAGGCCGGATTTCGGGTGGAGCGCATTCTGGACTTCAACCGGGCCTCGCGTCCGGCCTGGTATGTGAATGGCCGCCTGCTGAAAAGAAAAACGATCGGCCGCTTCCAGTTGCGCCTTTTCGACAGCCTGGTGTGGCTGTGGCGCCGCATCGACCCGATCCTGCCGTGGCCGTCCACCTCGATTATTGCGATCGGCGTCCGGCCTGACGGTGTCTGATGCAAGCCTGAAAACTCGCCGGCTGTGGGGCGGCCAATCCTGGCCGCATGATTGCCCGCCCCACGGGGTCAGTTTCCGACGGCCGTGTAGAGCGTTTGCGGCAACGTGTTTCCGCCCTGCATGAAGATCAACGGGACGGCGCTGCCAGCCGCGACCGTGGGCACCACGATATTGAACTGGTACAGTCCCACGTAGCCCGGCGCTAGTCCCTGGTATTGCAAGGTTGCCGGAGTCGTGCCGAACAGAACCTGCAGCGGGGAGGTCAGACTGGTCAACTGGGTGCTGCTGACCAATTGTCCCGCTGGGACCGCTGGGTTCGTGGTGCCGAATCCCACACCGTACAAAGTGATGATGGCGCCCGGCGAAGCAGGCTGCGACGTGAGGCCGGAAACGGCGCCGGTCGGCAGCACCCATGTGCTGGTATTGGCCAGCAAGGCTCCCGCATATTGTTTGCCGCCGACATTCAGAATGGAGGGCGCGAAGATACCGGGGGTCGGGCCGACGGTCAGGTTGTATGTGGTGCTGGTGCCCCACTCGGTCGTCAAGACCAGCGGTTGCGTCCCCGCGGACACATTCGAGGGCACCTGCACGTTCACTTGCCCGGGGCTGATGTAGGCCACATAGGCCGGCTGGCCGCCCACCGTCACCGATACGAAATCGAGCGAAGTGGGCGCATTGGATCCGTTGAAATCGGCGCTGCCCCAACTGCGCGTGTCGCCGGCCAGATTCGTGCCGTAAATCTCGATCCAACTGCCGGGGGCCACCGAAGCGGAAGCGCCAAAAGATCCCGCTGTAATCACGCCCGCGGCATTCACCTGCGGAACTACGGGCGCTGGGGTGAGCAGCCGGATTACATTATTCCCATTGTCCGCTACGTAGATCTTGCCGCCATTCACCGCCACACCGGAGGGGAAATACAGTTGGGCGCTGGTGGCAGCGCCGCCGTCACCGGTGTAGCCGCAGCCCGTGCTTTGGCTGCCGGCGATAGTAGTTACGGTGCCATTGGCCTCCACCATACGGACCATGCAATTGTCGGAGTCGGCCACGTAGACGTTGCCGTTCGCATCCACCGCGATGCCCTTGGGATTATTGAATTCGGCCTGGAGAGCGGGCCCATCCAAATACCCCGCCACGCCATTGCCGGCCACCGTCGAAATAATACCGGCGGGCGTCACTTTGCGGATCACGCTATTGCCGGTGTCGGAGATGTAAAGATTGCCGGCCCCATCCAGGTACACGGCGGTAGGATTGTTGAGCAGCGCCCCGGTGGAGACGCCGCCATCGCCGGTATAACCGGCGCCCAGCGTGTTGCTGCCGGCGAAAGTGTTGATATCACCGACGGCGAATGTGTAGGTGCCGCCCGGCGGGAATCCCTGGGCCGCCGTACTGCAGGCCAGGGGCGTCTGGTTGGCACATACGACCCGGACTACGTTATTGTAGGGGTCCGCAACGTAGATGTTGCCGCTGGAATCCACAGCCACTCCCGAAGGATTCCAGAGTGCCGCGCTGGTGGCCAAACCGTAATCCCCGCTAAAGGAGGCGCCCAAACCGTTATCCCCAGCCACCGTATGAATTGTGCCGCTGGACACCTCGCGAACTTCGTAGTTATCGGTGTCCGCGATAAAGAGGTCGCCGTGGCTGTCGAAGGTCAGACCGGATGGGCTGTTCAGTTCGGTGCCGCTGGCTGTCGCCGACGATCCGTCTCCGGCAAATCCAGGGGTGCCGTTTCCCGCCACAGTAGTGATGGTGCCGCTGGTGGTCACCTCGCGAACGCGGCTATTGATGGAATCGGAAAGGTACAGGTTGCCGGACGAGTCGAAAATGACGTCATACGGGCCATTTAGCGTGGCGGCACTGGCAGTGCCTCCATCCCCCGAGTAACCGCCCGTGCATGGCGGCACCGTGCCGCTTGCCGAGCAAGTCCCGATCGCCGTAGAAATCGTATAGGGCGGGGGCGCCTGCGCCAGGCCCGCGGCGGGCATCAGTAAAAGTGCAAATGCGAGAGCCAATAAACAGCTACCGCTGGTGCTAACCGGATTAAAGAATCGATGAATCACTTATGGGTCCTCTTGCTCGTTGTCCCGCGGCTCAACGGAGCCGGTATTTCCTCAGCAGCGCCGCCACGGGCGTGAGTTGATCGCGTACACGCTGTTGTTCTGGCAGGGAAAGCGGGACGAGCCGAATATTCTCCAGAACTCTATCATAAGCCTTGACGAGTTCCACCGCTGCGCGAGCGGCAGCCAGACGTTCCCCGGATGCCACCGCGGTTTCGGTGGAACGTGCCATCGCCAGGCAATTTTGTACAGCATCCCGGACCGCCGCGTCCGCAATCCCCGATTCCGGAGGCATCATCCTCACGATGGCCGCCCAAGCCGCTATTGGCCGTTCGGCCGCGAAGCCGGACGCTCTCCGCCGCGGAAATTGGGGCGTTGGCTCTCGAGTTGATTCAGCTTGGTTTGCTGATCCGGTGTCAGGATCTGGTAAAACGCGGCGCGCGCCTTCGACTGCGCCAGAGTCAGTTGGGCGGTGAGATTGCCAAGGGTAGCGGCGACTTGCTCGATGGTATTGGTGTCGTTGTTGCGGATGGCATTCTCCAAGGTCTGGCGGGCGGTGGCCATGCTGCTGTGCACCGGCGCCTGGGAGGCTGCCGAATTGGTGAAGATCGTGGCCGCCTGCGATTGCTGGTCCGCAGTCAGGCCCAATTCGGCGGTCATGCGCTTTACGTAATTCCGCGGGTTGTTCGGGCCACCCATGCCTTGCGCCATTAGAGCCGCGGCGAGGGCCAGCGACAACAGTAACGTATGCAGTGCGTTTTTCATACTGACGGATTACCCCTGGAACGGGAAACGCGGCCCGGCGCATATGCGTTACTCCTTTGCTGTTAAGGCTTTGTAAAATTTGGCGGGCGGGCGAGCTCGCCTGCCGCAGGCCTATTGCGAACTGTACTCGGGATACCAACGCAGCCCCACAAATATACCCGGGAAGGTCGACTGTACAAACTCGTTCTGCTCGGGTGAGGTTTTGAAGTGAAAGGTCTTCAGACCGCCCTGCACTTCGAACTTCCCAAACCGGTAGTTCAGGGTGGCCTCGGCATCCCAGATCGTGGACCGGTGGGGGAAGATGAAGCCCGAGGCGCGCGCCTCGAACCGGAAGCGATGGGTCGCCAGGTAGTCTATACCCAAGCCGAAACTCGGGTAAATAAACCAATCGGTACCCTGCCCGTTCACGGTGATCAGGTTGCCGGAGGCATCCGTCTGACCATGCCGGAGGGGCGCATCCACGCTGGTGAGGATGGTGGTGTATTGGATCTCGTACAAAGTCTTGATGTGAAACTTGGAATCCTTGATCGGGAACGGCCACGACAGGTAGTCGAACGATATTTTGGCATTCTGCATGGTGTAATGTACGGCTAGGTAGTCGCCCTGCAGAAAGTTCGTTCCGAAGATGATGGTCGCGTCGGGCTGGGTCGGATTGCCGACGCCCTGCACCCTGAAATAGGAGATGTGGAACGCGTGGTGTTTCTGTTTTCCGATCGGAATCGTGAGGACCGCGCCCGGCACCGGGCGGGGTTTGCCCGAGTAATCCATGGTGCTGGGCTCGCCACTGGTATTGGCGTGCCCGGTGCCCATGACCGGGTGGCCGATGCTCAACCATTCCTGCACGGTGATCGACCATCCGTCGCCCCCGTAGAACTGGCCGGCCGGGGTGATAGCCGGAGGCGCCGCCGGCGTGGCCGGCTGCGCGGTGGTTTGCTGCGTCGCAGGCTGTGGTTCCGCCGCGGGCTGCTGTTGCGCGGCGACTGGCTGTCCCGTGGTGAACACCAACGATAAACACACACCCAGAGTTGTGACAGCCGCTTTCAAGGCATTTCCCATCAAGTATAAGCTCCGAAAAACTACAATGACGGCGGGCATACTGGCGCGCGGCCCTTTTGCCCGTTCTATAGCGCCAGTTCTTTATGATACATCATGTCCTTCAGGCTGAATTTGGCCTTGATGTCGATCCGGCCCAGTTG
>JBEKIM010000291.1:0-8773 GCA_050011755.1 Bryobacteraceae bacterium | reverse complement strand
AGCGCCTGATTGACTATGTGAATGGCGGCGGCCACTTAGTGCTGGGACCGCGCTCGGCCATGAAAGACACTTATAACGCGCTGCAACCCGCGCGGCAGCCCGGCCCTTTGGCTCCGCTGCTGGGCGGCAGAGTGGAGCAATTCTACGCGTTGAACGACGACGTGCCGGTTTCCGGTGTCTGGGGCAACGGCCAGGCGCGGCTGTGGGCCGAGCAACTGAAGGCGCAAGGCCCCGCCAACGGGGAAGCCACGGAAGTATTACTCACTTACGGAGAGAGCAACGGGTGGCTGGACGGCCAGCCCGCGGTCCTTTCGCGGAAGGTAGGCAAAGGACGCATCACTTACATCGGCGCATGGCTGGACGACAACCTGATGCGCGCGGCGGCGCACTGGATGATCCGGCTGGGCGGACTGCAGCCGGCACTGGGACCCGTGCCGCAAGGCGTCGAGGTATCGCGCCGCGTGAGCGCCACCAAGGAAGTCTTTGTGCTGGTGAATCATACGAAGACGGTGCAGCACGTGGCGCTGCCTCGTCCCATGCACCGGGTGCTGCATGATGACGCGCCGGTGGACGCTGTGGACCTGCCGCCGCGCGGGGTGGAAGTTCTACGCGCAAAGTAGGGGAAATCACGGCGTGGGCGTGGCCACGCACCCGGTCAGTAAGTTGCCCGTCAGGGCAAATCCGACCACTTGACCGGACTGGTTGATTCCGCCGAGCCTGGTGAAATTGGCGCCCCGGCCGTTATGGAATTTCAGGCCTCATTCTTTTTATCTTGCCGTTTTATCAACTTGGGCTCAAAACGGCCTAATGTCCGACGAACCGACGATGGCGCCGGCGCGATTGATTCCGTATAGGATCGTATTTCCGCTAGGTCCGCGAGCCAGTCACCAGCGTAGTGGTCCCCTAAGTGCAAATGAACCCCTGAAGAAACGAACCGTTGCATTGGCCCACGAGGACGCGTTGGTGATTGAATCCGTAAGGTTGACAACCGCCGGTCGCCTCGAAACTGTGCGACCTCGTCACATTGGAAGGCCGGCAGCTACTCACGATAGGCTACGCTATTAGAAAGGAGGAGGAAGGCAAATGCAGCTTGGGATGATCGGTCTGGGGCGGATGGGCGCCAACATGGTGCGCCGCCTGATGCGCGGCGGCCATCAATGCGTGGTGTGGGATCAAAACGCCGCCAACGTGGAGAAACTGGCGGGTGAAGGCGCCACCGGAGCGGCTACTCTGGAGGGTTTCCTGAAAGCCATGCAGGCGCCGCGCGCGGTCTGGATGATGGTGCCGGCAGCCGCCGTGGACGGCACGCTGGCCGAGCTTTCGGCGCGCATGGAATCCGGCGATATCGTCATCGACGGCGGCAATTCCTATTACATCGACGACATCCGGCGCGCCAAACAACTGCTTGCCAAGGGCCTGCACTATGTGGATGTGGGCACCAGCGGAGGCGTGTGGGGATTGGAGCGCGGTTTCTGCCAGATGATTGGCGGGGAGATCGAAATCGCGCGGCACCTCGATCCGATTTTCAAGACACTGGCGCCCGGCCTGGGCGATGCGCCGCGTACGCCGGGGCGCGAGAGGGCCGGCGGCACGGCCGAAGAAGGCTATCTGTATTGCGGCCCGTCCGGCGCGGGTCACTTCGTGAAGATGGTACACAATGGCATCGAATACGGCCTGATGGCGGCCTACGCGGAAGGATTGAACATTTTGAAGCATGCCAACGTGGGCAAGCTCAACCGCGAGGCCGACGCCGAGACGGCGCCCATGCGCAACCCGGAAGACTACCAATACGATTTGAATCTGCCGGATATCGCGGAAGTATGGCGGCGGGGTAGCGTGGTGGCCTCGTGGCTGCTCGATCTGACGGCGATTGCGTTGTTCGAGAAGTCCGACCTGTCCGGCTTCTCCGGCCGTGTTTCGGATTCCGGCGAGGGGCGCTGGACCATTACGGCGGCGATCGACGAGTCGACGCCGGCGCCGGTCTTGAGCGCGGCGCTTTATCAGCGATTTAGCTCTCGCGGCGAAGAGGACTTCGCCGACAAGCTGCTTTCCGCGATGCGCTACCAGTTCGGCGGCCACGTGGAGCGCAAGGCGGGCAGCTAGGCGTGGGCGGGCAGAAGCCGGCTGAAAGCCGGCTGCGGGCAGGATTGCCCGCCCCACAATTCAGGGTGCTTCTTTGCACCCTGAGCATGGCGGCTTGCTTATTTGCGCAGGTCCCACCATCCGTCGAGATGACGGGTGGCACGCTGCGCGGCTACCTGGCTGCGCCCGGCGCGGTATTCAAAGCGATCCCGTATGCCGCGCCTCCCGTGGGCGAACTGCGGTGGCGCGAGCCGCAGCCGGTGCAGCCCTGGCACGGTGTGCGCGATGCCACGCGCTATGCGGCGGCTTGCGTGCAGATTCCCACGGGGACCGGCGCTTTCCTCGCACCGCTGGCACGCCGTTATGGCGTCACCTATGCGACGCCGCGCTGGGATCTTTCCGAAGATTGCCTTTACCTGAATATCTGGACGCCCGAATGGCCGGCAAAAGAGCCGCACGCGGTGATGTTCTGGATGCATGGCGGATCGAACCGTATCGGCAGCGGAAACGAGGCCGGCTACGATGGCGCGGAACTAGCCAAGCGCGGGGTGGTCGTCGTGACCATCAATTACCGGCTCGGCGCGCTGGGATTTTTCGCGCACCCCGAACTGACGCGCGAATCGCCGCACAGGGCTTCCGGCAACTACGGATTGCTCGACCAGATTGCCGCACTCGGTTGGGTGCACGATCACATTGCGCAGTTCGGCGGCGACCCCACGCGCGTGACCGTTTTCGGGGAGTCGGCGGGCGCCATCGATGCGGGCATGTTGATGTGTTCGCCGCTGGCGGGCGGCCTCTTCGCGCGCGCGATCATAGAGAGCGGCCCGGTAGTAGGTATCGCTTATGCGCACAGTCTGCGGCAGGCGGAGCAATACGGCGAGCGAGTGGCCCGGATGGCGCTGCCGGTGCTGCCGGCGCCTTCAATCGCGCGTCTGCGCGCGCTCCCCGCGGAAGCCATCCTGAAAGCCGCGGCCGCAGCCGCCAAACAAGAGGCGAATCCCGAATTTGTGTTGGATGGCTGGGTTTTGCAGCGTACGCCGCAGGCCGTCTTCGCCGCCGGAAGCGAATTGCCCGTCGCGCTGATGATCGGAAACAACGGGCGCGAGGCCAGCGTCTTCCGCGGCTCGTCTGCAACGTCGTTGGCTGCCGATCAAGGGCCGAAGAAAACGCTGCGGATCAGTTACGGCAGCCTGGCTCCGATCGCCGTGGCCGCCTTCGCGATCGACGATCACACCGGCCGCGCGGCCGCTGCCGACGAATGGCTCAACGACGCGCTGATGACTTGTCCCGCGGATGCCATGGCGGCGCTGAACGCTGCCGCGGGCCGGGCGTCGTTCGTGTACCAGTTCCGCAGGTCCATACCCGGCAAGGGAGAAAGCACCCTGGGATCCTTTCACAGCCTGGAATTGCCCTATGTATTCGGACAGCTTCGCAACCCGGTGTGGAGCAGTTGGCTGGCCTTCGGGAAGCCGGACGAGGCGCTGGCGGAAGCCATTGAAGGCTACTGGACGAACTTCGCCAAGACGGGCGATCCGAATGGGGGCGGTCTTCCGGAATGGCGGCGGTACACGCAGGCGTCCGACCAATACATGGAGTTCGGCAACGATGGCCGCGTCCGTTCCCGGGCGGGGGCGCGGCCGACCTTCTGCAGCCTGGACCTTCTAAAGCTGAAGCAGCGCCTGATGGACAACCAGTAGAGTGACCGGCTGGTGCGGGGGCAGAGCGCGGTTGTGCAGCGAACGCTCGAGACATGTCTTAAGTGGCCGGTTTCGCGAGAAGCGCTTCGAGTTGCCGGACAAGTTTTGCACGTTGCGCAGGCTGCAGCTTGTCGAGGTTCTGCTGTTTCCATCGAACCGCTGGCAGATCACGCGCGTTTGGCACGCCCAGGAGTTGCCAGTCCGGCTCGCCGCGCTCGAAGGAGACGAGGAAGCGGCGGTGCGGCTCGGGCATCATTCCCACGACCAAATTGATTAGCGATTCCCTAACGGCCACAAGCTCGTCGAGAGAGACCGGCTCGGCGGTCATGCCCTGAAATCCCCGGCTAAACTCGACGGACATGGGGTTCCGGTTAGGTGCGAGCAGTTCCGCCAGTGGCCGATTGTGGCTGAGTAAGTAGACCAGAAAAGCGCGGCGGAGCAGGTCGTCGATGCCTTCCTGCGCGAGAAGGCCGCGCACGTCGAAAAGATCGCGGGGATGTTGGCGATCAAGGGCGGCGACTATTTTACCGGCGTAGAGGTCGGCGAACGACACAACCTGAATCTCGGCGAAACCAAATCTCTCTTCGACCGCAGGGGAGACACTGCGTAATTCCGGGTCGTACATGCAGCCGCGCATGACCGGAGTTACCTCGATCTTGATCTGGGCGTCGTCGGCGCGCACGAGCAGTTTGGTTACGACCTGTTCGGGCTGAAGCGGTAGCGCGGTGATCAGGGCGCCTGGCATGGCGGGGCGCAAACGCCCGGCGATCCGCTTCGAGGCGGCGTCAATTGCCGTAAGTGACGCGGCACGCGCCAGCACCGGCGAGTAAGTGAGGTCGATATCGACCGACAGGCGGGGCATGCCGCGGACGAAGAGGTTGATGGCGGTTCCGCCCTTGAGCGCGAAGCAGTCCTCTTGCGCAACGAAGGGTAGCGCTCTGATAAGCAGAGCCACTTGCTTGTGATAGGCCTCACTGAAGGCCATCGAGATCCTCCGGCACGGTAATCCCATAGGTGGAGTCGAATCTGCCGCCCTTAACCAGCATCCGCTTGCCGTTGCCGAGATCGACCGCCTGCTTGTGGATACGCTTTACCCAAGCGTGCCGATGACGGTCCGCGAAGAAAAAAAACAGCCGTTTTGCCTTCACGCTACGGCAGTGCCCAAGGAGGTCTTGCAGCCGGCGCGGGCTGAGATTGGGCATCCCCTCGATGAGCTTGTCAACCTGATGAAAGCTTTCGCGCTCGGGCAATTCGTCCAGAAGTTCCAGCACAGCACGCTCCGGCGTTGAAAGAGTAAGCGGCCAGTTCCATTGACCCCAGGGTTGCATAGTAAGACCGCGTTGCTGAAGGTTCGCACTGGAATGGTCTGGCGGGACATCGGAATCCAGGCTGAGGCGCGCCAGCTTTAAGGGCTCGCCTCGGAACAGCTTCTGGTCATTGTGATAGAGAAAACGGACGCCTACATGCAGCTTGTTCAGCCACGATGGCGGTCGTTTTGGTCCGTAGAGATGCACTTCCCTGGTTTGGTGCACGAGGTAGTGGGTGTAGCCTTGCAATTCGAGCGCTGTGCGACCGCCAACAACAAGGTAATAATCAAGCAGCGTTTGAAGGGAGATGACAACCTGCTGCCAGCCCAAAGAGCCGCGTGGCCGCTGATAGACTTGGCGGACGGGCTGCGCCAGCCAACCGGCCGACAGGTATTGGCTCCGTAGCGAAGTGGAATATCCTTTCTTGCTGAGCCAGGCCGCGTCCACGAGCAGCCCCTCGGGCAGGGCGCGCTCCAGGTAGTTTAATCGTCGCGCTACTTGCTTAGCCATACTTAGCAATTTACCATATTTGTAAACCGTATGTGCAAGTTTACAAATGCCTCATTCAGCACAGCCACACTTTGGTAAATATGGCACTTTGTAAACTACAGCATTTGCATTCACAAGCGATCATGGAAGCGGGACGTGCAGATGCCGGGCAACGCTGTTGGGCCATGGTTACAAAATAGTGGCAATCGTTCCACGGAAGGAGAAAATTGCAGTATAATGTGGTGATAGTAACCACAACGCGCTGAAATCAGGCACGTTAAAGACGGAGAGGTGGCTGAGTGGTCGAAAGCAGCGGTTTGCTAAACCGTCGTAGGGTCAAAAGCTCTACCGGGGGTTCGAATCCCCCCCTCTCCGCCAGATTTCAAAATTGCTGTCCGGCGCACCTAGCTTCCTCCGTGGGCCGAACGGCTTTTCCGTTTTCACTCCCGGCCCCTCGGCTGGTTGTTGTGTGCCTTGAACCGATGATCCAACATTGAGCGGAACAGGCGCGTCCATTCTTGGTAGATGTCCTCTGAATTGGGCAAGCCCCTGGCACGAGCCAATTCCACCGCTGCGGCTTGTTCCTGCTGCTTCAAAGAAGCGCAAGTCGAACACGCTTCCTCCGGATCGATGACCTCCGCAACGGGGCGGTCCAATGCCTCGGTCTCCGACAATCGAGCTAGAGCGCATTGTTGGCAGACGATGAAGGTTCCGCTGTTGGACTCAAGCTGGCGCTTTATCGCATCGCTTACAACGACCTTTCTTCCGCACAGCCCACAGGGGCGATCCCATGCGTTGTAGTGCCGGGAGCGAAAACGATCGTCATTGCTTACCCACAAGGGGCAGATGATTGGCTCGGCCATGTTCGGGTTTGTCTAAGCCTCTATAGTAGCGGAATCAAGCCGCGGTCAGTCTCATTCTGCATCGACAGCTTGAATCTGGCGACCTACAGGCTTTGTCAAGGCAAGGCGAAACGGCAATTCGTGCCGTATCGCACATCGAGGCTTGCCCGCTCGCACGATGCCGGTTACACTGCTGCTGTTCATTTGACGCAGCATGCTGCCGCCAGGAGGGTTGATGACTAAGACGCATTTTTCATTTTCGGCCCTGCGCAGGGGCCTGATTTTAGCAGGCGCTCTGGCTCTTCCGTCGTTCGCACAGAGCGCCTCTTCAAACAAGATACTCGGCGGTTTCTTCGAAGAGTGGAGTATCTATTACGCCAATTACAACGTCGCCAACTTGCAACAAAACGGCGTTGCCAGTCGACTGACTCATTTCTTTTACGCATTCTCGAATGTCAGCACAGCTCCAGGATGCGCCATAGCCGATTCCTGGGCCGATTACCAGGACCCCAACCTTCCGAGCGTCAGCGGCGCACCTTACACCGGTCCGCTATATGGCAATTTCGCGGCCATCCAGCAGCTCGAAAAACTCCACCCCAATCTTAAAACCCTGATATCCATCGGAGGAGCCTCGGCCACCAACGCCGCAAATTTCTCTACCGCCGCGAGCACAGCCGCTGGACGGCGGGCCCTGGTGAGTTCCTGCATCAACATGTTCATCGAGGGTAATATCGCGCCGGGGATCGCCGCGCCCGGGTTATTCGACGGAATTCATATCGATTGGGAGTTCCCCACTGCCACCGACACTGTGAATTTCACCGCTTTGCTGCAGGAATTCCGCAAGCAGTTGAACCAGCTTTCGTCCACCACGGGTAAGAAATACTACCTGTCGTTCTTCGGACCCGCGGGTCAGCCGGACATTGCCAACATCGATCTTGCCCAAGCTGCCCAGCCTGTCGACTTCATCACGGTCCAAGGTTATGACTTTAACGGCCCGTGGGAGAGCATCGCCAACGAAGCGGCATCACTCTACGACGACAAACAGGATCCCGAGTATGGACACTACTTGGATGATAACGATACGGTGAACACCTATTTGAAAGCCGGCGTGCCCGCGGCCAAGTACACTCTGGGAGTGCCTCTCTATGGCGATGGTTGGACCGGGGTCCCCAACGTGAATCACGGCCTTTATCAAACCTCCACCGCTCCGGCTCCAGTGCCGTTAGCGAGTGGCGCCGGCCTCTGCCCCGACCTGAGTGGCAATACGCCCGGATGCGACCCGCTATTGACACCGGGGCTCGTGGCGTATTCCACGCTGGTGAACTTGCCGGCTAACGGCTATACGCAATATTACGATTCCCAGCGCGTAGCGGCCTGGCTCTATAACTCTAGCTCGGGAACTTTTTACAGCTTCGACGATCCGCAAACCGTCACGGCGAAAATGCACTATGTGTTGAGTAAGGGGGCCGGAGACTTGGGTGGCGCATTTGTTTGGGCGCTGAAAGACGACGATGCAAAGGGCACCCTGGTCAAGACCATGGCAACGGGCTTAGGCCGGTAACCCTAAGATGCTCTGGCTTCGGACGCGCTACTGACAGCCGCGCGCTAATCACATTAGGCCTTTTCGCGGCGTCTCAATACACGGAGACACACGGCAACGCCGCCCGTCACAAATTCTGGAGGGCGGGCAATTCTGCCCGCAGCCGGGTTTCAGCCGGCTCCTGGCCGCCTTAAAAGGCGGCTGCGGCCAAGATTGGCCGCCCTCCAAAAGGCCACAGCGGGACTTAAGAGTCCCGCCGGCACGCGTGCGCCACGAGTTCTTCATGGTAAATACGTTCCAGGTGTCGCGCCAGGCCAACTGTGTCGCAGGCGGCCGAGGCACGCAGCCGATCCCGCAGGTTCCGCCGCAATTCGGCCAGGCGGGCTGGCGTCCCGGCGTCCTGCGCTAGCGAAACTGCCATGGCAATATAACCCTCGAGGCCGGCCGCCACAAATTCGCCCAGGCCCGCGGCGCGCAATAACGATTCGGTGGTCCGCGCCGCCCAACGGTCGCCGGAAAAAGTGATGACGGGCACCCCCTGCCAGAGGGCTTCGGTAGTGGTGGTGCCCCCGCTATAAGGAAACGTGTCGAGCGCCACGTCCATTCTTTCGTAGGCGCGCAGGAATTCATCGTGCTCCGCGGGGCCTTCCAGAACGAGCCGCTCGCCAGAGATCCCCTCGTGCTCGAACCGGCTGCGAACATGGTTTCGCATTCCCTCCGCGACGAGCCCGGCGTTTTTCAGCAGTAACGTAGACGCCGGCGCCTGGCGCAAGATCTCGCTCCATGCCGCGATCAAGTCCGGAGTGATTTTGTATT
>JBEKIM010000290.1:0-10667 GCA_050011755.1 Bryobacteraceae bacterium | reverse complement strand
GGATTAGTCTAATGCGAATTACAAATCCGGCGGTTCCTGCCGGCGCCCGGGAAGTATTTATAGAGTAGGTCCGATTGCCGGGCGCTTTACTGCCAGGAGTAGCCATTTCTAGCCGACACATTCGTGTGCGCCACATTCAACTTCACACGAATTCGGTGCCATTTGCCGGGCTGGACGGGCTGCGCCGGGCGATAGGCTAGAAGGTATTGGTTGCGCATAGACAAAATGGCCCTCGCAATGACGCTACGGGGATCGTCTCTGTCGGAGACGATGAATCTCAGGCCGCCCGTGTTGTCGGCCAAATCCTGTAGGAATGCCAAGCCGCGCTGCGCATCCTGCTGCTCCAGGGCCTTCCCGGTGCGCACTCGCGCGTCAATTGCGATCGCATAGACCTGCACATTCGCTTCCTGTGCCATCCGCATGAGTTCGCTCCTCGACCTCCGGCTGTGGTTGTCCATGCCGTCGGACAGAATCAATAGCACCCGGCGCGCATGAGAGGCCGATCGCATGCGCTCGAGGCCCTCGTAAACAGTATCGATCAAGGCTGTGTCGCCGGCGGCTTTCAGGAAGCTGGCTTCTTCGGCAAGCGATGACAGGTCGGTGGTAAAACCGGAGGAAGCGCCGGGACGGCTGGACACCGTGAAGAGAAATGCTTCATCGGTCGCATTGGCATTGTCGGCAAATGCGCGAAGAGTGGATTTGGCCAGGTCAAGCTTGCCGCGCATGCTTCCGCTGATATCGAAAACCAGCCCAGCCGACAGGGGTGAATCCTCCGCGCTGAAAGCTACGATATCCCGCGGTCTCTTGTCTTCAAACAGGGTGAAGTTGCCGCGCTCCAGCCCAGTGACCGTCGCGCCCCTGCTGTCGGTGACCGACACCGGAACAAGTACCAGACGGGCGTCGGTACTCATCGTTTGGCCGGCTAACCTTGCTAAGGCCGTGAAAAGCACGAGCGCCACCGGCAGCGATTTCGACATGCGGTTCTCTTTTGTGCTAAGTCGGCGGCACCACATGGCAGTGGGGGCCCAATTGCAGCCAACCTTTGTATGTTAGCCGGCGGTCCATAAATGAGGCATAAGGGAGCGCTAAAAAAGCCGTAAGGGGACGGCGTGCCGGAGTAAGGCTGCCGCGGGTATACTCCGGCGCTGGGCGGGCGCGCCAAAACAAGACAATGCGGTCCCATAAATAAAATCTATCGGCGAAACCATTGTCGCAGCAGCAGTTTGCGCTGATAATGAAAGGGCCGAAAAGTAACAGGAGTCCCTGGAACATCCTTAAGGAGATGAATGAGTAACGAACTGCAAGAGTTTCTGCGGCTTAACTATACCGAGTTGGAAGACTTGAACCTGCGCGCCAAAGAGCAGCGCATGCAGCGCGTTCCGGCGCACCAGATTCAGGAGGACCGCCTCAAGTACCTGACAGACGAGAAACGCATCAAGGCCGTCACCCTGCTGTTCAGCGACCTGGAAGGCCGCCTGCACATGCTCGATTACGACAAAAAGTTTCTGATTAAGAGTTGGGACAACCTGACCTTCGACGGCTCTTCGATTCGAGGGTTCACGGCGCAGAAAGAGAGTGACTTGCGGCTGGGGGTGGACTGGTCCGCCTTCTACTGGGGTCCCGCCGACGTTTTCGGCTCGGGCAAGGTGATGGTCTTCGGTGAGGTCATCGACAAAGACGGGGCGCCCTATCGCGCGGACCTGCGCGCCGTTCTCAAGGCCTTTGCCGACGAAGTTTATAAACGAGATGGTTATACGCTTAACGCGGCCAACGAAATCGAGGGTTTCCTCTTCAATGGTGTAGACGCGGAGCGGCGCTACCACGAAACCGGCAAGTTCGACGGAGGTGGCCCCTTCGCAGTTCGAAATCAACTACGGCTATGCCGAGGTAGTGGCGGCCGCCGACCAGATCCAGATTTATAAGTTGATTTGCCGCCAGGTCGCCAAAAAGATGGGACTGACTGCGTGTTTCCTGCCCAAGCCGATCGTCGGCGTGAATGGCACGGGTATGCACACCAACGTCTCCATCACCAAGGACGGCGCGAACCTGTTCTGGGATCCGGACGGGCTGGAAAAAATGAGCGCGTTCGCGTGGCAGTTCGTCGATCGGATCCTCACGCACGGCAACGATCTATGCCTGCTGATGAATGCCAGCGTGAACGCCTACCGCCGTCTCGATCCGCACTTCGAAGCGCCCAACCAGCTTAAGGCTTCAGCCACCGATCGCGGCTCCATGGTCCGCATTCCGATTGGTAACTCGCGCAGCGCGCGCGTGGAAATTCGCGCCGTCGCGCCGGATGCCAACCCTTACATGGTATTGTATGGAATCTTCAGAACCGGCATCGAGGGCGACATCGCGCAGATCGAGAATCTTCGCAGCGCACCCCGCTTCCTGCCGGACAACATCTACGATGCGATCGCGAACTTCAACGCATCCGAGTGGACTACCCGGCTGCTGGGCGAAGATGTCAAGGGCCGGTACGCCGATTTGAAGACGGCCGCGGCGGATCGTTGCCCGCGCGCGCTGGGCACCGTCGTGAAGGCTCCGGAAGTGCAATACCATCACGAAGTCTACACACAATATCTCTGGAATATGTTCTAGCAGGCTGCGGAATAAAGGCCTGTCGGGACCGCTCCCTTACGGTCGCGGCTCGGTAAGCCGCTGCAAATACTGGGCAACACTTCTGAGCCGCGCGCGTCAGCCAGCGGTTTTTGGCCTTTTTCCCAGCCTGCAAGGTTCAGAGTACGCGGTCAGGTGTTGGACGTGGGCGCCGGGTGCTTCGCGCGCCTGCCCATAAACTGATGCAGGGCGAAAGGGACTTCGTCTGGATGCGCGGCACACCAGGCAATGATGCGCTCCAGCTTGAGGGTATCGTCGGCAATGGCGCCGATTTCCATCAGCTCGGTTTCGATGGTCTCCGGATCTCGCATAGCAACTCCAGCATGGCACATCCCGCGCCTCCCTTGAGCTGCTTCGTTACGCGCACGCGTATCCCGCTGGAAGCAGCTTCAGCAAGCCCGGAACATAGGATCTTTGGAGACCGTGTGCGTCCACTGGAAGTGCGAACCCCGGGTCTACGTTCACGCCCGTGCCGGTTTGCTCGTACAGCCCGATCGGAATCTGGGGCGGAAGCCGCGGGACGATGTCCCAGAAATTGACCACCCGATAACAGGAGGGAATGACCAGGTCGAAGAAGCGGGCGAAGTCCAAAAGCCCGGCTGAAGGCCCGGCGAACGTGATCAGCTCCGGCACCAGGGCGGGTGTCAGATTCTTAGCGATATCGGGACCTGCGATTACCGACAAAGCTCCACCCAGGCTGTGCCCGGTAATCAGCAGATCGTCGCAACCTGCCATAGCGGCGCCGATGCCGGCCGCGACACTGTCGTGCAGCGCTCCGTAAATCGCCTGAAATCCCACGTGGACCAGTCCGCCGTTCGGAACATACCTGTATGGTTCGAACAACCCGTCGAAATCTCCCACCCAATCGTCAAAAGTCTGCGTGCCGCGGAAGGAGACAAACGCGGTTTTCGTGACTGGATTCTTGCCCATCAATCCAAAAATGCCGGAGTCGTCCATCATCGCCTTCGCCACGTTCGACTGGTTCGGCAAATTCAGGATCGCCCGCCGCAAGGTCTCATCCGCTTGAATCAGCCCGGTCATCTGGAAGCCGGGCGGCAGTTGGGGCACTACGCCGGGTTGGTTCATTACGGCGTAGGCCGCTTCAGCGAGCGGAAGCATGACGCACAAGGCAAAATCGGCGTGAAAGCCGGTTGGTGTTGGAGCATTGAAGGTGAACATGTACCGATCCTCTCCTGCGTTTATTCTAATCCGCCGGTCAGGAAACGCGCGCGGGAGCGGAGTACCATAAACGGATGGAGAGGAAAACATGACCGAAGAAGAGCGAAACCTGGGAAAGCGTTGGTTCGAGGAAGTCTGGAATGCGGGCCGGCGCGATGCGATTCCCGAAATGCTGGCGCCGGATGCCATGCTGCATGAAGGAGGGCAGGATTCAGTGGGGCCCGACGGATTCTACCCGTTATTCGATCGCATGCAGGCCGCTATGGAGGACATTCAAACCACGGTCTATGACACGATTGCGGAAGGCGATCGAATCTGCGTTCGCTGGTCGTTCAGCGGGAAGCACTCCGGCAATGGCTTGGGCATCCCCGCTACCGGCAAGACCATCCAAGTGACCGGCATTACGATCATGCGGGTTGTTAACGGCAAGGCCGTTGAAGGGTGGCAGAACTGGGACATGCTCGGGCTGATGGAACAGCTCCAGGGGACAGCCAGGGCGGCCACCTACGTGGCTGGCTCTTAATGCTCTTCATTCCGTTGCCAAGTGATCCTGTTGGCCGCTCAAATGCCTGCGTCTTGCCAAAAATTCCGTTTCTGGAGGATTCAATGCGATCGTTCAAGTCATATAGATCTTACTTGCTCGCCATCATCGCGTTTGCCGCATTATCCGGCGCCGCTTCTCCGGTGTGGGCGCAAAACCAGATCGGTCCCGCCAAGAACTCCAAGAGTACACCGTGTTCGAACGACGACAGTGGATTGAGATTGCCGGCCGGTTTCTGCGCGACTGTATTTGCCGACGGCATCGGCCACGCCCGCCACTTGGCGGTCTTGCCCAGCGGCGTCGTTTACGTCAACACCTGGTCGGGCGATTACTTCGGTTCCGACAAGCCGCATGACGGCGGCTTCCTGGTGGCGCTTCAAGACAAGGCAGGCACGGGGAAGGCGGACGTGATTGAGCGCTTCGGCGAAACGGTTCAATCCGGGGGCGCTGGCGGAACGGGCATCGGCATCTACAAGGGATCGATTTACGCGGAAATCAATGACCGCATCGTGCGCTATTCCCTGCCGGCCGGCGCGTTGGTTCCGCATGATCCCCCGGAAACCATCGTTTCAGGGTTGCCTCTCGGTGGCGACCATCCGATGCATCCATTCATCATCGGCGCGGAAGGATCGATGTATGTCGATGTGGCTACCGCGACCAACTCCTGCCAGCCGAAAAACAGGCAGCCCAACATACCCGGCGCGGACCCCTGTACCGAACTGGAGACGCGCGGCGGCATCTGGCGTTACGATGCCAACAAGACGAATCAGATATTTTCGCCGGCCGGCCGCTTTGCCACCGGGATACGCAATGGCGAAGGCTTTGCCATCGATTCCGCGGGGCACATTTTCGTGACCCAGCATGGGCGGGATCAACTGCACGCGAATTGGCCCGATCTCTACAAACCCGCCGAGGAAGCCACTCTACCCGCCGAAGAGTTAATGCTCTTGAAGTCTGGGGGAGACTATGGCTGGCCCGAGTGCTACTACGATGGCGTGCGCAAGAAATTAGTGCTTGCCCCGGAATATGGCGGCGACGGAGGCAGGAAGGTAGGTGTCTGCGCGAGTAAGACGGAGCCGGTCGCAGCTTTTCCAGCCCATTGGGGACCCAATGGGATGGTTCGCTACGACAAGAAGCAATTCCCGGCCCGCTATCGTGAGGGTGTTTTCATCGCCTTCCACGGTTCCTGGGATCGCGCGCCATACCCGCAAGGTGGGTACAACGTGGTCTTCCAACCGCTCGCCGGCGCGCGCGCGTCGGGAAGTTGCGAAGTCTTCGCGGACGGTTTCGCCGGAGCCGTAAGAACTCCAGAGGGCGCCGTCCATCGTCCCGCGGGACTGGCAGTCGGACCCGATGGCGCGCTCTATGTATCCGACGACATTCGCGGGCGTATTTATCGGATCGTCTATCGCGGCAATGCCGCGGACGACGCCAGGGGCGCCCCTTGTCCGAGTGCCTCCGCTCCGGCCGGCGATATCGTCGAGACAAAAGCAAACCCGCCCGAAGGAACGAATGTAGACGCGGGTTCGGCTGCGAGCGTCCCCGTTCCCGATGGCGCGACGCGAGACATGGTTGCCCTTGGCGATCGTATTTACCACGGGAAAGTAGGCGGAGCGGCCTGCGCGGCTTGCCACGGCACGAATGGCACGGGTTCGCCTCTAGGCCCGAGCCTGGCCGGCGGGAAATGGCTGTGGAGCGACGGCAGTCTTGCCGGAATCTTGAAAGCGATTACCGGCGGCGTTCCGCAACCCAAGCAATATCGCAGCCCGATGCCCCCTATGGGCGGGACACAACTGACCCCCGAACAGGCATCCGCCGTTGCCGCATACGTCTGGAGCATCGGTCATCGCACATCTTCCGGCGGCAACTGACGACGCTGGAATCGGGTGTATACTGGCCGGTTCAGGTCCCCTGGAAACCGGACCGCATCCTTAGCAGCGAAGAGTCTATTTATGCCAAGCATTCTATTCACTGGCGCGCACCGGCGCCTTGCCGCCGGCTTTTTGTTCCTCGTCCTGGCCCGCGTCGCACCCGCGCAGGCCATCGACGTCACCCAGCGGCTCGACGGATTTGACGCCTATATGGCAAAAGTCCTTAAGGACTGGAATGCGCCTGGCGTGGGCGTCGGCATCGTCGTGAACGATAAGCTGGTTTTCGCCAAAGGCTATGGCTACCGGGACTACGAGAAGAAGCTCCCGTTCACGCCGGCCACCATGAGTCCAATCGCATCGAACACGAAATTGTTCACCGCGATAGCCGCCGGCATGTTGGTCGAGGAGGGCAAGCTGACGTGGGACAAGCCGATTCGCGAATCCGTCCCGTCCATTCGCTTCTTCAACGATCCGCTCAACGACTCGGTGACCTTGCGCGATATGCTGTCCCACCGCACCGGAATCACCCGGCACGACACCATCTGGTACAAATCCGACTTCACCCGCAAGCAGCTCTTCGAGAAGCTGGTCTATCTGGAGCCGGAACAGCCCATGCGGACGACGTTCCTGTACAACAACCTGATGTTCGCGGCCGTCGGGTACCTGATTGAGTTGCAGTCGGGCCAGACCTGGGAGCAATTCGTCAAACACAGGATCTTCGATCCGCTCCAGATGAACTCCACCGCCTACAGCATTGCGGAGATGTTGCAGCGTCCGGAGTTCGGCGTCGGATTTACCGAGCGGCGGGATTCCTTTGAGCTTTACAAGATCCCCTACTACGAAGACATATCCGGCGTGGCCCCTTGTGGCGCTATCGTTTCCAACATCGAAGACATGTCACATTGGCTGATCGCCTTAATGAACCACGGCCAATATAAAGACAAACAGGTGCTGCCGCCGGAGGTTCTGAAAGCCACTTTACGGCCAGCCATAGCCTTGCCCAACACGGCGCTGGAGACCAGGGGTTGGTCGGAGATGCTGAATATGGATTACGGGATGGGCCGCGAAACGGCTTCTTACCGGGGCCATCTCATTACCATGCACGGCGGGGACCTGCCGGGCTTCCACACGCAGGTCTCGTTCATGCCGCAGGACCGCATCGGCGTCATCGTGTTCGAGATAGGAAACCACAGCCAGCCGCTCTACAACATCGTGAGTTACAACGTTTATGAACGGTTGCTCGGCATGGATCAGACGCCGTGGAGCGAGCGGCAGCTCGCCATCCGGCTGAAGAACAAGAAGGCCGGTACGGAATCGCGAACCAAGGCCAACGAAGGCCGCGTGCCGGACACCAAGCCGTCCCACCCGCTGGCGGATTACGCCGGCGCCTACGAGAACCCCGCCTATGGCGTGATGGCCATCGGGTTGAAGGACAACCAGCTGCAATTCGATTTTCACAAAATCAAGCTAGCCATGACTCACTTCCACTATGACCGATTCGATACGCCGGATGACGAGATTGACGGAAAATGGTCGGTGAACTTCCGCACGAATCCGCAGGGCGATATCGATCAGGCGGTGATGTCGCTGGACGAGGCTGAGGCGGTATTCACTCGAAAGCCGGAAACCATCGATCCGAAACTGCTGAGTCAATTGGCGGGCGCATATGAAACTCCCGGCGGCGTAAAGATCCAAGTCACGCTGGCGCCCGATGGTAAGCTGTCGCTGGTTCTGCCCGGACAGCCTGCCCAGCCACTGACACAGATTAAAGGGCTGGTGTTTCGGACGCCATATTTCTCGGACCTTACGCTTGAATTTGCGGTGCGGGACGGCCAGGTCACGGGCCTTAAGCAAAAGGACCCGTCCGGCGAGCTGATGTTCCCCAAGAAGTAAGCTCTTCCATCGCATGCCGCGGTCCGATCGGAAAAGCCAGTATCCTGGAGAAATCTTCTTTTTCAGTCCCCTTCTCATAGGGGCCGCGCGCGGCTTAACGGCATCAGTAAGACGCAGAACCCTCGGCGCACTTATCTCTAATGTACTAACACGAAGTTCTATATCGCCCACCCTCGGCCCGCCTGGGAGCGACGCGCCCGTGGCTGCCAATTAGACATTCACCGAAATCTCCCCCTTACCCCAAACCGTCTGCCGCCCCACCCCCACCCACTTACCCGCCTTCAAATAAGGTACAAACTCCCCTAACTCCCCCACATACTCCGCCTCCCCCACAAACCCCCCGATCGGATGCACCTGCCCCGTCCGGCTGCTCCGCCGCGCCACCTCCACCCGCCCAATCTCGCATCGCGTCATCTTCACCCGCGCCGCCCGCTCCCCAAACCCGCGAAAGTCGATCTCCAGCGGCCCCTCCCCGTATAACTCCCGCAGCGTGCTCAGCCGGTCCCGAATCCGCCCCGCCAGCACGCCAAATTCGGGCTTCTCCGCCAACCGTTGCCCGCTCTTCAATTCCGTCGGCGTCACGAATCGCACCCGCACGCGCCCCACTCGCTCCGCCCCCGGCGCCCCCGCCGCCAAGTCCAGCGTCATCGGCGCCGGCCCCTCGCTCAGCAGGAACTGCTTGCCATCGTAGATCCGCGCCACGCACTCGCCGCTCTCGTCAAGCTGCGCCACTTCCAGCAAATCGGCCCGCCCGCGCGACGGTCCCAAGCCTTCGTGCGCAAGCTGCGCGAACGCCAGCACCAGGTACGCGATCGCCGGGCTGTGCATGTCGAACAGGTTCAGATCGAACCAAAACGTTTCACCCGCCGCCGCGGTGTGCCCGTCCAACCGCGTCGCCCGAAAGACAAACGGGCGCGGCCAGTCGGCCAACCCGCTCGGTCCGCCCGCCAAGGCCGACGGCTCGAACATCCGCGCATACGGGCAAGCGGCGCGGATCTCGCACGCGCGCGCCCCAGGGCAATCCGGCACGCACGCGATCCGGCGGAAAATCGTGCCGAACGCGCCCCGCAGCAAATTGGCCGACTTTCCCGGCGGAAAGTGCACCGGTTCGCGCGCCCCAAAGGAAAATCGTAGCGGATAGAACCGGAAATGCAAGCTCTCATTTTATGCCCGAGTGAGGCAGCGCGTCGAATCGATTCGCCCTTTGCCACTCGCCAGCGCGCACGGACCGCGCAAATTCCTCGTCCGCCAGGGCGTCTGATCGGAAGGAGCTTCCAAAACGTTGTCTTTTTGGAAGGCGACAGGGATTGGTGCCAAGTCCTTTGAATCGCGCCCTGATCCGCTCGCAAATTGCGAGGCCTTTTGGAAGGCTGAGCTGGACGCTGCGGGACTCGAACCAAGCGGCTGCGGCCCGCGCGCGCCGAGGGGCGTCGGTGGCGCGGGCCGCTTCGATCATTCAGCCTCGCATGCTCCTTTCACCCTTCCGCCGTACTCCGCCTCGCACGCCTCCCAGAAGTTGCAATGCTTGCGGCTGCAGAGGTTGCTGCCGCGGTTGGGCGTGACCACGCCCGCGCGCATGGCGTCCTGCACGCGAGGGTAGATGGCGCGGGCGTAGCTGCGATCCGCGTCCGACACCCGGTAAGTCATGGTGACGAGCTGAGGCGTCTTGGTGGCCACCAGCGTGACAAGCTGGGCTTCCCCTGTCACCTGTGGCGCGATCTCCGCGTAGGTGGCGATCTGTAGTGCGTAGTCGGGCGCCACGCAAGACGGCTTGCGCGCCGCCGTCTTCAGGTCGCAGATGCGGCCGGTGGCGTCCAGCAGATCCACGATGCCGCGGACGTTGACGCCGGCGATCTCGCCCGCCACTCGCATCTCGATGGCGGGCTGGCCGGCGATCACGGCGGGCTGGATCTCGGGCGCAACGTCGTCGAGATACATGCGCGCCAGCGCGGCCGTCTGGGCCTTGAGTTTGTCGAGATCTTCGTCGGGCTGGAAGGAGCTTTCGGCGGCCGTCTCCTGCCACACATCGTCGAAGATCTCGGCGAGTTCGTCCACCTCAGGCGCCGCGCCGGCGAACTTGGTGCGCAGGTAGATTTCGGCCATGCGGTGAACGACGATCCCGCGCACCAGCGAACTGCCCTTGGGGTCCGGCAGTCCCAGGCCGTACTTGTACCACCAGCGCGCCGAGCAATCCATGAAGGTCCGCACCTGGGAGGGCGACAGCACGTCGGCGATTTGGGAGACCGGCGCCGCCTCCCGCGGCGCCGGTATTGGGGCTGGAATCAACTCCAGCTCGGGTGACCCGTCGAATAGCGAGAACTGGCGCGCACGCTCGTCGAGCACGCCGTCAATGCGCTGGCGGGCGGCCAGCAGGCCGTCGCTCGGGATCGGATCGAGCGAACGGCGGCTGAAGCGGTGGAGGAACTTCTCCACCGCCAGGGCTTCTGGGGATGTCACCGTCCGCCTCCCTTGTCGCCGCTAATCAGCACGTTCATCAAGAACGCCTGGACTTCCTGTTTCGACAAGGCGCCGGCGTAGCGGTCGGCGGCCCACTTGCACAGGTC
>JBEKIM010000289.1:0-9598 GCA_050011755.1 Bryobacteraceae bacterium | reverse complement strand
AGCGCCAGGTTGCGCGAGAGTCCGAAAACAACGGTGAAGATCCCGAATCCGCAAACGCACCACAGCATGATCGCGCCCGCATGCCGCTCTAAGGGCCAGCGCGCCACCACCAGTGCCATGAGGACGGCGCCCAGTCCCGGCGCGCTACGCAGAATGCCCAACCCCCAGGCGCCGACTTTCAGAATTTCGCGCGCATAGACCGGCAGCAGCGCCACCGCTCCCCCCAGCAGCACCGCGAACAGGTCCAGGGAGATCGCGCCCAGTATCAGCTTGTTGCGGCGTATGTATCGCAAGCCTTCCAAGGCCATTTTGTACGAGGCTGCCGGGCGCGGGCCTGCCGCGGCGACGATCCGGATGCCCGCCAGCACCAGCAGCGCCCCCACATATTCGATCGCCGCGCAGCCATAGACGGGCACGGGGCTTCCGGTCCATCCATAGAGCAAGCCGCCCACCACGGGCCCCGCAATGGTGGCTGCCTGAAAAATCGACGAGTTCCAGGCCACCGCTTGGGGAAAATGCTCCTCCTGCACCAGCAGCGGCAGGAATGCCTGGCCCGCGGGTCCGTTGAAAGCGCGCACCGTCCCGTTGAACAACAGCACGGCATAGATCGGGAGGATCGCGGATAGGCCGTGCAGGGTCAGGCCCAGCAGCAGCAGCGAGCACAGCGCGAACCCCGCGCAGCAGGCCTGCAGAATGCGCCGCCGCGGAAAACGGTCCGCCGTCTGTGCCAATCCCACCAGGCCAAGGTCGAGCGGGCGATGCGTCAGCCCGTATATCTGCCAGGCGACAGCCACGGCCTGCATCTCCGACGCGGTAGCCGTCAGCACGCGGACCATCAGATAATAGCGGAAATTGGCGTGGCGGAATAACACGCCGGGCGAGGAGACGGGCATGCGCAGTCTTCAGTTTCCCATAGGCCGCCCAGCGGACATGCGAGTCGAAACAAGGACCCTCTCGCTAGGCATACTCGACTCACCAGCGATTCGGGCAGTAGAATCGGATTGTGGCTGAGACAGCTGCGCAATTCGAACCGAAAACTCTGGTTGATGCGCTTAAGTCGTATGGAGGACTGACGCTGAGTATGTTCGCCGCCCGGGTAGTGGGTCAATTTGGTTTTTGGAGGGCGGGCAATTCTGCCCGCAGCCGGCTTTCAGCCGGCTCGGGCCGCCTAAAAGGCGGCTGCGGCCAAGATTGGCCGCCCTCCAAGAACCAAACTGGAGAACTCTTGGAGCCACTTGAAACGGATACGTTGACGAGCAGACGTTCCGGCTCAACCGCCGGGACATGGATGACGCAATGCTTGTAAACAGTTATAGATACAAAGTCAGAGGAACGATGAATGTCAATTAGATCACAAGCCGAACTAAAGAAGCTGCAAGCCATCGGAAGGATAGTAAGAATGACTTTGGATGAAATGTCGGGAGTGGTTCGACCCGGCACCACGACTGCTGAAATCGACTCTGTTGGCGCTGCGGCGCTGGCAAAGTACGGCGCTGAATCGTCGCCGCCCAAAGTCTACGGATTTCCGGGCACGGCATGTATT
The DNA here is from genome assembly GCA_050011755.1 of Bryobacteraceae bacterium. Taxonomy (GTDB): domain Bacteria; phylum Acidobacteriota; class Terriglobia; order Bryobacterales; family Bryobacteraceae; genus Bog-159. The sequence continues at coordinate 8,055 of JBEKIM010000289.1, read as the reverse complement.
AGCGTCAACGATGAGGCGATACATGGGATACCGGGGGGCCGTACGATTGCGGAGGGCGATTTAGTAAAGCTGGATCTCACGGCTGAAAAAGACGGTTTCGTTGCCGATGCAGCAGTCACAGTCAGGGTCGGAGTGGTTTCCGCCACAGCAGACGCTTTGACCCGATGTGCCGAGAGCGCATTTCGGCAAGCGCTTAAGGTGGCGACAGCCGGTAATCGTGTTTACGAGATCGGACGCTCCGTTGAACGAGAGGTGCGGCGCTGCGGATTCAGTATCATTAAACAGTTCTGTGGGCATGGCGTGGGCCGAACGATCCATGAAGAGCCGTGCGTGCCCAATCACTTTGATTCTCGCTTTCGCACGAAGCTGACAGAAGGTCTTGTCATTACGATTGAGCCAATCATTTCGGCGGGGAACGGCTCTGCCCATTTACGACCCGACAAGTGGACGATCTGCACGGCCGATCACAGTCTTGCCGCTCACTACGAACACACTATCGTGATTACAAAGGGCGCACCGATGTTGTTGACCGTGGCTTAAAGACCTACCGGTGAGGCACGGGCGGTGGCGGCGGCTTGCGGTGCGGGAATCCGTTCGGGAAGAACTTCTGGTGAATGTCCGGCCAGAATTCTGCCGCCACGTTGCCCAGCGCCCAACCGCCTAGGCTGGTGCCCACGCGGGTGGCCATCACGGTCCCGGTCCGGCTCGCCGACGGGTAATACAGATTCGAGGCGCCGATGCCCAGTGCCATGCCGAAGACGCCCGAGGCGTTGAAAGCCGGCCGGCCGCTATCCTGCCGCGCCACGGCTATGCGGCTCAACGAATACAGGACGCGCGGCACAAAGCGGGCCTGGGGTCCCTTGCGGAAATATCGGGGATCCTGATGCAGCACACAGGCGAGGATCGCGTCGCTGAAGAGGTTCTGCGAGGTGAAATCGCCTTCCGCGGCGCCGAATCGCTCGGCATACGCGCCCCAGCCCTCGCCATATTTGGGTGTTTGGTTGTCCGCCTGCGAGAGTCCGGCGCTGAGCGCCGCCGCGGCAATGTTGAAGGGATCGCGCGTTTCGTCCAGGAAGAAGAGCCACTTCTGTTTAGGCGTCAGGGGAGGTGTCGCCGGCGTGGCATCGTTCACCGTCTGATAGTTGGGGATGACGCCGAGAATGCGGTCATGGTTGAGGCCGTCGGACGATTGCGCGCGGGCGCTCCCGGTCCCCGCCATCCAGATGAAGGCTGATACCGCGGCGGCCCGCAACAGGAACTTCACAACTCGGAGGGCGCAGTGCCGGTGATGAAGGTTACGCACCCAAGCGCATCCACCGGCCCTTACCGGCGACACCGTATCCCAAGGATCACGCATGAAGCCGGCTCAACTTCCTGTTTCTGCCGATGGTTCTTGTGTGGAACGGCGAATGCTAGCATCGCTGCGCATCCGCAGCGCTTTGCTTATGGAGAACTCGAGCCAGCTACCGCCGGCGTACAAAACTGGTTTCCGGTCCGTGAAAGGTCGGGAAGGTTTTGGAGATGTGATCGTGCCACGCGAGACTCTCCTCATCCAGGAGAGCCCACAGCAAGCCCAACCCGACCGCGCAATAGCCGAGGCAGGCGCCCACAAAGCGCAGCCAGCGCGTGGTGCGGTCCGGAGGATAGCCGTCGAAATTGATCAGGGTCAAGCTGAGGGCCCGCATTCCCGGCGTCTGTACGCCGGCCCAAACCCACACGAACCCGTAAAACATGGCGATCAATAGAGCGGCGGCGCCCATAACCAGAATCACCGGCTTGGTAGCGGCGAACGATCCGCCCAGAAGCTGGAACATCGCCAGGAAGATGCCGCAGCCGATCAGGATCATGCTGCCGTCGATGGCCGCGGCGCAAGCCCGGTGCATTGGCGCGGCGACCGTGGCGTCGCAAACGATGGAGGCCTCCACCGTGGTACCCAACTTACGCACCGTATGCGGGGCGGCCTGCAGAAATTCGAGAGAAGGCTGTGAGTCGTTCGGCGCGCGGCGATTGCGGGATGCCGGGCGGGCTGTCTTGGGCGGCGCCGGCGGCGCTAATACCGTGGTGAACGAGGCCCTGGCGGCAGGCTCGTCTGTGAATAGCCTGGCCTGGCGCGGAACGGCGGCCAGCCGCGTGGGCGGCGCTGGCTCGGGCGCGCGCACCTGCTCTTCCCGCGCCGGTTTTGGCACGGCGGCCAGAGCGCCGGCCGTAGCCGTGGCATACATATCATTCTGCGGGCGGCCGCATCGGCGGCAGCGGTGATCGTCGTCTGAATTCAGGTAACGGCAGTAGCTGCAAGTCATGGTGGATGCGTCTATGGTGCAAAGCAAGGCCCCGATATGGTACGTTTGCCGATTGAGCCCTCAGCCGTGCACACGCCCTCACACTGTTGGTAACATAATCGGCGAAATTTGTCACGAACTTTCTTCGAGTATTACGTATAGTTCCACTCTTGGGGTGTTGGCAGCACTCGTCTTCGCCCACACGGCGTTCTCCCAGGCACTGCCCAATACGGTGCTCGTGCCGCCGCCCACCGGCGCCCCCGTCGCGCAACCCAATAAACGCATCTATAAGCCGCGGGCCAACGCGCCCGCCGTCGGCTGGTGGGACATCCGCGCGGGCGAACAGACCACCGAGGGAAAGGTTCGCCACCTGCGCGGTCACGCGGAGATGGAGAACATCAATATGCTCTTCCGCGCCGACGAGATCGACTTCAACGAAGAGACCGGCGACGTCGAGGCCCGCGGGAACGTCTACTTCGAGCAGTTCGAGCGCAACGAGAAGATCTGGGCCGAGCGCGTGGAATACAACACCGAGACGGAGAAAGGTAAGTTCTACGATGTGCGGGGCACCACCGCCCCGCGCATAGACACGCGCCCGGGCATGCTCACCAGCACCAACCCCTACTTTTTCCAGGGTAAGTGGGCGGAGCGCGTGGACGGACACTACATTCTCTACGACGGCTTTCTCACCAACTGCCGGGTCCCCAACCCCTGGTGGCGCCTGAAAGGACCGCGCTTCAACGTGGTGCCCCAGGAGTCCGCCAGGGCTTACCGCTCGGTCTTCCTTTTGCGCAAGTTTCCGCTCTTTTTCACGCCCTTCTTTTATAAATCGCTCGAAAAAGTGCCCCGCCGCACGGGAATCCTGATGCCTAACATCGGTCATAGTTCCACGCGCGGCTTTATGTTGGGCGGCGGCGCCTTCTGGGCCATTAACCGTAGCTACGACGCGACTTACCATGTTCAGGACTATTCCGAGCGCGGGTTCGCGCATCACCTGGAATTGCGCGGCAAGCCGACCGACAAAGCGGACTTCGACGCCATCCTCTTCGGCGTGCAGGATCGCGGGTTGCCCAATCCCTACGGTCCCCCCATCAAGCAGGGCGGCGTGACGTTTTCGGTGCAGGGCAAGGCCGACCTGGGCGACGGCTGGACGGCCCGCGGTTTCATCAACTACCTCAGTTCCTTTACCTTCCGCGAAGCGTTTTCCGACTCGTTTAACGAAGCCGTCTTTAGCGAAGTGAACTCGGTGGCGTTCCTGAACAAGGACTGGTCCACGTTCACGTTCGATACGGTTATCGAACGCAAACAGGACTTCACCACCCTCGAGATTAACGAAACCAACCCGACCACCAATAAGCAGAGCACCGACACCAACGCCGTAGTCATCAAGAAACTGCCGGAGTTGGACCTTTCCAGCCGCGACCACCAGGTGGCGCCGGGCATACCGGTCTGGTATTCCTTCGATTCCAGCGCCGGTCTGCTCTCGCGCAGCGAGCCGGATTTCTATTGCCCCGGTGTCGAGCCCGGGCAGCAGGGCACCACTACCGCTTGCCCCCCCACGTACGCCACCACCCCGACCCTGCTGAGCCGCTATACCACCAACCTGCTCAATACCCGCATGGATTTTGCGCCCCAGATCACCTCGGTGCTGCACCTCGGCGACTTTCACCTGGTCCCCAGCTTTATCGCCGATGAGACTTTCTATGGCGAGGCGCAAGGGCCCGCTCAATATCAACTGAATGGCAATACCGTCGACGACTTTATGCGCGTGGTGCCCACCGCCTTCCTGCGCAGCGCCCGCGAGTTCAAAATGGACCTGGTGGCCCCTTCCTTCGAACGCGTTTTCAATCGCAAGAGCTGGCTCGGAGACAAGTTGAAGCATGTGATCGAGCCGCGGGCCACCTACGAATACGTCACGGGAATCGGCCAGGACTTCAATAAGATCATCCGTTTCGACGAGAACGATCTTCTGTCGAATACGAATCAGGTTACTTTCTCGCTGACCAACCGTCTGTATGCCAAGCGGGGCGATGAGGATGTGGAAGTTTTTAGCTGGGAAGTATCCCAGGCGCGTTATTTCGACCCGACTTTCGGCGGCGTGATTCTGCCCGGTACGCAGGTGCGCAACGTGCTCCTGAGCCAGCTCGAGTTGACGCCCTTCACGTTTTTGGATGGTCCGCGCACCTATTCGCCGGTGGTGTCCGCCCTACGCATCCAGCCCAAATGGAACATCGCCTTCGATTGGCGCACGGATTACGATCCGGTTCGCCGTGGCTTTGTGGCTTCCACCGCCAGCGCCGATTGGCGCAAAGGCGCGTTCTTCATTTCCGTGGGGCAGACTGAAGTACACAGCGACACCACCCTGTTGCCGAGTGAGAACCAGTTGCGCGGCAGCTTCGGCATCGGCAACTCCACCCGGCGCGGATGGAACGCCGCGTTTGTGGCCGTTTACGACTATAAGGTGGGCATCCTGGATTATGCCATTGTCCAGACCACTTACAACACCGACTGCTGCGGCTTCAGCGTGCAACTCGTGCGCTTCGATTTCGGCACCCGCGACGAAACTCAGTATCGCTTCGCCTTCGCCGTCGCCAACCTGGGCTCCTTCGGTACGCTGAAGCGCCAGGAGCGCCTCTTCTAGTTTGGTAGTGGGGTCAGCTTGGTTTTGTGGGGCGGGCAATTCTGCCCGCAGCCGGCTTTCAGCCGGCTCTGGCCGCCTAAAAGGCGGCTGCGGCCAAGATTGGCCGCCCTCCATTAGTGTTAACGCCGATGGCGATAAGATGACTTATACGCCATGGCTAACGACAATATAGGCCTCCTGATCCACGCCGATCCCGGCCTGGGAGTTCTGCACGAATTGACCGGCGTGATCGCCCGCCATCGCGGCGACATCACCTCGGTCGAGATCATCGAGCAGGTGTCCGCCGAAGCGCGCATTTACTTTGAGATCGCGCTCCCCGCCCAGATCGCCGATCTGGCGGCCGATCTGCGGGCGTTGCCCATTGTGCGCAGAGTCGAGGTGGTCGAGACCCTCCAGAAGATCTACGGCAAGCGCATCATCATCATGGGCGGCGGCGCGCAAGTGGGGCAAGTGGCGATCGGCGCGGTGTCGGAAGCGGATCGGCACAATATCCGCGGCGAGCACATCTCGGTGGATACCATCCCGCTGGTGGGAGAGCAGGCGCTGGCCGACGCGGTGCGGGCGGTGGCCCGGCTTCCCAGGGCCAAGGCGCTGGTGCTGGCCGGATCGTTGATGGGCGGCGAAATCGAGCAGGCCGTGCGTGAAGTGCGCCAGGAAGGCTTGCTGGTGATTAGTCTGAACATGGCCGGCAGCGTCCCGGACGCCGCCGACCTGGTGGTGGGCGATCCCGTCCAGGCGGGCGTGATGGCAGTCATGGCGGTCGCCGATACGGCCAAATTCACCGTGGAAAGGCTCAAACGCCGGGTGTTTTAGCCGGCGGCGTCCGCCAGAATCGGATTGCCCCTGATCGACTCGACGCGCGCCGTGTGGCCGTCTTTCCCGATGATGGCGTCCAACAGCACCGCCGCCCGCATCCCCTGCTTCCGGGCGGCCGCCGGACAAACCGGATCGACCTTGGAGGTAAGTGCGGCAAAGTGGATTCGCGGCGGGCGCGGCGGGCCTATCGCCGCGCCGGCACACATGCATAAAGCGAGAATCTGTCGCAAGGCCCAAGTCATGCAAATCTCGAGACGATCAGGAACGCGCCGCCGATCGCGATGACGTCCTCCAGCAACGCGATCGGAAGATCCCGCCCGCCGATGGCCTTCACCAACCGCGATCGAAACTCGTAGCCGCCGAGCGTGCCGGCGACCGCGCCGATCGCGCCCGCCACCAAACCGCCGGCCAATGCCTGGCTGCCCGCGCCCAGCGCCGCGCCACACAATGCGCCGGTCACGATGCGGGCGATGAAGCCTGGCGGCGCTTTCCGGCTCGGCGCGTTGGGGAGTTTGTCGTTGATCAATTCCCCAATGGCCAACACGCTGACGATATACGGCGCTGCTCGAAAGCCAAGAAACGCCAGCCAGGTGTTCTCCAGGTGCAGCCATCCGAGGCGCGCCGCCCAACTCACCGCGGCCAGCGGCGTCAGCGCCCGCAGGCCGGACGCCACACCGATTAGAAATGCCAGAGCGTAGATCGACATAGCCCTCCCGGTTCTACTGTAACGGCTGCAATTCCCCCAGCATAGTTGGAATTAGTTCCGAAACTGTGGGGTGAATGTGTACCGCCCTCTGAATAGTTGTGTAGGGCGCTTTAGCATACATGATATCCAGAATCGAGTGAATCGCCTCGTCGCCGCCCGTACCCAGAATTGCCGCCCCCAAGATTCTCTTCGACTCCGCATCCACTATGATCTTCATGAATCCCTGCGACTCGCCCTTCTCCACGGCCCGTCCCACCTTGGTCATGGGACGCCTGCCCACCAATGCCTTCCGTCCGCTCTTCCGGACCTCGGCTTCGGTCAAACCCACTCGACCCAGCGGGGGATCGATATACAACGCGTAAGCGGTTATGCGGTCGCTCACCCTGCGCGGATCGTTGTCCAGCAGATTCGCCGCCACGATCTCAAAATCGTTATACGCCGTGTGCGTGAACCCGCCATGGCCGTTGCAATCGCCCAGTGCCCAGATGCCCGGCGCGCTGGTGCGCAATTGATCGTCCACCGCGATATAACCGCGGGCGTCCACCGCAACCCCGGCCGCTTCCAGCCCCAGATCGCCGGTGTTCGGTTGCCTGCCCACCGCCAGCAGCAGGTGCGAACCCCCGATTTGCGGCGCGCCGGCCGCGCAGTCGGCGTGCGCCGCGATCCCCTCTCCCCGCTTCGCGAAGCCGATGCACTTCGCGTTCAGGCGAACGTCAATCTGCTCGCCCGCCAGGATCTCCAGGATCGCCGCGGACACATCTTCGTCTTCCCGATGCACCAAGCGCGGCCCCATTTCAAGAATCGTGACGCGGCTTCCAAAACGCCGGAACATCTGGCCGAACTCCAACCCGACATAGCTCCCGCCCACAACGATCAAGTGCTCGGGAAGATAGTCCACCTTCATCATGGAGCTATTGGTGAGATACGCGATCTGCTCCAGTCCCGGCATCTCCGGCACGACCGCGCGCTCGCCGACGTTGATGAAGAACCGCTTGGCCGTGAGCCGTTGCGGTCCGACGCTGACCTCCGTCGGCGACTCAAAGCGCGCGTGGCCCTCGTAGACCGTGCAGTTGTCCATGTTTTTCAGCCAGGACTCCACCGCGGTCCGCGATTTCGCCGAGATAGCCTCTTTCCTGGCCGACACACGCCCCATGTCCACGCTGCCTGCGCCGGCATTCACTCCGAATTCGGCCGCGCGCCGGACCATGTGGGCCGCATAGGCGCTGGCGACCATCGCCTTCGTGGGAATGCAGCCTGTATTGATGCAGGTGCCGCCGAACAACTTGCGCTCGACGATGGCGACTTTCATCCCGGCCTTGGCCAATCGCGCCGCAAGCGAAGGCCCGGCCTGTCCGGTGCCGATGACGACGGCGTCGAAAGCAGCGGTCATTTTGATCCCCTTCACAATTGTGGCAAAGTGAAACGTGCCGTGCGCAAGCGGGAGATGTAGGGCGGCCAATCCTGGCCGCAGCCGGCTCTCCAGCCGGCTTAGCCGCCTTATAGTAGATCTGGTGCTGTTGAGGTTTGAAATGAGATTTCCACAGTCGTCGTGAACGCGGCGGCTGTGGAAATCTCGGAGCCATCCGGCAGCTACGACTTTCGCCGCCAGTCGC
>JBEKIM010000288.1:0-8877 GCA_050011755.1 Bryobacteraceae bacterium | reverse complement strand
CTGAACTTGCCGGAAGGCACGGACACGGCGCAAGATCTGGATTTGTACGTGCCGTAAGGGGCGCAGCCCGTGGCGCATGCTTCAGCGGGCGCCCCCGCGGATGCGGGTGAAACAGCGGCGAGACCCCCTGCGGGGCATCGTCGAAAACTCACCGTGGGGCGGGCAATCATGCCCGGAGCCGCCTTTTCAGGCGGCTAAGCCGGCTGGAAAGCCGCCCCCAGCGGGGACCCCGGGCCAAGATTGGCCGCCCCACTACTCTTGGTTTTCATCATCTTTGCGGCTCCGAAAAACAACCGCTCACTTATTGAGCGGCAATGGGGTCCCAGATGAGCGTGCCGACGGGACTTTTAAGTCCCGCGGACTGCGGACTGAAGTCCGCCGCAGCACGCTGAAGCGTGCGCCACGGGCACCCTGAAGCGTGCGCCACTTCTACTTCGCCTGATACTCCTTCACCTCAGCCTCCAGCCAGTTCCTTAATTGCGAAGGCGAATCGCCAGGCTTGGTGGGCGGCATGAGCGCCAATGCGCGCTGCGCCGCATCGAGAGCCTTGGGCGTGTCGTTATTCAGCGAATAAGCTTCCGCCAGGTAACCCAGCGCCGCCGGATTCTTGCCTTTGGCCGCCTCGTCGGCCCGCAAGGCGAAGCGCAGCGCGGCGGGATAGTCGCGCAGCGATTTCACGCCCGTTTCAGCGGCGCTCTTTACGGCTTCGATCAATTGTTGAGGCGTGGCGTCGGGACTGTCTCCCAGCTTGCGGAAATAAGCCACGCTGGGTTCGGCATAGACGCGGGCCTCGGCTTCCCGCCCGGCCTCCACCAGCAGATTGGCGACACGACCCTGCAATTCCGCGCGGATCAGGGGATACATGGTATTGGCCGTGTCGCGCGCCACGATCCAGTCCAGGATCTCGACGGCTTTGCGCAGGTTCTCGAGTGACTCGGCTTTGTGCCCGGCGTAGCCATGAATCAAGCCCAGCGACCGGTAGGCGTCCACACGGCGGAACGCGGCCCCGACGTTCTCCGGATCGGCCGCCGCCAACTCATCCAGCACCGGACGCGCCTCGTCCAGGCTGGCGATCCCGGCATTGAAGTCGTTCAATTGACCCTGGTCCCAACCCACGTGCACCAGCATCATGGCGCGCAATTGCCGCACATCCGCCGTCTGCTGTTCGGGCGCGGGCAAGCGCGCCAGCAGTTCCAGTGCGGTGGTGTAGGCTTTAATTCCTTCGCTCGGATTGGGCGTGGATTCGATCCGTCCGATGGCTTCGTAGCTGGCGGCCAACAGCTTGATCGTTTCCGGATTCGCGGCGTCCTCGTGCAGCGCCGCTTCAAATTCGCCGACCGACCTCCGCAGATGCGCCAGAGGCGCGTCCGAATTGAAACTGATATAACCGCTCTTCTCGCTGAGCACCTTGCCGTACGAGTACCAGGCGGTGCCGGCATCCCGCAGGCTGCGCACATCCCGCGGATTGGCGGCGGCGATCTGCTCGAAGGCCTCGGCCGCTTTGCGCAGCCAGTTATAGGCTTCGTCGAACTGTCCGGCCATCGACAAAGCGCTTCCAAGCTGCCCTTCGATCCCGGCCAGGGTGCGCCTCGCCTCCACGTTGCCGGGCTGTTCCTTCACCAGCGGCCCGGCGATCGCCAGTGCTTTGCGGTCGCTGGCGATGGCTTGCGCGGTATCCCCAAGCCGGTCGCCTAGCCCCCGGTGGCCGAAAACGGTGCCCAGCTTGAGGTAGCCTTCCGCCAATTCCTCGCGCAGGCCCGGATCGTTGTTCTTGGTGGCAGCCAGGCGGTCGAGGTATTGCAGGGCACGGCGGGCCATATCCGCCTGCATGGGCAGCGTGCCGGGGACTTTGCCCAGCGAATCGTAAAGATCGAAGAGCAGATAGTTGGCCAGCTTACGCGCGTCGTTAAAGCGCTGCTCGGCGGTAGCCCGCTCCTGGCTCGCGACGCGCGCCTGCCAAAGGGTGCCGGCCAGACCTGCCGCCAGCGACAGCAGCAGCACTCCCGCCGCCGCCACGGCCGGGCGATTGCGCCGCACGAACTTGCGCGCCACATACATGGGACTGCGCGCCACGGCCGCCACCGGCAGTCCATCCAGATAGCGGCGAATATCGTCGGCGAATTGCGCCGCGGAGCCGTAGCGATCTTCGGGATGCTTGGCGAGCGCCTTCAGCGTGATGCTATCGAGGTCGCCTTCGGCACCCGGCGGCGCTGCCTCGGTCCCGGTGACCGCCTGGACCAGCCCCGCGGGCCCCAGCTTCGCGCTATCGAACGGCCGCCGCCCGGCGAGTAGTTCATAGAGCACCACTCCCAGGGAATAGACATCGCTGGCCACCGTGGCCGGCTCCCCGCGCAGGATTTCCGGGCTGGCGTACATGGGAGTCAGGAATACATTGGTGTTCGCGGTATGTTCCAGGGTGGCATCGTTATCGAGCACCTTGGCGATGCCGAAATCCAGCAGCTTCGGCTCGCCCTCGCTGGTCACCAGGATATTGGCGGGTTTCAGGTCGCGGTGCACCACCAGGTACTGGTGCGCGGAGTTCACGGCCGCGCATACCTTGAGCATCAGCTCCAGGCGGCCGCGGACCGGCAGTTTCTGCTCCTCGCAATAGAGGTCGAGGCGCACGCCCTCGACATATTCCATCACCAGGTATGGCTCGCCTTGGGGGCTCATGCCGCCATCCAGCAGCCGGGCGATGTTGGGATGCTCCAGGCGCGCCAGCAACTGCCGCTCGCGGCGGAAGCGTTTCAGCGAATCGGGAGCCGCCAGGTAGGGCGAGAGGATCTTCAGAGCAGCCTGCTGCTCATGTTCGCCATCGGCCCGTTGCGCCAGCCAGACCTCGCCCATTCCGCCGCGCCCCAGCAAGCGGATGGCTTGCCAGACCCCGAAGCGCCGGCCGGCGGCGGCGCCGCGGGCTTGCACATTCGCGGCGCGTTCCTCGTCATAGGAGCGCACCATTCGCTCCGCTGCGGCCCGCAGGCTGGGATTGCCCGCGCATTTCACATCGAGGACCGCGCGGCGGCGGTCTTCATCCAGGGCGCATACTTCGTCGAAGATTTCTTCGAGGGCCTGCCAGGATCCGGTCATACGGTTGCCGAGTGCAACCTATCGTACAGCCAGGTACGCGCGAAACGCAAATGTCTTTCGATAGTAGCATCTGAAACCCCGCGTAACTCACAGATTTCAGGCACCGTACACCCCATCACGTAGCGCAGTTCGACCAGCCGGACCTTCTCCGCGTCGATCTGTTCGAGATCGTTTAAGGCGCGGTCCAGGTCCACCATATCCTGGCCGCGGGCGTCCACCCAACTGAGATCTTCCGACAACGGTACACGCTGCTGGCTGCCTTCGCGCTTTTGGGCGATGCGCAGGCGGGCCTGGTCGATCAGAATGCGGCGCAGTTCCCCGGCCACTACCGAGAAGAAGTGATGGCGGTCCTGCCAGACCATGTGCTGCAGCTTGCGCAGGCGAATGTAGGCTTCGTTGACCAGGGCGGCGGGCTCGGTAGCCACCCGTTCGCCGGCCACGAAACCGGTAGCGATGGCCAGCATTCGCTGGTAGGCCCAACTCATCACCAGATCGTAAGCCCGCGAATCGCCCGCCTGCCACTGCCGCAGTAGACTTGTGATGTCCGTGGTTTCCGTCGTTTCACTCCACTCACCCTATTCTGTCTCTGGGCGGATGCGACGTGCAATACCGGCAGGAGTGTTAGTACCGCAGGCTGCACTAGCGGTGGCCACGCCACCGGCGGAGCGTGCCGGCGCCGCAGAGCCGCGCCCAGCGGAAACAGACGACGGGCGCGAATTCCTGGAGCGTTTGGGCTTGCCGGATGATGCCGAAGAATTGAGCGAGTTCACCGATTAGGGCCGCTCGGTTCCGGGAGCTTTTTCTTAGCGTCTGGCCGTTGGCTGTCCGCCGCTTTGCGGATGTCCTCAACGTCCGCAAGATCGCGGGCGCGTCCTGACGCGAGTTTCGACGCTATGAGGTCGTCGGCGGATATGACATTCGCATTCAGGCCGGTAGCCGTATCAACCACGGCTTCCACTCTCCTTTCCCATGCCGCGTCAAAATCCACGCCGGGGATGGCCGGAAGGATATCGAAGCCACTCGGCTCGCGGCCAAACCGGAAGAAACTGTTGCGGTCGGTGAAGTCTTGCCAAGTGATACCTTGGAGCGGTGCGCCGAACTCGGCAAGCGCCGCATAGGCCGCCTTTGCGTTTTCGGGGTCTGCTTTGATGAACAGGTCCATGTCCTTCGTAAATCGGGGCTGCGAGTGATAGATCACCGCGAAGCCGCCCACAACGAGGTACTTAACGCCATGGGATCGGAAGGCGGACAAAAGGTCTTTGTAGTCTTGGTACATCGGGTTCGATTTTCCATCCCTTGAGCGCGTAGGCGGTTTCGATCATTTCCTCAACCGCGTCGAGCCGTTCATGCGCGGGCCGGCTTTGCCAATAGCGGTACTCGTCCGCCTTAATCTCGTCAAAATCGGCGTACTTGCGCAATGTGATCGGCGTGCTGTCCATGACGTTCTGTTTTTAGCATAGCGGATGAAGGCCGGCAATGCTTCACAACCGGCATGGTTACAGGGGTTCTCCCGCGCTTTGATTGTTTCAGGTGGGACCTTTTGTGAAACACGGCGGGGAGGTGACAATCAGGTTAGAGCGCGCGAGCGCGGCTGCCCATGGCTGACCAGCGAAATAGAGGGCGATCCTTGCCCGAAGTGCGAGATTCGAAGCGCGGATTGGCAGGCGGAAGAGCGGGCCTTAGTGGCGGACCGGTTCGTCCTTCTCTACCTTGCCGTCCCGGATGTGGATCACGCGATGCGCGTGCAGAGCGATGTCGTTCTCGTGAGTCACCAGCACGATGGTATTGCCCTGTTCGTGAAGGCGCGCGAAGAGGCCCATGATGTCGTTGCCGGTGACGCTATCCAGGTTGCCGGTGGGCTCGTCGGCCAGCAGGATGGATGGATCGTTCACCAGGGCGCGGGCTACGGCCACGCGTTGGCGCTGCCCGCCCGAAAGCTCGTTGGGCTTGTGCATCATGCGGGCTTCCAGATCCACCTGGCGCAAGGCCGCCTTGGCGCGCTCGGTACGCTCGCCGGAGGGGGTGCCGCTGTAGATTAGCGGTAACTCCACGTTGTGCAGGGATGTAGCGCGCGGCAGCAGGTTAAACGTCTGGAAAACGAAGCCGATTTCCTTGTTGCGGATGCGGGCCAGTTCGTCGTCCGTCATGTCGCTGACCAGCCGGCCGTTGATGTAATACTGCCCTTTGGTGGGCGAGTCCAGGCAGCCGATCAGGTTCATCAGCGTGGATTTACCGGAGCCGGATGGCCCCATAATAGCCACGTACTCGCCGCGCCGGATGGTGATATCCACGCCGGAAACCGCGTGGATTTCCTGGTCGCCCATGATGTAGGTCTTCCACAGATCGTAAGTGCGGATGACGATACCGTCGCGCTTCAGTTGCTCGCCGCGTTCGATCAGCTCTTTCTCTGCGAGTGCTTGTGCCATGGGTCACGCTTTCTGCGGCAATGGAGACTTGTTATCGACCTTAACCTGGGCCTCGTTGCGCAACGTGCGGATCACCTGGTAGCTGCCGGTGACCACTTCGTCGCCGTCTTTGAGACCGCTGAGCACTTCGATATCGGTCGCGCCGGTGATGCCTGTCTCGACCTTGCGGAATTCAGCCTTTCCGCCGGCGATGACGAACACGCCCTGCACTTCTTCCTTGCGGGTCTTTTCTTCGGCCGGAGTCAGCTTCGCCGCGACCACACTCCCGCCGCCGGTCTTGGGTTTGGCTTCCAGATCGCCTTTCTGCCGGATGGTGAGGGCCTGAATCGGGATGGTCAGCGCGTTCTTGCGCGTCGCCGTGGTGATTTTGGCGGTACAGGACAGGCCCGGACGGATCTCCTCGGGCGGATCGTCCATGGCCACCACCACCTTAAAATCCTTGGCTTCCTGGCTGGATACGGCGCTCTGGGACGCAGCCAGGCCGGTGGACCGCAGAATCGCGGTATTGCCGATCTCGATTACGTGCCCCTTAAAGGTCTTATTGGGAATGGCGTCGATGGTGATGTCCGCCTTTTGATCCAATGCCACGCTGACAATGTCGGTTTCATCCACCTTCACTTCGGCGGTAATCAGAGACATATCGGCGATGGTCATGATGTTGCTTCCGGTCAGATTCGTCTGCCCGGGGACCACGGTCTCGCCTTCCCGCACCGGCAGGTTGGTGACTACGCCGTCGATCGGCGAGAAAGAATCGTACTTATGCAGCATGTCGGTGTACTGCGCCAGCACCGCCTTGGCCTGGCCCACCCGCCGCTGGGTTGCGGACAGTTGCGCGGCCTGCTGTTCGCGCTGGCTGCGGGCCTGCGTCAAGCGCGTCTGCTGCTCGTTCAAGGAAGCCACGGCCGCATCGTAGGTAGCCTTCTTGGCGTCGAAATCCTGTTTGGCCAGGAGCTGGTCTTTATAGAGTTCCTTGGCGCGGTCATAGTCCAGCTTGGCGTGCTCCAGATCGGACTGGTAATGGTCGATGACCGCCTGCTGGGTGCGCAGGGCTTCGTCGGAGACCTTCAATCCGGATTCCGCCGCGCTCGAATCCGCTTCGGCTGAACTGACTTGGGCTTGCTGGGAGGCTACCTGCGCCTCCGGCTGGATGTTTTCCACCCGCGCCACCAACTGCCCCTTCTTTACCCGGTCGCCTTCCTTCACCAAAATCTTGGTGAGCATGCCGATCGCGTTGGCGCCGATATTGATGTAGTTTTTGGGCTTAATCTCGCCCGACGCGGTGACCAGGCTGGTGAGATCCTGGCGAACCACCTTTCCGGTTTGAACGGCCACCACACCGCGCTTACTGAGAACCGTACTGGCGTAGACCCCAATGCCAAGGGCCAGCACCACCACGACGATGAGGATGGTTTTCCATTTGCTCTTCACGAATCGAGACTCCTAGATTTGCCGACGATAATTAGACGTAATTCTTAACGGGAGAGTTCAATAAACATATTAACACCCGGTAAGGCGCTGTTCCGGAGCGGTCCGCCGCTGGTTCCGTGCCCAGCCTGGCCCCGCTTTTGTTTCAAAAGCATTACGGCCAGCGGACGCTGTCGGGGGGCGTGTTATTGCACTGGTTGGAGTCGGTAACGCCAGAGGCCAGCAGCGCGCAGGCATTCTCGGTAGCCGTCCGCAGCGCCAGTTCCCGGGTACGAGCCGAAGCCGTCCGGCAGGCCTGGCTTCCACGGAACGTAATACAGACCGCGCAGCGGATGCGCCCCGTATTCATCGTCGAATAGACGACGAAGCCGATCACCACCGCCAGGAACAGAAGACCTAACCAGACGCTTTTTTTCACGCGAAGAAATTGCCCATGTCGCGGAACTTGGCGTAGCGCTGTTCCACGAGTTGCTCCGGTCCCAGCTTCGAGAGACCCTCCAGAGCCTGCGTGAGGCTCTCGCTGAGAAGACGCCCCGCCGCGTCCACATCTTCGTGAGCGCCGCCGGCCGGCTCGCCTACCACGGCGTCGATCAGGCCCAGTTTGAGAAGCTCTTCGGCAGTCAGCTTGAGCGCCGCCGCGGCCAGTTCGGCCTTGGTCGAATCGCGCCAGATGATGGCCGCGCAGCTTTCCGGCGAAATCACGCTGTAGATGGCGTTTTCGAGCATTAGCACGCGGTTGCCCACGCCCAGGGCGAGCGCTCCGCCGCTGCCGCCTTCGCCGATGACCACCGCAACCACGGGAACCGTCAGGCGCGCCATTTCACGCAGGTTGCGGGCCACCGCTTCGGCTTGGCCGCGCTCCTCGGCGTCGATTCCCGGATAGGCTCCGGGGGTATCCAGCAGGGTCACGATGGGCCGTCCGAATTTGGAGGCCAGTTGCATGATGCGCAGAGCCTTCCGGTATCCTTCCGGCTTCGGCATGCCGAAGTTGCGATAGAGCTTCTGCTTGGTGTCGCGGCCCTTCTGTTCGCCCACCACCATCACCGGCCGGCCGCCCAGGAACGCCGCCCCGCAGACGATGGCCGGATCGTCGCCAAAGAGGCGGTCCCCGTGCATCTCGCGAAAATCCGTGAAGATGCGCTCGATGTAGTCGAGTGCGTGCGGGCGCTTGGGGTGGCGCGCCAGTTGGACGCGCCGCCAGGCGTCCGCTCTCGCTGAGTCGGATGCGGGCATATGAGGTCCTGGCAAGCCAGTGGGTTCCGGAAACACGTTCCACCTATATTACCAGAGCCGGGGCAGCTCTGGGTCGGGATGGCCTCCGGCCAGTGCGGACGACTGACGATCAAAGCCTATGTGGTTGATTCGAGGGTTACAGGTGGTGGGTTGTGGGTGGTGGGTTATCGGGTGCGGGTTCCAGGTTGCGGGTTCTGGGGTGTGGGTTGCCGGAGTGGGCTCATTTTTGGGGACAGATTGGGCGGACTGCTTGGGGCCGTTTGCGAGGTTGTCAAAGAGCAGGGGGGCGGAGGGCTAGCGGGTATCCGGGGAGACAGGGGCGCACGATAGGGGCTGGGCGTCCGGGGCGCCGGACATTACGTATGCGGGCGGCGGGGCGGGGCGGTGCGCGGGAGGAGGCGTGACGGCGGGCTCGGCGTGCACCGGCTGCACGGGCTCCGGCCGGGGGCGGGCGCGGCGCTCGCTTTGTAACTGCTTCAGTTCGCGCATGGCGGTGCTGAAGGAGCGTTCGAGGCGGGCGCGCTGGGCGGAGACGCGGTCGAGCAGGGCGAATTGTCTTGCGCCCGGGTCGGTGGCGGTAAAGACCCTCTCTTCAATGCGATCCGTGCGCATGAGCAGCCAATGGGCGACGGCCATGCGTTCCAGCAGGATTCTTTCGGTGGGGGCTTGGGGCTGCCACTCGGATTCGAGGACATCCCAGAGTTGC
>JBEKIM010000287.1:0-17412 GCA_050011755.1 Bryobacteraceae bacterium | reverse complement strand
CGCGCAGGGGAGCCAGTTCCTTAAGCGCGGCGGTACTCTGTTCGCCGATGGTATAAATACCGGAATAGTGTTCGAGTTGCTTGCGTAACTCGCTCTCGAAGCTTTCGGTGTTGAGCACGGTGTCGAAGCCGGTAAGTTGGCCGATGCCGGAATCGTCGGGCCCGAGTTTGCGGCCGGTCCATTTTTCCTGGTCGGGATGGCGGCGCGGCAGGAACAGGATGGCGTAGGGTTTGTCTTCCTGAGGCGGTGCGACTAAGAGGATCGCGCCGGGTTCGCGCCAACCCGTGAGGTAATAGAAATTGGATTCCTGAAAGAAGCCGCTGCGAAGATTTTCTTCCCCTTTCTCGGTGGCTCCAAACAGCACCAGCACGCCATCGTGAAGCTTTTGGGACAGTTCGGCGCGCCGCGCGCGATATTCCTCCGGGCCGGGCGCGGCGACGCCGGGGCGGGCGGCCAGCAGGGCGCAGCAGAGGCAGATCAGGCGCATTCCTATACAGTATAACGGCCTTGCGCCGCGGCGCTGTCGACGCGGAAAGAACGGTCATCCAACGGTCATCCGCCGTTCATTGACAATCCCACACCTCGGTTGTAGTATTGAATCTACCCTTATATGCGTTCCTCGATCGATATGCGTTCCGCGATCGGCCTCGTACTGTTGATACTCGTTGTCCGCGCCGCGCCGGCCGCTCAACCGGTGTCCTTTCGCGCGCCCGACGTCTATCCTATCCAAGGCGCCACCCAATTGATTGCGGCCGACTTCAACGGAGATGGTTACCCGGATTTGGCGGTTCCCCAGAACAGCTACTCCTATAACACCGTTGCCATCCTGCTCAACAACGGCCACGGTTCTTTCCGTCCCGCGGTGACGTACACCGTGGGAGCCCAGCCCAGTGCCGTGGCCGCGGGCGACTTCAATGGAGACGGCAAGCTCGATCTCGCCGTCGCCAATGGCAATAATTGTTACGAATTGCCGCAGCCGTGCTCCAGTTCATTCTCTATTCTGCTGGGCAATGGCGATGGCACGTTCCAGCCTGCGATTACCTACTCGGCGGGTTCGGCGCCAGTGGCGGTTGCCGCGGGCGATTTCAACCACGATGGCAAACTGGATCTCGTCCTGGTCAATAATGGCTATATCGCGGAAGGCACCACGGTCTCGGTGCTCATAGGTAACGGCGATGGTTCCTTCCAGCCTGCCGTGGACTACACTGCCGCGGAGGGAGCCGACTCCGTCGCCCTCGCGGATTTTAACGGCGATGGAAAACTGGATTTGGCCGTAGGGACGGGTAGCGGGATCGCACTCCTGCTCGGAAATGGCGACGGGACCTTTCAGCCTGCAGCCTTAGTGGGTGTGCCGAACGTCAGCGCGGTCGCAGCCGGGGACCTGAACGGGGATGGAAAAATAGATCTGGTCGCTTGCGCGCCCGATAATCTGCGCGGCGCCGACACGGTTTACGTCCTACTCGGCAATGGCAACGGGACCTTTCAGTCGCCGGTCGGCTACCGGGCTGAAGCCTATCCGTACGCCCTGACGCTGGCCGATCTCAATGGCGACGGCAACTTGGACGTCGCCGTAGCAAACGCCGCCGAATTATACCGCGACGCAACCACTCCCGGCGTTACGGTCCTGCTCGGCGCGGGGGATGGAACACTGCAGAGGGGGCGTAGCTACAACTACTTCTCTGCGAATGAGGGCATCGCAGCCGCGGACTTCCGCCATGACGGCCAAATGGACCTCGCGGCCAGCCTCGCCGATGGCTTCTACGCATCCGTCATGGTGCTGCGCGGAGAGGGCAATGGCCGCTTTCAAGACGTGACATCTTACTCAATGCCTGCCTATCCGGACTCGGCGGCGGTGGCCGATTTCGATGGCGACGGCAAGCCGGACTTGGCCATAGCCAGCACCGAAACCCCCGAAGTATCGATCCTGCTGGGCGCCGGCAAAGGCAGCTTTCAAAAACCGGTGAACTATCCGGCCGCGGCGAATCCCGAGTCCATCGCCACAGCGGACTTCAATGGCGATGGCAAGCCCGATCTGGTAATGGACAACGATGGCCTGGACGCCGTCTCCATCATGCTGGGGAATGGCGATGGCACCTTTCAATCCCCCGTCACTTATCCGGTCAGCAACAATGCCAGACTGTTGATCACCGGCGATTTCAACGGAGATCATCATCCGGACGTCGTCACCATCGGGTGGCTCGACAGCACGGGTACTATCTCGATTCTGCTTGGCAACGGCGACGGCACGTTGCGGCCGGCCACCAGCTTTTCCATTGGCACGACCATCCACTTTATCGCGGCAGCGGATTTCAATCATGATGGCAAACTCGACTTAGCGGCCTGCAACGAATTCCCATCCACCGTCTCGGTCATGCTCGGCAACGGCGACGGGACGTTTCAACCGCCTATCGCTACGGACATCGGCGGCTACTGCGGCAACTTCGCCGTCGCCGATCTGAACGGCGATGGTAAGCCCGATCTGGTTATTCAAAACATCACCCTCGAAGATTCCATACCGTATCTTACGGTGATGCTGGGCAAAGGCAACGGCACGTTCGGACCCGGGCATACTCTGTCCGTGCTGTACCCCGGTGGAGACATCGCGATCGCAGACTATAACGGTGACGGCAACCTGGACATTGCCGTTACCGATGGCGAGAGCGATTCGATGGCCGTCCTGCTGGGGAAAGGAAATGGGGCTTTCGATCCAGCCCGCTACTTCGCCGGCGGATCGCCGTTCGCATTCATGTCCACCGGAGATTTCAACGCGGATGGGAAGCCAGACCTTGTAATCGGTAATGAAGCAAGTTCTGGAAGCATCACGGTCATGATCAACACCACACCTTAGCGCGCGTGCCTGAGCTGACGCCGGCCGCAGCCGGGGGAACAGGAACCGAGAAGGGTTTGACATCCGAATCGGGCGGCGGTAATCTGAAGTCACCGCGTCCGCGGAAATCCCATGCGAAAAATTGTTGTACCCGCTCTGCTGGCGTGTGCCGCTCTCGCTCACGCCGCTAGTTACTCCACCTACATCGGGGATGCTAACCCGTACCAAGTCTCGGCAATCGCTACGGATGCGGGCGGTAACACGTATATCACGGGCAGCCGCGTGATCATGGCCGCCACGACGGATATCTTCGCCGGCAAGCTGGACCCGTCCGGCAATCTAACGCTGCTGGCCACGTTCAGCGGCAAGGGGACGGACCATGCCAACGGGATCGCCGTCGATCCGTCCGGCAACATCTATATCGCGGGGAACACGACATCGACGGACTTTCCGCTGCATAATCCGCTGCAAAGCGTCCCGTTCGGCGGCAGCGCGGGCGTCTACTCGGGTACGGGCTTTCTCATGAAGCTGACCGCGGACGGCACACCGGTCTACGCGACTTACCTGGGAGGCGCGGAGGGTTATAGCTCGCTCGCCGGAGTGGCCGCCGATGCGGTGGGCAATGCCTATGTGATCGGGACGACGGCGGCCCAGGACTATCCGTATACTCCGGGCATGCCTGCGGCCAGCGTATCCGACAACGGAATCTTCGACTTCTCCGGCGCATTCTTCGCCAAGATCAACCCGACTGGCAGCCAGATTTTATACGCTGGAGCGCTCACGGGCCCGGTGCCCGGGTGCGAAACCACCGTCGAGGGCAGTTCCTGCTTCTTGCAATCGTCTCCCACTACCGGAGCGGCGATCGCAGTAGATCCGGCGGGCAATGCCTATATCGCGGGCAGCGCGGGCATGGGCCTGCCCACTACGAGCGGCGTGCTGCGGGCAACTGGAATCGGCGCATTTGTCGCCAAAGTGAATTTCGCGGGGAACGGCCTGGATTACGTGACCTATCTGGGGCCCGGGAATCTGAATCCCGCGACGGGCACGGTGGCCACAGATTTCATCTCGGCGATTGCCGCGGATGCAGCGGGAAATGTTTATCTCTCCGGCGCTACGTCGGACCCCTCGTTTCCGGTGACGGCGGGGGCGTTTCAAACCTCGCTGGCTGGCCCGGGATCGTTGCCGTACGTGAGCCCCCCCGACGCGTTCGTGGCCAAGCTGAACCCCGCGGGCAGCGCGATGGTGTGGGCGACGCTCCTGGGTGGGACGGCCACGGACGCCGCGCAGGCCCTCGCCACCGATTCCGCCGGCGACGTGTGGGTCTCGGGGATTACGGGGTCAACCAACTTTCCCACGGTCGTCTCCGTGACTCCAGGGGGCAGCGAGTTTCTGGCGGAGTTGAACCCCACCGGCACGGCGCTTTCTTATGCGGCGCTGTGGCCCGGCAATACCGTCGCGCAGGCGCTGGCGGTGGATGCGAGCGGCATGGTGCATGCCGCCGGCGCGAACGGTATCGTATCGGCCTTCCCGGCTGACGCGGCGCCCGGCACGACTCCCGATCCCTGGATGTTCGGTGTGACGAACGCCGCGGGCGGGGTGCTGTCGGGGCGTCTCGCGCCCGGTGAATTGATCGCCATTTACGGGCTGCACATGGGTCCAGCCGCGCCCCTTTGGGCTGTCTTCGATGCAAAAGGCTTCCTCCCGACGACGCTTGGCGCACTACAAGTCACGATCGACGGCACTCCCGCGCCCCTGCTATACGTCTCGGCAACTCAAATCAATGCAATTGCGCCGGTGGAGTTGACTTCGGGATCGGCCGTAGAACTGCAAGTTATGCCGAATGGTGCGCCCTTGCCGGATTTCCGGGTGATGGTGGATCTGGCCGCGCCGGGGGTGTTTCTCAATGCGGATGGCGGCGCTGCCGCCATCAACCAGGATGGCACCGTCAATTCGCAAGCGAATCCGGCGCCAGTGGGTTCGTTCGTCGCAATTTGGGCCACCGGAACCGGTTACTTTCATGGAAGAGACGGACAACTGGCGCCCGGCGCGAACGAGTTCTGTGCCGCGGGCCTGATCCTCTGCGAGATCTTGCAGTCTGACGGAACCCAGGCAAACGTGACCTACAGCGGCGCGGCGCCGGGCATGGTGAACGGCGTGGTTCAGGTGAATTTCCAGGCCACGGCCAGCCAGTCCTATTATCTGGACGTGAACGGGATCGACAGCGCGCCCTTCGGGCTTTACACGACTCCGCGGACGCCTTGAAGCTGGCGGGCCCGGTCCCGTCCGGGCTACACTGCAAGACAAGGAGATCCCCATGCGCACTCTCGCCGCCGTCCTTTTGGCTGCCGGTGTCCAAGCCCTCTTGGCCCAAGCGCCGCCCGCGCTCCCGGGTTGTGAAACCCGTCCGGAAGTCCGGCACGCAATCGAAACGAGGCTCAACCCCAACACCCTCCAGAAGATGAAGTTCAGCGAGCAGCTCGCGCTCAAGCGCCAGGTATTCGAAGATCTGATTGCTCAGTATCCGCGCGAGCTGGAGCCTTACCGCCAATTGATTCAGACCACTCGCTATGCCGACCCGGAGAATTATCCGGCGCTGATGGAGCGTTACGTGAAGCAAGCCCGGCAGGACGATCCCTTGACGCTGTACCTGGCGGCGCTGGTTCTCAACGGCAAAGAAACGGAGGCCTTTTTCGCGGCCTGTCCCTCCTCAACGGACCCGGGAGCCCAAGGGACCCTGAGCCGGGCCGGCAGCAAGGAACTGCAAACGCGCGTCGCCGCGGCGTTGCGCACGCGGCTCGCTGCAGAAACCGATCCGAAGCGGCTGCAGGATTACGCTACGCTCTGGGGTCTGGAGTTCCGGACCCGCCCGCCGCAGGAGCACGATGCCCTGCGCAAGCGAGTGGCCGAAGACCTGAAGCGTCTCGAATCGATGAATCCAAAACCGGATGCCGAATGGCTGGTCTTCCTGAAAGACGGATATAAGCAAAGCGGCGCGACGGCCGAGACCGTGACGGCCATGGAAGATCGGGTGATCCACGCGTTTCCGCATTCCGAGGAGGCTTTTTCGATCGTCGACGACCGCTGGGACAAAGCCCACAAGGAACCCGAAGATCAGAAGGACCTGGCGGTCTGGAAAAAATACGATGCCGAACAGGCCGCGGCGCTGAAGGGCTGGATGGCGCAGTTCACCGAATACCGGTACGTGGAACACGTGTACCCGTTCTATACGATCTTCGACGACCCGGATGTATCCGAGAAGGAAGGGCTGGCCGTCCTCGGCGATTACCTGGCTGAGATTACAGCCTACGAGCAGCCCCGGTCCTGGAACTATTTCAATGCGGCGACGTTCCTGCTGGACCATAAATGGCAACCGGAGCGCGCGATCGAACTGGCCCGGGAAGGGGCAAAGTGGGCCGCGGTGGAGCGGGAGATGAATCGCAGCGATAACCTGACGGAGGCGGACGCTAAGGATCGCAAGTCGCAGGAGATTTACTCAGAACAGCAGCCGGCTGGACTGATCCTGCGTGCGGCGATGCTCGCGGGAAAGCCGGCGGAGGCGGACCGCATTAAAGCGTCGGTCGAAACCGAGCCGCCGGACGATATCAAAGCGGCCTCGGGCTACTGGCTGAATCGCGCCCGCCTGGCGGTTGTGGATGGCCGCAAAGCCGATGCGTTGACCTTCTACCAGCAGGCCCTCTTCCTGCGGCAGAAAACGCCGGAACCTTATCACGGCAGGCTCAAAGATAACCTGCTGGACGAAGCCAGCGCGGCGTGGAAGGACACCGGCGGTACCGAAGCGGCCTGGGATGTCTGGAAAAAGCCACCCGCCGGAAAGGCGCAGGAGCTGGCCGAGGGCCGCTGGGAGAAAGCGACCAAGGCGATGCCTGCCTTCGAACTGGCGGATCTCACAGGCAAGACATGGCGGGTGAAGAATCTGGAAGGGAAATCCGTGCTGATCAATGTCTGGGCCACCTGGTGCGGTCCGTGCCAGGCGGAATTGCCCAAACTGGAAAAGTTGTACGAGAAGGTGAAGGACAGGGCCGACGTGCAGATTGTGACGCTGAACATCGACGAGGACCTGGGGCTGGTGGCGCCGTTCGTGAAGGATAAAGGTTTCACGTTCCCGGTGCTGCCGGCTTACAGTTTCGTACTCTCGCTGCTCGACTCCGTGGGTATCCCGCAGAACTGGATTATCGATCCGAAAGGCGCATGGCGCTGGACCCAGTTGGGCTACGATTCGTCGGATGCGCGGTGGGCGGATACCATGATCGGCAAGCTGCAATCGGTCAAGGCGGAATAACCGGGTTGTGGGGCGGCCAATCCTGGCCGCAGCCGGCATTCCAGCCGGCTTAGCTGCCCGGCAAGAGCGGGACTTAAAAGTCCCGCCGGCACGCTGAAGCGTGCGCCACGGGGTGCGGGCAGTCATCAGGAGAAAGTCCAAAGTCCAGAGCCGGCTGCGGGCATGATTGCCCGCCTACTTGGTTTCATCGGCCGGCAGCCTATTAATGCCCCAGCCGCCAACTTCTCCAGCGGCGGAGCGAAATGCGCCGCGGCGAAAGCCGGCTCATCCGTGGTGGGGGCGCGCCGGTTCCACGGGCAAACATCCTGACAGATATCGCATCCAAATACCTGGCGTCCGATGCCGGGACGAGGCGCCTCCGGCACCGCCCCGCGCAGTTCGATCGTGAAATATGAAATGCAAAGCCGCGCGTCGAGCGCCCACGCCGGACCCTCCGCCAAACCAGTGGGCACGATGGCTTGGGTGGGGCAGGCTTCAATGCAGCGCGTACAAGACCCGCAGCGGTCGGGCGGCGGCTGGTCCGCCGGCAGGGGCAGCGAAAGCAGCAATTCGCCCAGAAAGAACCACGATCCCATGGCCTGATTGATGAGGCAGGTGTTCTTGGCGATCCAGCCCAGCCCGGCATGCCGTGCATACGCCCGCTCCAGAAGCGGCGCGGTATCCACGCAGATTTTCCATTCGAAGGGGTCTGGCATGGATGCGCGCAATCCGTCCACCACGCGCGCCAGCCCGCGCCGTAGCACCTGGTGATAATCGTCGCCCCAGGCGTAGCGCGAGATCCATGCGAGATCCTGGCCGCCGAAATCCGTCGAGTAAGGTTGCGGCCCGTTGTACAGCTTGCCGACGCACAGGATCGACTGCGCGGAAGACAGCAAAGTCCGCGGATCGGCCCGCAAGACGGCGCGCCGGTCCGTCAGATAGCCCATCGCGCCGGCAAACCCATCCGCGGCCCAGCGCGCGTAATAGCCGGCCTCGGGGACCGGAACCGCCGCCGCAATTCCAGCCAGTTCGAATCCGCAGTCACGCGCGAGAGCTTTGATCTGTTCCGGGTGCATGCGTGGAGAACTTTCCCCGGTATTTTTCCGGCATCCTGCAGGGCCGCAGGTCCCGTCCCAGGAAGATGTGCTTGGTCTCGCCCGTAGCCAGTTTGCGCCCATCCAGCGCGAGCCGCATTTCGTAGGCAAACCGGACCATGCGCGGGTTGGCCCCTTCCACCCACGTGCGGATGATTACCTCGTCATCGAATCGGGCCGGCGAAGCGTACCGGCAGCGCGCCTCGGCTACCGCCAGATACACGCCGTCTTCCAGTTCCATCTCCTTGTATTCGAAGCCGGCGGCCTTGCAGTATTCCACGCGTCCAACCTCCATCCAGACAAGGTAGTTGGCATAGTAAACCACACCCATCTGGTCGGTCTCGGCATAGCGCACACGGATGCGGGTTTCCTGAGGGGGCATTCGAAGCAATTATAGCCAAACCCCAAATGGCCCCCCACCGCACCTCGGCGGCGGAAAGCTCGCGTGTGTGATCCTGAATGAATGTCCGCCCTCGAAGACATCCGCCGCGAGTGGCGACCCATGCTGGCCCTGGCGTGGCCGCTGGTGGTCGCCGAACTCGGCTGGATGGCCATGGGCATCATCGACACCATAATGGTTGGCCGCCTGCCCGGCAGCGCGACCGCCATCGGCGCCGTCAGCCTGGGGAGCATTCTCTTCTCCACGTGCACCGTGTTTGGCGGTTGCCTGCTGCTGGGCCTGGATACGCTGATTTCGCAAGCATACGGCGCGGGGCGCATCGCGGACTGCCACCGTTCGTTGTGGAACGGGCTCTATTTGTCCGCGATGCTCACGCCCGCCCTGATGATGGTCAACGCTGCCGTGGCGGCCGGCCTTCCGCGCTTTGGCGTGAACCCGGCGATTCTGCCGCAAGCCACCGCCTATATCCGCATTTTGAATTGGGGCACTCCACCACTGATGTTGTATTTCGCCATCCGGCGTTATATGCAGGGCATCGCTTTGGTCCAGCCGGTGATGTTCGCGCTGGTATCCGCGAACGCCGTGAACCTTTTCGGCAACTGGGTCCTGATCTATGGCCACCTGGGCTTCCGGGCGATGGGCACGGACGGATCGGCATGGGCCACCTTCGCCGCGCGCATATATATGGTGGGTGTGCTGATTGCCTGCGTGCTCTATTACGACCGCGCGCGCCAGCCGGGCCTATTTCACGTCTCCCTGGCGCCGGATTGGCCGGTGATAGCCCGGCTGTTGAGGCTCGGCATCCCCGTGGCCACGCAGGTGTTGCTGGAGATCGGGGTTTTCGCCATGGCCACCGCCCTGATCGCCCGGCTGGACCCCGTATCTCTGGCCGGCCACCAGATCGCCCTGAACATGGCCAGCCTGACGTTCATGGTGCCGTTAGGCATCAGTTCGGCCGCGGCCGTGCGCGTGGGGCACTTGATCGGACAGCGCCTTCCGAGCGCCGCCGGCCGCGCGGGATGGAGTGCGGTCGCTCTGGGCGCGGCCTTTATGAGCCTGGCGGCCTGCGCCTTCCTGGCGATTCCCGTGCCCATCGCGCGCCTCTACACCAGCGACCCCGCGGTCATCCGTATGAGCGTCACGCTGCTGGCCATCGCCGCCGCATTTCAACTTTTCGACGGGTGCCAGGTGGTGGTTTCGGGCGCGCTGCGGGGCACCGGTAACACGCGCACGCCGATGCTCTGCAACCTCTTGTTCTACTGGTTCTTCGGTCTGCCGTTGGGGATCTGGCTGTGCTTTAAGGAGGGATGGGGCGCACCCGGCCTGTGGACGGGCCTGTGCGGCGGCCTGATCCTGATCGGGTCAGTCCTGGTGGTGGTGTGGCGCCAGACGGTCGCGGAACTGGAGTCATGGCGTACGATAGGGCCCACCGCCGGACCGCCGGAGGCTGGCGTGGCGTGCAATGAGTGACCTGCCGCGCGTTACCATTGGCTCATGGCACCACTGATCCGCGCGCCCCGCGGCACATCCCTGCGCTGCCGGGGATGGAAGCAGGAAGCCGCCCTGCGCATGCTGATGAACAACCTCGACCCCGATGTCGGGGAGCGTCCGGCCGACCTGGTCGTGTACGGAGGCACGGGCAAGGCGGCGCGCGACTGGCCCTCATACCATGCCATCGTGCGGGAACTGGAATCGCTCGGTAACGACGAGACACTGCTGGTGCAGTCCGGCCGTCCCGTCGGCGTTTTCCGCACTCACGAAGAAGCGCCCCGCGTGCTCATCGCAAATGCCAACCTGGTCGGCCACTGGTCGAATTGGGAGCAGTTCCGCGCCCTCGAAAAGCTGGGCCTGATCATGTACGGCCAGATGACGGCCGGAAGCTGGATCTACATCGGCTCGCAAGGCATCCTGCAAGGCACCTACGAGACCTTCGCCGCGGCCGCCCGCAAGCACTTCGGAGGATCGCTCGCCGGACGCCTGGTGGTAACCGGCGGTCTCGGTGGTATGGGCGGAGCCCAGCCCCTGGCCGCCACCATGAACGGAGCAACCTTCCTGGGCATCGACGTAGACCCGGCCCGCATCCGCAAGCGCATTGAAACCGGCTACTGCGACGCGATGACCCACAATCTGGATGAAGCCCTCGCCATCCTGCGCGAAGCCATTGCCGCCGGCGAGCCGAAATCCGTCGGCCTGGTGGCCAACTGCGCCGAAGCGTTGCCCGAACTCGCGCGCCGCGGCGTGGTCCCGGACATACTCACCGATCAGACCAGCGCCCACGACCCCCTGAACGGCTACATCCCAGCGGGCTATACCGTCGCGCGGGCCGCCGAACTGCGCGCGCGCGATCCGGAGCAATATCTCGACCGTTCCCTCGATTCCATCGCCGCGCACGTGCGCGCCATGCTCGACCTGCAGCGCGCCGGCGCGGTGACTTTCGATTACGGCAACAACATCCGGCGGTTCGCCGCCGACCGGGGCGTGGCCGACGCGTTCAAAATCCCAGGCTTCGTTCCCGAGTATATTCGTCCGCTCTTCTGCGAAGGCCGTGGCCCGTTCCGCTGGGTAGCGCTTTCGGGCGAGCCCTCCGATATCGCCGCCACCGACCAGCTCGTCTGCCGGATGTTCGCCTCCAGCCCCACACTTACCCGCTGGATTTCCCTCGCCCAGCGGAAGGTGCATTTCCAGGGGCTGCCCGCGCGCATCTGCTGGCTGGGCTACGGCGAGCGCGCCGAATTCGCGCTGGAAATGAACCGCATGGTGGCCACGGGCAAGCTGAAAGCGCCCATCGTCATCGGCCGCGACCACCTGGATTGCGGCTCCGTCGCCTCGCCGTATCGGGAGACCGAAGGCATGCTGGACGGAAGCGACGCCATCGCCGACTGGCCGATCCTGAACGCCCTGCTGAACACCGCGTCCGGCGCAAGCTGGGTATCGGTACACAATGGCGGCGGCGTGGGGATCGGCTATTCGCAGCACTCGGGCCAGGTCACGGTGGCGGATGGCACCGATCAATCCGCGCGCTGCCTGGAACGCGTGATGACCTGCGATCCCGGCATTGGCGTGCTACGTCACGTGGATGCCGGATACCAGGAAGCCATCGATTTCGCCGGACCCGCCGGATTGCGCGCCCCTATGCGGCGCGATTCATGACCACCTCCCGCCGCGCGGTTGTGGCACACAAGGCGGCAAGCGGCAGCGTGCTGGTTCGTGGCGCCCGGCAGTTACTGACTCTGCGCGGCGCTGACGGTCCACGGCGCGGCGCGGCATTACGCGAATTGGGTATCGTTCCCAACGGTGCTGTTTTGATCGCGGACGGCGCGATCGTGGAAGCGGGTTCCGCGCGGCGCATCGAAAGGCTCCTGGCGGCCCGCCGCGCGCGCGAAATCGATGCCGCCGGCCGCGTGGTGATGCCCGGGTTCGTGGACAGCCATACACACCTGGTCTTCGGCCGGCCCCGCCTGGTGGATTACGAGATGCGGCTGGCGGGAGCCGGCTACGCGGATATCGCGGCCGCCGGCGGCGGCATCCTTTCCAGCGTAGAGGCGGTGCGCGGGATGCCGGCCGCGCAGCTTGAAGCGCAGGCCCGTGCTTCGCTCGCCGCGATGGGCCGCCACGGCACCACCACGCTCGAAGCCAAGTCCGGTTACGCGCTGGACAAAGCCGGCGAGATCAAGACCCTGCGGGTGCTGGCGAAGCTGGGTGGCGACCCGCTGGATATCGTGCCCACCTACCTTGGCGCGCACATCCCGCCGCCCGAGTATCGCGGCCAGCCTGACGCTTATATCGATTGGATGGCCGCCACCATGATGCCGGAGATCCGCCGCCGCAAGCTGGCGCGCTTCGTGGACATCTATTGCGACTCCGGCGCGTTCACGCTCGGCCAGGCGCGCCGCTACCTGGAGCGCGCGCGCAGCCTGGGCTTCGGATTGAAGATCCACGCCGAGCAGTTCGCGCGCACCGGAGCGGCGCGGCTGGCCGTGGAACTGAACGCCGCCAGCGCCGATCACCTGGAACAGGCCGGCGAAGAAGACATCCGCGCGCTGGCGCAATCGGGCACCATCGCCACGCTGCTGCCGGGCTCTGTTTTTCACCTGGGTTTGCGCACCTATGCGCCGGCGCGCGCCCTGATCGAAGCCGGAGCCGCGGTTGCCTTAGCCACCGATTTCAACCCAGGCACCAGCCCCACCTACAGTATGCAAATGGTGCTTTCACTGGCCTGCACCGAAATGCGCATGTCGCCGGCGGAAGCCATCGCCGCCGCCACCATCAACGGCGCGCATGCGCTCGGGTGCGCGGATCGCACCGGGTCGCTCGAGCCGGGCAAACAGGCCGACCTGCTGATCCTCGACGTATCCGACTATCGCGAACTACCCTATTACTTCGGAAGCAACAACGTGAAACTAACGATGAAACGCGGAGCGCTTATAACATGAACCCCAGCACCCAGCAGCCAACACCCAGCACCCAAATTGTCGAGTGTGTACCCAATTTCTCCGAAGGCCGCGATGCCGCCAAGGTGGACGCGATCATCGAAGCCATCCGCTCCGTGCGCGGCATTGCCATCCTCGACCGCGAACTGGATGCCGATCACAACCGCTCCGTGGTGACGTTCGCGGGCCCGGCCACGGCTGTGGTGGAGGCGGCCTATCGCGGCGTGGAGCGCGCTATCGGCCTGATCGATCTGCGCCAACACAAAGGCGTACACCCGCGCGTCGGCGCCTGCGACGTGGTGCCGTTCGTGCCGGTGGAAGGCGTCACGCTGGACGATTGCGTGCGGCTCGCGAACGAACTCGCGCAGCGGCTCTGGGAGCGTCTGCGCGTGCCGGTGTATCTCTACGAAGCCGCCGCGCGCCGCCCCGACCGCGTCAACCTGGAGAATATCCGGCGCGGCCAGTTCGAAGGATTGCGCGACGAAGTCCGCACCAACCCCGACCGCCGTCCAGATATTGGCGATGCGGAACTGCACCCCAGCGCAGGCGCCACGGTGGTGGGCGCGCGCAAATTCCTGATCGCCTACAACATCAACTTGAACACGGCCGACGTGGAGATCGCCAAGCGCATCGCCAAGGCCATCCGTTTTTCATCCGGCGGATACCGCTACGTGAAGTCCATGGGCGTGCCGCTGGCCTCGCGCAACCTGGCGCAGGTTTCGATGAACCTCACCGATTTCGAGCAGACCCCCATGCATCGCGTCTTCGAGACCGTGCGCGCGGAAGCGGCCCGCTACGGCGCATCCATTGTGGGCAGCGAAATCGTAGGGCTGATCCCCAAGCGCGCCCTCGAGATGACCGCCGAATGGTATTTGCAGGTGGAGAATTTTCATCCTAGTCTGGTATTAGAGAATCGTCTCGCAGAGGCCGCTCAAGTGGATGGATTAAACGAATTTCTGGACGAATTGGCCGCGCCTACGGCCACGCCGGGAGGGGGTAGCGCGGCGGCGGCGGCGGCGGCCATGGCGGCGGCCCTGGGAGCTATGGTGTCCGGACTGGCCAAGCTTCCGGCCGATGCCTTCGAAGCCGATCGCAAATTCTTCGCCGAAGCGGTAAAGCGCGACGCGGCATCCTACGACGGCGTGCGCGCGGCGTATAGACGGCCCAAAGACGAGCGCGCGCCCTTCGTGGAGCAGGCTTTGCACGAAGCCGCCGTAGTGCCGCTGGAAGTGGCCGAGGCCGCCACGACCCTTAAGAGCCGCCTGCACGATCTGGCCGCCACCGCGCCCGCCAAGTTCGGTTCGGATATCGAAACCGCGCAGGGCCTGGCACAGGCCGGCATCGACGGCGCGCTGGCCAACGTGCGCATCAATATCGCGTCCATGAAGGACGAAACGCGGATCGCGCCGCTGCGCGAGCGGCTGGGCAAACTGTAATGAGCGCCAGCCTGGTTTCGATCGCACCTCCGCAACAGCCGCGGCCCGCGTGGCTGCGCGCACCCGCGCCGGCCGGCCAGAACTATCGCGATCTGAAAAGACTGATCGAGGGCCTGGGCCTGCACACGGTCTGCGAAAGCGCGGCCTGCCCGAACGTGGGCGAATGCTGGAACCATCGCACCGCCACGTTCATGATTCTGGGCAACGTCTGCACGCGCCGCTGCGGGTTCTGCGCCGTACAGAAAGGCGCGCCGCTGGCGGTGGATTACGACGAGCCGCGCCGCGTAGCCGAAGCCGTGGCCGCTATGGGTCTGCGCTTCGCCGTGATCACCAGCGTGAATCGCGACGACCGTGCCGATGGTGGCGCCGAACTGTTCGCCCTCACCATACGCGCCATCCGCGAGCGCATCCCCGGCTGCGGCGTGGAGGTGCTGGTGCCGGATTTTCAGGGCAGCCATGCGGCCATGGACACGGTGATGGCCGCGGCGCCCGACGTGCTCAATCACAATACCGAGACCGTGCCGCGCCTGTACCGCCAGGTGCGCCTGGGCGCACGCTACGAGCGCTCGCTCGATATGCTGGCCTATGCCAAGAGCGTTTCGCCCAAAACGCCGGTGAAGTCCGGCCTGATGTTGGGATTGGGCGAAACGATCGACGAAGTCCTGGCCGTGATGCGGGATCTGCGCGCGCACGCGGTCAACATTCTGACCCTGGGACAATACCTGCGTCCCTCGCCGAAGCACCTGCCCATCGTACGCTATGTCCCGCCCGCCGAATTTGACGAACTGCGCCGTGCGGGCTACGAAGTGGGCTTTGCCCATGTGGAATCGGGCCCGCTGGTCCGCAGTTCGTACCATGCCGCGGCCTCCGTTGTGCCTGACGTGCCGGATCGCACATTGTAAGGAATTGTAAGCCCGCGCTACGCCCGGATGCGGCACCGCATCCTGCTGAGTGGAGGGGATGTATGTTCGAGCAGACCTTCATGGCCGGGACCCAGGGCCGAAAGGCACGTAGCGTGGTTCTGGCGTTTGTGCTTCAGGCGGCGGCCGTGGGCGTGATTATCGTGGTACCGCTCATGTTTGTGCAGCCGCTGCCGCGCATCGAGACCATGAGCTATTTGTTGGCTCCATCGCCACCACCGCCGCCGCCTCCACCGCCGCCGGCAGGCCGCGCAGCCCCCGTCCGGCCAGTGAAGATGGCGGTGACACCCAAGATATTCAATCCTGCGACCTTGACCGAACCGAAGACGGTTCCGCGCGAGTTGGCCTTGAACCAACCCCAGATCGCACCGCCTGCGCCTATGGCGGGCGAGGTGGGCGGCGTTGCCGGCGGTGTGCCGGGTGGTCAGGTGGAGGCAGCCAGGCTGGAGCACGAGGTGCTACCGGTCTATCCGGTTTTGGCATCTGAGGCTCGCGTCCACGGGACGGTGAGGCTGAGTGCCGTGATCGGCAAAGACGGACATGTAGAGGATTTGAAGTTGATCAGCGGCCATCCGCTGCTGGTGGATGCGGCGATGAGCGCGGTCCGGCAATGGATCTATCAGCCCACGTATCTGAATTCGAAGCCGATGGAAGTGGAAACCGAGATCGATGTGAACTTCCAGCAGGATTGAATCGTGGTGGGGAGGCGTGCCGGGTTCCGAGCTCCCGTAAAACGATCGGAAAAACAGAACTGCCAACACACAGTTCGCATACGCCGCCTAATTTAATTAGGTAGCCGCTCCAGCCGCTGAGCCCGCGCGACGGTGAGTGAGCGTCATTTTGCGGGATAGGCTGATGGCTTCTGTCCGGAGCATAAGGCCGAGATCAATCGGGCTAGGCGGCCGCCACTCTTGCCGATTCTGAGGCGGAAGCTGAAGTTGCTGAATCGGCTACGCACGTAGTTCTCTTCATTGCGGGCTTTCTCGGACGCGGGTTCAACTCCCGCCGCCTCCACCATGCTCTATGTATCTCTTTTCAATGCTATATAAAATGGTACGATGACGGTCGCTTGCGCGCTTCGCCGTCTCTTGTAACGCATAAACAAAATCATCCCACCGGACCAGGACACAAGGCCGACAATTTCCAGACCCAAGCCAAGTACCTTGTTTTCTTGAGTCTTTAGCACCAAACCTGCAAGAAACAGGATCATCCCCAAGACGAAGGGGACCACCGCGGCAATCCGGCTCACACTTCGACCTTCAATTGACTCGTCCGGCATAGACGTAAGCGCTCCTTAGTCGAAAATCATCCACGAATTGTAGCCCAAATCCTCACCTTTTTTCCGGCCGGTTCACGCCCAAGGTGACCGCCATGCGACGGCTGCCGGAGATGGGACACTCCAAATACTCGTCGCGCCGCCGAATCAGACGGAGATTCTGCGCGCGCTCCCGCCGCCGCTTGACAACCCCGCCAGAACCCCTATACTTTGATCAAGGTCGATGAACGTTAATGAAATCGAAAACCACCACGGTGAATCGCATACCTATAACCGAAGCCCGCATCAATCTAGGTGCTGTCGCCAAGCGTGTCCGCTTGAATGGCGAGTATTTTATTCTGGAGAAGGATGGCATCCCCATCGTGGGCATCATGGGCGCCGACGAGCTTGAGGACTACCTCGAGCTCCGGGACCCCAAAGTCCAGCGCATCCTTAAGCAGAGCGCTCAGGATGTCCGCGCCGGCCGGACCCGCCCCGCCTCGATGCTCCTCGCCGAACACACCAAGCCCGGCGACGCCAAGAAAACGAAACGCCGCGCTTCATGACCCCGGCTCCTTTTTCGGTCCACACCACCGCTGCCTTCGACCGCGAATTCAGGAAGCTTGCCAGACATCACCGCGACCTCATCGACCACTACCGCAGTACTCTTGTCACCCTAGCGAACGATCCATATAACCGAAGCCGCGCGCACAATATAAGAAAGCTGGAAGGCGTGGCCCCTGGCGGGCCAGTATCGTCTCCGTATCCAGC
>JBEKIM010000286.1:0-8977 GCA_050011755.1 Bryobacteraceae bacterium | reverse complement strand
CTCCGGCATCCCTTTTTCGGGACGGGAGCGGGCCTGCGTAACGATCCAGCGAATCGCCAGGCTGGTGCGGCGGTTATTCGGCACCTCGATAGGCACCTGGTAGTTCGCGCCGCCCACTCGCCGCGTCTTTACTTCGAGCAGCGGCTTGACGTTCTCCACAGCCTTCTTGAACAGCTTCAACGGGTCGTCGCCCGAGCGCTCCCGGATCTTGTCCATGGATTCGTAGAAAATGCCCTGCGCTACGGTCTTCTTCCCTTGCCACATCATCGAGTTGATGAATTTCTCAACTAATGTGGAACTGTAGACCGGATCCTGCGGCACTTCCCGAATTTCAACGCGTCGTCTTCGTGGCATATCGATTCCCGCGGCCTACGCCTTCGGCCGCTTCGCTCCATACTTCGAACGGCCCTGCTTGCGGTTGGCCACCCCGGCCGTATCCAGCGCGCCACGGATCACGTGGTAGCGCACGCCCGGCAGATCCTTCACGCGGCCCCCGCGGATCAGCACAATGGAGTGCTCCTGCAGGTTGTGGCCGACCCCCGGAATGTAGGTGGTCACCTCGATCCCGTTGGTCAACCGCACACGCGCTACTTTCCGCAGCGCCGAGTTCGGTTTCTTCGGCGTCGAAGTGTAAACGCGGGTGCAAACCCCACGCTTCTGGGGGCAGCTCTGTAACGCCGGACTGGCAGTCTTCCAGCGCGGTGGTCTCCGCCCGTTACGCACAAGTTGGTTAAAAGTCGGCACGAACCTTCCCTTAAGTCCTATTTAAAGCTCGAAATGGGCGCTTCAGGCCCGCCAAAAAACACGCACAAGCACAAGCGGCCTGTGACTACGGTTCACAAACTGCGAGGGTCACTGTTCGGACAGGTCCATATTTCAACCGGTGTTCCCGGTGAAACCTCGGGACCTCACCCCCGGCCGGACTGCGAACACTCGCAGTGGTAGCCCAGGAGCAGAAAGCTGTACTCGCGAAACATTCCAATCATAGCGAAAAGCAATTCGCTATGCAAGTGGGATCGCCTTCTTTCATCGGGCCGTGGCGCACGCTTTAGCGGGCGCCCCCGCGGATGCGGGTGAAACAGCGGCGAGACCCCCGTCCGGCACCGTCACCGTGGGGCGGGCAATCATGCCCGCAGCCGCCTTTTCAGGCGGCTAAGCCGGCTGGAAAGCCGGCTGCGGCCAAGATTGGCCACTACTCTTGGTTTTCATCATCTCTGCGGCTCCGAAAAACAACCGCTAACTTATTGAGCGGCAATGGGGCCTCAGATGAGCGCGCCGGCGGGACTTTTAAGTCCCGCTGCCGCCCAAAGTTTCGTCCAGCCAGTTATATATGCAATAATCCCGGTAGCCCGGGGCCGCCACCTCGCAATGCTGGTCCGCCCCCTGCTCGCGCGTGAAATGGACGATCTGCTTGGGGCATTGGAGCGCGTCGTAAAGCTTGCGCGCCTGCCCCGGGAAGAACTGCTCACCCTCCGGGTCGGTGATCAGCATGGGGCAGCGGATGCGCCCGGCCACTTCCGCGAGCGTATATTCCCGCACGGCATGAAAAGCGTCGTAGTAGGACGCCATGCCGAGCGGACGCATTCTGAAACGCAGCATCGCCTTCGCCCGCGCGGATTCGAAGCCGTGCCCACCTGGATCATCTGGTCGAACTGCGCCTTCTTCCCGGCATCCAGCACATCGCGCACGAACTTCGGCAGGTTCCGCAGCCAGGGGTCGGACACATCCCACACTCCCGGATCCGCCACGCCCGCCGCGATACGATGCTCGAACGCCAGCGCGCGCGGCACCCAATATCCGCCCTGGCTCACGCCCACCAGCGCGATGCGCTTCGCATCGACCTCGCGATGCCGGAGCATGGCGTCCACCACCGGCGTGATCACTTTCTCCCAATCCGGCCGGAAGTACAGCTTACGCACCCACAGCGAATCGCCCTGCCCCGGGCCATTCAGGATCAGGCAATTGTAGCCGCGCGCCAGCGCGCCGGCGCCGCCCAGCACGTACATGCTCTTTTCCAGGCCGTCCGCGCCCGTATTCAGGATCACCAGCGGCCGCCGCCGGTGCGACGCGTCCACCCGCATGAACCATCCTGTCAAAGCGCCGCCTTCGTATGGAATCTCCAAACGCTCCACGGGCGGATCGAACAAAGCTCCCGCGGCGCTCCAGCAGGCCGCGTATTCCTGCCAGCAGGCCGCCATCCGATCCGGATCTTTCGTGCCGTCGACAAACCGCATTGCGGCGCTGAAGTCGCCGGCAGCCCACAGATACGCCTGCCGTGCGCTCACCGGGTGGCGCTTGGCGGCGGCCTGTTGGGCCAGTGTCCGGCTTTCCTCGCCGGCGTCGTGATAAGCCTGAAATGCCGACTCGAAGTCGCCGGTCTTGATATGCGACAGGATGGCCAACAGTTTTCCGGGATCGCCGCCCCCGTAGTAGGACCCGCCCAAGGCAATCAAGGCCGTAAAACCAAAGTCCGGGTCGGTGAACGGCGACGGGGGCTTGGCGGCCTCGTTCTCCTCAGCGGCGGGAGGAGCGGGGGTCTGCGCGGCGGCGGCGGAAGCTCCCAATGCCAGGAAACAACGGCGGTCGATCATGATAGCCTTACTCTAAACCAGCGCGGTCTGCGCATGCGGCGTATCTTTTGGCATCAGGATCCAGGCGATCACGTACGCAAAGAACCCGAAGCCCGCGCCCAGCGCCAGCGCCAGCCATACGATGCGGATCAGCAGCGCATCCACCCCCAGGTAGCGCGCGAAGCCCGCGCAAACGCCCGCGATCTTCTTATTTTCCGTGTCCAGCGCCAGCCTCGGCGACGCATAGGGGTTGGGGCTCGCCTCCCCCAGTTTCGTGGGGTGCCCGCAAGACGAACAATAACGCACCTTTTCGTCGATTTCGATACCGCATCGTGTGCAGTACATCGCTTCACCTCGCTTGCATATAGTTACGAAAAACGGCCGGAACCTGTTCCGGCCAGTCAATATGAGCACCCCGACCACATGAGTGATGAAAACCCGCCGCGGGGCAGGCATGCGGACCGGGCAGAGTGGCCGCGACTGCCTGCGATACCCGCAAGCGAACCGCGTGATAGATTGAAATGGGAAACTTGACGATCCCGGTGCAACGTAGGGGAGAGTCAGGTTTGACGGGACTTCCGGCGCCAGCAGATAGCCGAAGCCGGTGCCGACGATCGTGACTGGAAGGGCTGGCTGCCAACTTCCGCTGTTCGGCGAGTTCGGAGGCTGCTCGATAGCCTGAAGAATCATATGGCTGCACGCATCCGCCACGCGGCAGGCACAGTCCCCCGTCCCGGGGGGACAGGCGCTGGACGGCGGCGTCTAGGCATATGCAGGCTCCGGAAATTGGGTCGCGACGAAGGTAATTTGAGGCGTCGCAACGGATGGTAACGCGCGTTACAGTTCAGAAATGGGGGACTGATCGGCGGAGCTGTCATAGGCTTCCAGTACTGTTCCGGGAAAGTTACCTGGTTGCCGGCCGTGGGCGAACTGAGCGAAGCGCCCGTACCAGGAAGGACGCCGCAATATGCCGGATCCGGCAGCGAAGGTACCGCGGGGCCGCTGGGCAAGCTGCCTTTGGGACTCGGGTCCACGCAGTCCACGAGCGGCACGTACGGGCCCATCAGTCCGGCCCCTGCTCCGTCCGCGTTAGTATACTCGGCCGTAGAATACGGAACGGCCTGCCCGGAGCAAGGGAAAGATGCGGTGTTCGGCAGCGTATCCCGGATGGTGAGAAGAAGTGGCGCGCATGAGGTCGCCGCGCCGCCGGTCCCGACCGAACAGACATTGCCGTTGCTCAGGGCGGGAAATTGCGTCAGATCCAGAACGGTATAGCTACCGCTGCCTCCAGGCACTGTCCAGACCGAATAGTAGGGCTGCGGCGAGCCGCTGGCTGCCGGCGGCTGCACCGGCTGGACCCCGATGTCACGCCCTGGGACAAGGCCGTCTGCTGAAGCCATGTCGTATTCAACGGGTTTGGCGCTTGAGCGGCGACGTTTACGAGCAGGGTGGCATAGCTTTTGCCATTGCTGAAGTTCTTTGCAAAGGCTACGTCGGCAAGGCTGATCATGGTCCCACCACAGCCGGCGGAACCATTGATGGTGCCGTCCGGGTCTGCGATCAAGGCTTGATCGCCGCTGTCCGAGCAGCTCGTGGGATACCAGAACGTCAGACTCATGTACCTTAAGTCCTCGCTGCCAATCAGCGTGCAGCCAGAGCACGGCGTCTCCGGTGTGTCCGGCATTTGAACCTGGAACCGGACCATACAGCCGTATCCAGTGCTGGTGCAGGCGCCCTCGGACCCTCCATTGTAGAGCGTCTTCATGTAATTCCCCGATATGGCCGTTCCAATATAGATGTCGTCCGGTCCCGGCGTTCCCATGTATTCCGGGCTGCGCGTCCACGCCACGGCGTTGGGCACCCCAGGTAAGCTGAGGTTGGCGTAGCAGGCGTCTGGCGTGACACCGGCGTTGAGAATATGGGCCGCCTGCTGACCCTTGTCAAGCCAGTCCAAATTGCTGGGCGACGACAGGTCCGACGTGGACAGCACAGACGCCTCGCGGTTCTCACACCGACACCGCAACTACGTATCATAGGATTACATTATCTTTAATTAACAGGTTTGTCTGTCCTAATTGCCCCTGGCCTCAACATTTAGCGCTACTGGTCCCCAACTACTAAGAGTAGTTAGCGGCTCATTATATCGCTCCTCTGCAGTCGCACTCACCGCCCTGTTACCTCGTAGGGACGCCTGCCCCGCGTTTTCGATCCTGCGCGCTATACTGTCAGCCATGCGTTTGAAACCGGCATGCTTGCTTCTGCTGATCTCGTCCGCTCTCTTCGCTCAGGCCGATCCGATCGACAAGGCCCACTCCGCCCACGGCGCAGCCTTCGACACCGGACCCCGCCAAAAACCCTGGGTCATGGAGGGCATCGGCGTCGCGCCCTTCCCCATCACCGCCCGGAACCCCGAAGTCCAGCAATGGTTCAACCAGGGCAACGCCCTGCTGCACTCATTCTGGTTTTACGAAGCCGAGCGCTCCTTCCGCTGGTGCCTGAAGCTGGAACCGGAAAACGCCATGGCCTATTGGGGCCTGGCGCGCGCGACCGATGGCGGCCGCGCCGCCGATTTCCTCCGCGAGGCCGTCCGCCGCAAGAATAAAGTCACCGAGCGCGAGCGCCTGTATATCGAGGCGCTCGAAGCCGTGCTGCTTCCCGATCCCGTCCGTGACACCGCCGCCAATCGAAACGACCGCGAACTTCGCCGCGCCGAGATGAAAAAGCTCGAAACGCTGTGCGTCAAGTATCCCGACGATATGGAAGCCCGCGCCTTACTGGCCGAGGTCACCATGGGCGACTCGCGCTATGGCGCCGAGCTGATCATCCGCGAGATCCTGGCGCGCCAGCCCAACCATCCCGGCGCGCATCACTACCGCATCCATAATTGGGATTATCACGAGCCCGAGCAGGCCCTCGCGAGCTGCCGCGCCTATACCGATCTGGTGCCCGGCATCGGCCACGCCCAGCATATGCCGGGACACATCTACAGCATCGTGGGGATGTGGCACGAGGCGGCCCTCTCCATGGATGCGGCCACGCGCGTCGAAAAGCAGTACATGAAAACCAGCCTCACCTTTCCCTTCAATAACTGGAACTACGCCCACAACCGCACTTACCTTTCATATATCCAGGAGCAGCTAGGCATGCCCGAGGCGGCCATCTTCGGCGCGCGCCAGCTCATCGATGCGCCGCTCGACCCCGTCGATAATAAGGAAAACGAATTCAGCACGCACTCGCGCGGGATCGCCGCTCTCGAGCGCGCACTGATCAAGTTCGAGCGGTGGGACGATTTGCTGAACGCCAAATCCATCCCCTGGCGCGACGTCTATGAAGACAAGATGAACAAAGCCTACTCCGAGGCGCGCGCCTGGCTGGGCAAAGGCGACTTGGAGAAGGCCGGAAAGAGTATCGCCGCGCACGCCGCGCTCAAGGCGGATCTGGAAAAGAACAAGGATTCCGAGGAGACCTACACCATCGAATCGCTGGAGCTCAGGGGGCGGCTGGCCATCGCCCGCGGCGATACCGGCGAAGCTGGCGATACCATAGTCGGCCTCGGACTCCTGGCGGATGCCGCCGCGCGCGAGTTCGACATGCAGAAACAATATGCGGACCCGCCGTTTTATCCGCAATCGCTCTACAACAGCCTGGGCGAAGCTTACCTGGATGCCAAGAGTCCCGTGCTGGCCGCGCAGGCCTTCGAAAGAGCCCTGGAGCTGACCCACAACGATATCTTTGCGCTCTCCGGCCTCGTGCGCGCGTACGCCGCGCTCAACGAAAAGGCCAAGGCGGAGGACGCCATGGCGCGGCTGTTGTTCGTCGCCTCCAATGCCGACGCCGGGCTGAAGATCCTGGAGCGCGCCAAGGCCACCGGCATCACCGCCACGCCACGCGATTCGTCGCCCGCGCCGCAGCGCAATTACGCCCGCGTCCCGCTCGACCATTTCGGCCCGCCGCGCTGGGAGCCTTACGATGCGCCATCCCTCGATGTCCGCGATGCCGATGGCAAGTCCGTCTCGCTCGCCGAATACCGCGGCAAGAACGTGCTGCTGGTCTTCTATCTGGGGCCGGAATGCCCGCATTGCCTGCGCCAGTTGCACGACATCGCCACGAAGAAGGACGATTGGGACCGCCTGAATACGGTGGTGCTGGCGGTCAGCAGCGCGCCGCCCGAAAAGAATGGCGATCTGCCCATCCGGCTGCTGTCGGACCCGGATCGTTCAAACGCGCGGCGCTTCCATTCCTACGACGATTTCGAGGATATCGAGCTGCATTCGACCATCCTCATCGATAAGAAGGGCCGCGTCTACTGGGCCCGCTTCGGCGGCGATCCCTTCGGCGACATGGCCTTCCTGGTGAAGCAGGTCGAGCGCATGAACGAACTGGCCGCGGGGCTGCCGTGGCGCACGCTTTAGCGTGCCGGCGGGACTTTTAAGTCCCGCTTACCGCACCGACAAATCCCGGATAAAAATATCCTTGAACCGCATGTTCGCCTCCCCGCCCGCATGCAACTGCAGCGCAATCGCCCCGTCGTCCACTTCGTTCACCGGATCCGTGAAGTCGATCACCTGCACGCCGTTCAACCGCGCGCGGTGATGGTTGCCCACCACCGTCAAAACATAATCGTTCCATTCCGTCGGCTTGATCGCGAACTCGTTCTCGGGCGATGGCCAAACGATCCAGCCGCGCCGCGCCGTATAAATGCCGCCGGTGTGATGGTTCAGGTTGCGGTCGATCTCGAACTGGTACCCCTCCGCCACATCCGCCGTGCCGGGCTTGAAACTGGTGCGGTAGAAAACGCCGCTATTGCCGCCGGTTACGCACTCGAAGCGGATGGCCATCTCGAAATCCTTGTAGTGCTTCTCGGTCATCAGGTAGCCGTAGCCCTTGGTCACGCCTACGCCGTGGATCGCGCCGTCCTCCACGGTCCATTGCTCGCCGCCCACCTTCACCCAGCCGGTCAGGTCCTTGCCGTTGAAGATCGAAGCCCATCCCTCCTGCGACTCTTTCAGGCGAGGCTGCTGGGCGGCCGCCGGCATGGCCAATTCCACGGCCGCGAATACCAGGACCGGAATCATGCTGCGCATCTTCATGCTCCAATCTCTTTGCGAATCGCACTGGCGATACGCGTCGTGAATTCGTCCACGCGTTCCAGGTCCGGCCCCTCCACCATCACCCGCGCCAGCGGTTCGGTGCCGGAAAACCGCACCAGCACCCGCCCGGATGCGCCGAATGCTTCCTGGCAGGCCTCGATCTCGCGCGCCACTTCCGTTAATTCATGGAGCGCCCGCCGCTCCCGTACGCGCACATTCTGCAGCCGCTGCGGATAAATCTCCAGGCCCGCCGTCAACTGGTCCAGGCCCGCCCCCGCTTCGCGCGAAATCTGCAACACCTGCAACGCCGTCAGCAGTCCGTCGCCGGTAGTCGCAAACTGGCGGAAGATCACGTGGCCGGATTGCTCGCCGCCCAACACCGCGCCTGCCCGCACCATTTCCTCCAGCACATACTTATCGCCCACCGGCGTGCGCAGCAGTTTAATGCCATCCCGCTCCAGCGCGCGTTCCAGCCCCAGGTTGGACATCACCGTCGCCACCACCAGGTCGCCATCCAGCCTGCCTGCGGCTTTCAACGCCCGCGCGGCGATCAGCAGCACGGCATCGCCGTCCACGATCTGGCCCT
Organism: Bryobacteraceae bacterium; assembly: GCA_050011755.1. Taxonomy (GTDB): domain Bacteria; phylum Acidobacteriota; class Terriglobia; order Bryobacterales; family Bryobacteraceae; genus Bog-159. The sequence goes on along the minus strand of JBEKIM010000286.1, from coordinate 731 downwards.
TCCCATCGACCAATATCGCGCGATCCGCATCGCCATCGAACGCCACTCCCAGGTCCGCTTTTGCTTCCAGCACGGCCGCGCGCAGCGGCTCCACGTGCAGCGCCCCGCAACCCAGGTTGATATTGCGTCCGTTCGGTTCGGCGCAGATCACGGCGGTCTCCGCGCCCAGCCGCCGGAACAACGCCGGCCCCAGTCGATAGGCCGCGCCGTTGCCGCAGTCCATCGCCATCCGCATGCCTTCGAAGCCGCCCGCCACGGTGGATGCCAGATAATCCATGTATCGCTCGGCCAGCAGCGGGTCCGGCGCCAATGGCAGCGGCGTCCCCGCCGGTTCTCCCGCGTGACGGAAGATTTCCCGCTCGATGGCATCCTCCTCGCCGTCCGGCAGTTTGTATCCGGAATGCCCGAATACCTTGATGCCGTTATCGCGATAAGGATTGTGCGAGGCCGAGATCATCACCCCGGCGGTGAACGAATCGGAGCGCGTAAGATAGGCCACGCCCGGCGTGGTGATCACCCCGGCCGAAACCGCGCCCACCCCCTGCTGCGCCAGTCCCGCCGCCACCTGCGCGGCGATCCACGGTCCGGATTCGCGCGTGTCCATGCCGATCAGCACCGCGGCATCCTGGGAGGCCCGCCGCAGATCGCTGCCCAGCGCCATCCCGAACGCGTGCACCGTGGCCGCATCCAGTGGATACTCCCCCGCCACGCCCCGTATGCCGTCCGTTCCG
>JBEKIM010000285.1:0-9128 GCA_050011755.1 Bryobacteraceae bacterium | reverse complement strand
GAGGATTGCGTACCTCCAGGCGTTCAAGACGCCGTTCCCGGAGCAGGAGGCCAACCGCACTCTGAAGTCGCTCGAAGACGAACCGCAGATCTCGTCGTCGGAGTGGCTGGAGAAGGCGGAGGACAAGGTGGCCTCGGCCGATGCAACGATCGCCAAGCTCGAGATCTGGAAGGAGAAGCAGAAATACCAGGAAGGGCCGGACTTCTTCCTGCGCATGCAAACCCTGGTGGCGGAGTTTGACCCCAGACTTTGCGATCCCAGGGGGTTCAAGACCGAATCCGAGGCGCGGCGGGTAGCGCAGCTTACGGGGAAGACTTCCAAGTCAGCCAAAGAAGTCAGCGCCGAATTTGACGGGATCATCGGCTTTAAGCAGAGCGCGGGCGTCACCTTCGAGGCGAGCAGCGACAGGTGGGGCGAGATCGCAGGGAGGCTCGATGAGGAGGAGTTCAAAGCGGGGATTTGGGGGAAGGGATCGGCGCAGGCCAAGATGGAACACCTTGGTTTCAGCACCGAGATACAAGCCGCCATCGCCATCGGAGCCCATCTGAAAGTGGAGGGCGACTGCACCTGGAAAAAGGGGGACTACGGGCTGAACCTGCAGGGCGGCTGCAAGCTGTTCGCCGGGGCCAAGGGCTCGTTTTCGGCGGTGCTGAGCGCAAAGGCTCGCGAAGGACTCAATGCTTCGATCAGCGCGGGCGCGTTCGCGGGCTTCGAAGCTTCGGTGCATGGGAGCTGCGCCTTCCAATACGACGGCGACGACCTGTACCGGGTGGATGCGTCCGCCGGCATTACTTTCGGAGTAGGAGCGACCTTCGAGGCTTCTCTTAGCGCCAATATCTTCGGACCTACGGTAATCACAGTGGGTGGGTCCGTGACGGTGGGCTTGGGAACCTCGACTTCAGTGACAACGTCGGTCAATTTTTCCGGAATATACCTGGCGGGCCGGGCGGAATTCACTAAGTTGATCTACCTTCCTACAATTATGAGAGGATACTCCCCCGAGCTGATGACGCAGGACAGGAAGAATCTTCACTACCTTGAGAAGTGCCTGGCACGCATCGACAAGGACAAGCAGAGCCTGATCGAAGCCATGGAGGGTTACGAGAAAACGCCGGAGGATAGCCGGACGTTGCTGCGCAAGATGGACCTCTGAGTTTAGGAACCGGAGCGACGAGGGTACCCCTGCGAGCGGGACTTAAAAGTCCCGCCGGCACGCTGAAGCGTGCGCCACGCGCCCCATGGATCAGGTGGATAGGGTCTCGACGGCGTCCAGAAGCTCGTCTGCTTTCCCGGCGCCCAATAGCACGGCCCGGGCCCGCGGCTGAAGCTCCAGACTGCCTTCGCCGAAAATTGCCGTGAGACTGACATAGGTATAGATGTCCCGTTCGGTCTCGAAGCCGTAGGTGCGGGCCTGTTTGGCGGCGCGCTCCACGAAGGCATACAGCAACTGCCCCGGTGCGCGTTCCGGCAGATCCGGCAGCAACTGGAGGATGGCGGCCATCATGCGCCGATGGAACTGCTCGCGGCAGGCATCCTCCAATACGCTGAACTGTTCGGCGCGAATCGTCAGCACGTCAGACTCCGGCTTCCAGCCCCACATCCCGCGTCAGCCACCAGTGCACCGCGGCGAACTCGGTCTTACTCGAAGAGGCCACGCTGACTGCCAGCGGCGCGCCCACCGTTTGTTTGGCCAGCAGGACGGTCTCGCCGAATTCGACGATGCGAGTCATGGCGCTGGAGAACCAGATCAACTGCATGCCGTTGTCCTCGACGACCTGATTGAACTTCCGCATGGCGCCTGCCACCGGCTGCCGGTTCGAGAGCATAAACTTCATGGGCTTCGGCTCGTAGCGGGTGTTGACGTAGGGCATATAGCAGAGCAACTCGGTGAGAGAGCCGCTCACGACGGTCAGGCCCGCGACGTCGAGGTCGCCGAAATCTCCGCCAAAGACGGAGTAGCTGGTTCCGATTTGGAGTTCGTCCGGCTCCTGCCCGACGAGGAAGACATCCAGGTAGGGATCCTCGCGGGAAACGGCGAACAGCTCATACCCGGGAGGAAGCGAGCCGGTGGTGGCCTCGAAGATCTCCCGCAGGGCCGGCGCCGTGGGATCGACCGGACCGAAGTCCAGGCCGCCCACGCCGTTTCCGAAGCGGCGCAGAAAGGCGCGATGAATGCCGCTGAAACGGGTTCTGGCCAAGGTTTCCAGATCCGTTAGCCCGGCCTCCGTGCAGGGACGAATTGCGTCCAGCACGGCGGGCTGCAAGGTGCGGATATACTCGATTGCGCGATCGATAGTGGTGTCGTTGGCATCCGCCATAACTGGCTCTCCTTGATCCATTAAAAACCGAAATTGGGCGGCATTCCGTTGGGGTCCGGAAGGCCGCCGGCCGGGTAGGCATCGGAACGGGCCGCGCCTCCGGCTTCGCATAACATCTCGCCAAGGTACCGGCGGCAATTATTGCAGGAGGCCTGCAACTGCCCATCGGTGCGTACGCCCTGAGGCGCGCCGACCCACATTTCAGCCATCGAACTGACACTCAAGCCCAGATGTAAGGCATGCGTCAGGAGCTTGGAAGCGGCGCAACTCCCAAATGTGCCCCCAACCGGATTGAGGGCAGGCGCAACAGGATAAACGCGGGATCCGCGTGTGGCGCTGTGAATGGTGTTGGTCGGGTTCAAGCCGGGCGACCAATAGGTATTGGGACGCGCGGAGTTGGCGCCTAACAGGGTAAAGACTCCGGAGATAGCCCGCAACCGCACCGGGTTACCGGCTGAATCCACGCCTCGCAGCACGCCGAACATTCTTCCGCGAGCGGCGCCGCCAACGAGGGCCAGCACCGAAAAATTGATTCGAGACCCGCCGAACGAGCGCAGCCAGGCCCAGTTTCGCGCGTTGGCCCAGGCGTTGACTGCCAGATTCGCGGCGTTCCTCTTGGCGTTTGCGGTGCCGACAAAGGCATTGTAGCGCTGGGTCCAAACCTGGACGCAACTGCGAATCTGGTTTCTGAGCGCCAACATATCGCCCACGGCTTGATTCGCGGCGATATTGGGATCGATGGAGTGGTATACGATGCCCAGTTGCGCCGCGGAGCACAGCGGGCAAGCGCCGCCGTGGTGGTGCGGATCGTTGGGTGCGGCGGTGGCCAACGCCTGACCGGTTCCAGCCAACAACAGGGTTCCAGCATGTCCCGCGACCGGCCAGTTTGCGCCGGGGCCTGCCAGCCACCCGGCCCCGGGCGCGCCAGGCTGCTGGTTGGCGGCCTCGTGCGCACAGGCCACCTGTGCCTGCGGCCCGATGGCGGCGGCCGCGGCCACGGGCGGATTTACAGCCGGCAGCCACGAGACCTGGGAACAATTGGGCACACAGTCGACATCCACAGTGGCAACAACCGGCGTGCCATGCAGGGTATAAGTCACTTGAAATTGAGCCACGACGGGTCCTACTATGGCAGGGCTGGTGGCCACGGCTTCCGCCTGCGTGTTGGCATTGTTGCCGGGGAGCACGCCGCCTGGAAAGCGGGCGTTCAGAGGATTGATCGCCTGCCAGGCGTAGACTCCGGCATTGCCGTGGGTGCAGGCTGCCGGAACGCCAACGGCGTTCAGCGCGGTGACCGCGGGCCCAGCCGCGGCCACACCCCACGCGGGTACGCCGGCATATTGCTTCAATAACTGCGGATTGGGAGGGGCCGCGGCGGCTTGCGTAATGGTCACGGCGACGATGTGGCATTCTATCTGCGCGCGCGCTACAGCTATGCCCACCGTGTAAGTTACTTCGACATCCGTGGTTCCGCCGGGCGCGCCGATGGTTTCGAGCGTGGCGTTGGCATTGTTGCCGGGGTTCGCGCCACCCTGAAACTGCACGGTGAGGGCTGCCGCGCCGCCGTGCGCCAGGAGTTGCCAGGCGAATGTACCTGCACCGCCAGGCGTGCCGACGGCTAGGAGGGCCTGTGTGGCAGCCGCAATTCCGGCGCCGGGTAAAGCCATCAGGACCTCGGGCGCGGGCTGAATCTGCACGGAGATCACCCGGACGCGCACAGTAGCCTGGACGACGCGGTTAAACAAGGTGTAAGACACCGTCACGTTGGTGGTTCCGGCGGCCACGGTATCGAGAGTGACAGGAGTAACGTTGCCCGGATTTCCCGTGGCTGGGAAGTCGACTTCGACGCCGGCGTTCTGGATGGCCCAAGCCAGGGTACCGGCACCCACCACTTGGGGCACCGGATTGGCGTTCAACTGAAAAGTGTTGGCCGGCGCGCCGGCCGCATGGCAGACCACTTCGTAGTCCGGCGCCTCCTGGATGGCGACGCTGACTACGTGGACGTTTACCGTGGCGGTCGCGGTCACTCCGGCAGCCGTATAGCTGACGGTAACTAAGGTGGTCCCGGCGGCCACCGTCAGAGCGTTCACTGTGGCAAGATTCCCGGCATTGGCCAGACCGCCCGCGAAGCTGGCTACGCCGGTGTTGGCCACTACCCAGGCGTAAGTTCCGCCTCCTGGGGTGCCCTGCGCGTTGAGCGTCGCGGAGTTGGCGACGGCGCCCACAGCGTGCATGGCGACGGCGGTGTCGGGAGCTTCCACGATGGTGACCTGGACTACGGTCACGGGAACGGTGGCAGTGACGCCGACGTTCAGCAATGTGTATTGCACATCCACCTGGGTGACGCCGGAGGCCACGGTCTGCACGTTGATCTGGGCCTGGTCGCCGGGATTCAGGCCGCCAGGAAAATCCACGATGGCATTGTTCTGAATCTGCCACTGATAGACGCCATTGGCCGGCACGCCATTGGCGGTAAGTGGGAGCAGATTGGGAAGAGCGGGCGCCGTATGGCAAACCACTCCGATGGGCGGCACCTGCACGATTTGCACCTGCACCACGCGGACCCTGGCGCCGGCCAGGGCGGTCTGGCCCTGATAGACGTACGAGACCAGCAATTGCTCGCTACCGGCCTGGAGAGCCGTCAGCGTCAGGGTGGCCGCATGAATAGGACCCGCAATGGCGACGACGCCCTGGGGGTTGAGGATACGCCAGGTTAAGAGCCCTCCGTCGGGCGGCGAGATATTGATCGCGTGCACCTGGAGAATGCCGTTACCGGGCGGCGGAAGGGCTATGGCGATCTGGGGCGCCTCCTGAATCGCGACCGTAACCGGGACGTTGGAGCATCCCACAACCACCGACGGACAAGAGGGCGGGAATTGCTGCAGTTGTTTCTTGATACCCAGAACCAGGTCGCGGATGCCTGGCGCGGGGTTCGATTTGCCCGGAAGCGGTGGCGCGTCCGGCGGCAAATCGATCGGGCGGGGGCGCACAATATCCCGCGGGGGAAGTGGCTTTTCTGCCATTGAAGGCCGTTGGTGTCATGTTAGCGCATCCCCGGAGAATGGCGGTTGCGCCGCGGCGCGAATCCTCCTATATTACGGAGCACGCCATGACTACTTCTTTTCCGCGATCGCCCCTGTCCCTTTGGCTGGCGGAATACGGTCCCTATGAACCCAGTGAACCGCTCGCAGGTGACGCCACGGTGGATGTGGCCATCGTGGGTGGCGGCTTCACCGGCATCGCCACCGCGCATACGTTGCTGAAAGAACAGCCATCCCTGCGCGTGGCCGTGCTGGAGCACGAAACCGTAGGCTATGGCGCGAGCGGGCGGAACGGCTCGTTCTCCATGACGGTAGTGGGGCTAGGCATCGGGCCGACCGCGATGCTGAAGGGCAAGACCTTTGTGCGCGATGCGCACGCGTATATGGAACGGGCCGTGGATGGGCTCGAATCGCTGATCCGAGACAACCTGTTGCAATGCGATTACATCCGTCCGGGGTTTCTGCGCATGGCGACCACGCCGGGTTACGTGAAGCGCATCCGGCACGACATCGACCTGGCGCACCAGTTAGGCATAGAGGGCATCGAGTGGCTGGATCGGGATGCGGCGCGCGCCAAAGTCGATTCGGAGCTGTACCTGGGCGCCTGGTGGGAACCGCGGCTGGGGCTGATCAATCCGGCCAAACTGGTGCGCGAGGAGAAGCGGCTGGCTGTCGCGCGGGGGGCGCAAGTCTACGAACACACGCCCGTGGTGGAAATCCGGCGTGGCACTAAGTTCAGTCTACGGACGCCCGGCGGTACGCTGACTGCTGAGAAAATGGTGCTGGCCACCAACGCCTACTCACACCTGATTCCGGAATTAAGAAGCAAACAGGCGCCTGCCTGGACTTATATGATTGCCACGGAGCCCCTCAGCGACCGGCACTTCGCCCAGATCCGGTGGCAGGAGCGTAACGGCGTGGAGGATGCGCGCAACCTGATCCACTATTACCGCATTACGCCGGACAACCGGCTGGCGATGGGCGGCGGGCCGGTGGGACTCAGCTCCGGCGGAAACATGGATGCGGATTCGAGCGAACCGGCCTGGCGGCATTTGGAGGAACATACGCGGCTGCTCTTCCCCGCCCTGAAGGATGTGAAGATTACGCATCGCTGGGGCGGCCCGTTTTCGGTGACGCTGGATCTTACGCCGGCGCTGGGCTACCTGGGCGACCCGCGGGCGGTATACAGCCTGGGCTGCATGGGACACGGCGTTTCGACCACACATCAGAACGCGATCACGCTGACGGATTTGCTGCTGGAGCGGAAGACTGAGAACACGGCCTGTCCGTTCGTGAACCGGCGCGTGATCCCGTGGCCGCCGGAGCCGTTGCGCAGCGCCGCGGCGCACGCGATACGGGGGTATTTGCGGCTGGAGGATTGGGCTTATGAGCGCGGGATGGGGCGGCAGAGCGCGTCTGGAGGCCCGCCGCAGGCGTAGGCTCCCGCCGTACAAGTGTGCGGAGCGGACCCGCCGAATGAGATAATGTCGTCGTGAATCGGCTCCTCCTCGTTCCTTTGCTTGCGTCGGCCCTGTGCGCCGGTGAGATCACGACAGGAGCCATGCTGGGCAAGCATTACGATCAGCGGGCCTTCTACGTCCGCAGTGGCACCAGCGACAACTGGCAGAAGACTTACAGCAACCCCGCTTATAAGCACGAGGCGCAAGGCAAGCTGATGAACATCCGGCTGGCGAATGCGCTGTTTCTCGACGAGTGGATGCACGAGCGGCCGTTCGACCCCGAATTCAATACAGACGCCGTGATCCAGGCTTTGGATTTCTACAAGAGTCACGGCGTGCTGATGATCAATGTCAGCCTGCAGGGCGCGCACGCCGGATACGACAAGGCAGTCAACGGCATCGATCGGGAGAACGCCTATCGGCTGGGTCCCGGCAGGGGCGCTTATGTCAGCGCGTTCCAGCCGGACGGTTCGCTGAAGCGCGATTGGCTGGCACGTCTGGAGCGCCTGCTGCGGGCCGCGGACCAGCGCGGCATGTTTGTGAACCTGATGTATTTCTATCATGGGCAGGACGAGCAGTTCCGGTCCACAGACGCGATTCACGCGGCCGCCGTGAACATCACCGACTGGCTGATCGCGCACGATTTCCGCAACGTGATCGTGGATGTAGCCAACGAATACGATCTGCCGGGCCCGCAGTGGGACTTCAAGGGCTATATTCCGCAAAACATTATTCCGCTGATCGACGACGTGCGGGAGCGTTTCAAACATGCCGGCTACGTGCTGCCCATCGGCACTTCGAGCGATGGGCGCATGCGGTATCCGCAGTCGCTGCAGGGCCAGGTGGATGTGTTGCTGATCCACGGCAACGGCCGCGAGCCGCAAGAGAAGGCCCGCCGGGTGGCCGAGCTAAAGGACGCCGACCGTCCGGTGCTGATGACCGAGGACGACAACGGGAAGGCCACCACGCTGGAGCACCTGGCGAGCGAGCTGGCAAGCTGCGACATCTTCTTCCACCGCGCCGAAGGCTGGGGATACGCGCCATGGATTCAGGCCCAGCGGTTTCCATTCCGGTATTTGCCTGGCGCGGCCGCGGAAGTGCGCGACGATATGCCGGAGAAAGAGCGCGACATGGCCTATTTCCACGCGGTGCTGGACCACATCGCGTCGCTGACCCTGCGCCGTCCGCCAACGGAGGTGGGTCCGTGAACGTGCGTGTGGCGGAGCTTAGCGGATTGCGGGAGTTCCGCTTTAAGGAAGCTACGCTGGGCGATCCTGGTCCCGGGGAAGTGCAGGTGCGCATCGACGCGGTGGGAATTTGCGGCTCGGATCTGCACTCTTACGCCGAGGGGGCCGTGGGCGATACGCCGTGTCAATATCCGATGGTGTTGGGGCACGAGCCGGCCGGCACGGTGGCGAGGGTGGGCGCAGGCGTCACCGGCTGGACCGCCGGGGACCGCGCGGCGTTCGAGCCGGCAATCTACTGTTACCACTGCGAATTCTGCGGCACCGGCCACCACAATGTGTGCGCCAATCTGCGTTTCATGAGCATGCCGGGCGATCCCGGATTCTTTCGCGACTACGCGAATATTCCGGCGCACAATTTGATCGGGATCCCGCCGGGCTTGAGCCTGCGGGACGCCACCATGATCGAGCCGCTGGCGGTGGTGTTGCATTCCATGCAATTCGCGGCACTGCGGCACACGGAGACGGCGGCGGTGTTCGGCGCGGGACCGATCGGGCTGATGACGGTGATCTGCCTGAAGCTGGCGGGCGCGGGGCGGGTCTGGGCGATTGAGCCGGTGGCGGCGCGGCGCGAACTGGCGCGGCAGGCGGGCGCGGATGCGGTGCTGGACCCTTCCGCGATCGACCCGTCGCGCGAGATTTCGCGGGACACGGGCGGGCGCGGCGTGGATGTAGCGATCGACTGCGCTGCGACTGGCGGATCGACGAACCACTGCCTGCGCGCGGCGCGCAATGCCGGGCGAGTGGTGGTGACGGGCATTCCGGTGGAGAGGGAAGTGCCGCTGGAATTCTCGCCGATGCGGCGCAAGGAATTGGCGATTTACACCGTGCGGCGGTCGAATCACGAAACCGAGGCGGCGCGCGATTTACTGGTTGGCAATGTGGCGCGATTTACGGCGATGATCACGCATACCCTGCCGCTGGAGCGCATTGGGGAGGCGTTTGCGCAGGTGGAGCGGCGGGCGGATGGGGTGGGTAAGTTAGTGATCGCGTAATCAGTGTCTAGATTTTACCAACCCCAGCGAGAGAGCCAGGCAACCTATGGCCAGGAGCGCAAAAGTGCTG
>JBEKIM010000284.1:0-14974 GCA_050011755.1 Bryobacteraceae bacterium | reverse complement strand
CCCCTTGCATTTCTCTTTTTCTTCGCCCACAATATACAGAAGAGAGGAATGCTCCGATGGCTTTAACCCGCCGCCAAAAGCAAGTGCTGGATCTGATCGCGAAATTCGTGGATGAAAACGGCTACAGCCCGAGTTACGAAGAACTCGCGCGAGGCTTGAACCTGACCTCGCTCGCCACCGTACACAAACACATCGCCGCGCTGACGACCAAGAATTATCTGAAGCGCGGATTCAACCAGAGCCGCTCGCTGGAGATGGGTCCCAAGTACGTGCAGGAGAACCGCCGCCATCGCGAGACCGCCGCGCTGGAGATCCCGCTGTTGGGGCGCATCGCCGCCGGATTGCCTGCGGAGTCCGTCGAACAGCGCGCCACCTTGAGCTTTGCCGATTTCGTGGGACACGCGGGCACCTTCGCGCTCGAAGTACGCGGCGAATCGATGATCGGCGACCACATCTGCGACGGAGATATGGTTCTGCTGGAACAGGCGGCCGAAGTGCACGATGGCGATATCGTTGTGGCGCTGGTTGAGGGCTCCGAGACCACCCTCAAGCGCTTTTACCGCGAGCCGGGAGGCAAGGTACGGCTACAGCCCGCTAACCCCGCCCTGCAGCCGATCGTTGTGCCGGCCGCGGACGTGCAGATACAAGGGCGCCTCTTAGCCGTCCTGCGCAAATATAAGTAACTTGACTTATCGCGAAAGTACTTCTGGTTCCTGCTTCAGTTTGCGACTGACATAGTCGTGGCGCCGCACAACTCTTGTTCGGCGCGCAGCCAGTCTTCTTCGGAAGAACCGCCTTGATAGCCGCGCGCTTCCCAGTAGGAGTATGCGAGTTGAGCGATTTCATCGAACGTTGGAGTGGGGGCTGGGGATGCCGCGGCGGCTGGTGCTAAAACATTCTCGGGCTTCTCTGTCGCGGCGGAATTCCTGTGTTTACGTGTGGACGCAACCTTGGCGCGCGCGGGAGCGGCGCCGGAAGACACTACAGGCTCGGAACTGGACTTTCTCTTAGTTGCCATACAAGGTATTTCTCTCCCTTAACTTCAACTTGATCACTCAATTTTAGCAAACTTCACGCCGCGTGCCGCAAAAAGTTTTTATCAATTCCATCAGCATTTACCGTGAGGTTTCAGACAATCGCGACGTTTCGGGCATTCACGTCCGAACGAGGTATATTAATGTTAGCGTGCGATCACGATTGATAAATGCGCTGCTGCTGGGACTCATGGCCGCCAGCTCGCACGGCGCGCCGCCGCGGGTGCTGGCAGTCGACGTCACCGGCATGATCCATCCGGTGACCGCGGAAATCCTCGCGCGCGCCATCCAACAAGCCAAACAGGAAAACGCCGCATTGCTGCTGGTGCGGCTGAATACGCCGGGCGGCTTGATGGATGCCATGCGCGAGTCGATCGAAGAGATGGTAGCCGCGCCTATGCCGGTAGTCACTTTCGTGACGCCCAGCGGCGCGCGCGCGGCCTCGGCCGGCTTCTTCATCCTCGAAGCCGGAGACGTAGCCGCCATGTCGCCCGGCACCAATACGGGCGCGGCGCATCCCGTGATGATGGGCGGTGAGATGGACGCCGTCATGAAGCAGAAGGTCGAGAACGATGCGGCGGCATCCCTGCGCAGCATCGTGTCCCAGCGAGGGCGCAACAGCGCACTGGCCGAGAAAGCCATCCGCGAGAGCCAGTCGTTCACCGGCAAGGAAGCCCTCGACAATCATCTGATCGAGTTACTCGCGAACGACGACCGGGACCTGATGGATAAACTCGACGGCCGTGAAGTGACCCGCCTGGATGGCACGCACGTGGTGCTGCACACGCGCGGCGCCGCCATCGAAGTCTACGAAAAAAATCTGCGCGAGAAGATCATCTCCGCCGTCGCCGATCCCAATATGGCGCTGGTTCTGCTGGTGCTGGGCGCGCTCGGCATCTACGTGGAATTCACCTCGCCGGGCCTGATTGTGCCCGGTATCCTGGGAGCGATCATGGCGCTGCTGGGTTTGTCCGCGCTATCGGTTTTGCCCATCAACTGGCTGGGCGCGGCGCTGCTGCTGCTGGCTTTCACGCTGTTCGTACTGGAAGCGAAATTCGCTACGCACGGCGTTCTCGGCGCGGGCGGCGCCTTATCGATGGTGCTGGGCGCGGTCATGCTGATCGACAGCCCCGTCCCGGAAATGCGCATTCATCTTTCCACCGCGATTGCCTTAGCGCTGCCTTTCTCGCTCATCACCATGGGATTGCTCACGTTGGTCGTGCGGGCGCGCCGCAACAAGGTGGTCACGGGCAGCCAGGGAATGATCGGGGAGATCGGAACGGCCGTTACGCCGCTGGCGCCGGAAGGCAAGATTTTCGTGCGCGGCGAATACTGGAATGCCACGGCGCCGGCCGCGGCGTCCGGCATACCGGCGGGCGCGCGCGTGCGGGTCACCGCCATTGATCAACTCAACCTCACGGTGGAACCGATTCCGCCGCGGAACGGAGCTTCGACATGATCGACTTCACCAGCTTCACTACGATCGTCATTATCATCGTGGTGCTGTACCTGATTTCTTCCATCAAGATCCTGCGCGAGTACGAGCGCGGCGTCATCTTCCGGCTGGGCCGCCTGTTGGCGGAGCCCAAAGGGCCCGGCGTCATTCTGGTATTCGCCCCCATCGACCGCATCGTGCGCGTTTCGCTGCGGGTGGATACGCTCGAAGTTCCGGCGCAGGACGTGATCACGCGCGACAACGTCACCGTGAAGGTGAACGCGGTGGTCTACTTCCGGGTGCTCGAACCGCGCCTGGCCGTCGTGGAAGTATCCAATTTCCTCTATGCGACGTCCCAACTGGCGCAAACCACGCTGCGCAGCGTGCTGGGCGAAGTGGAATTGGACGAACTGCTCAGCCAGCGCGACAAACTCAACGTGCGCCTGCAATCCATTCTGGACCAGCACACGTCTGCCTGGGGCGTGAAAGTGACCATGGTCGAAGTGAAGCAGGTGGATTTGCCCGACCAGATGATCCGGGCCATCGGCCGCCAGGCCGAAGCCGAACGCGAACGGCGCGCCAAGATCATTCACGCCGAAGGCGAGTACAGCGCTTCGGAGAAGCTCGCCATGGCGGCCAAGGTGATCCAGGAACAGCCCGTCGCGATCCAGTTGCGCTATCTGCAGACGCTGGTCGAAATCGGCACCGAAAAAAATACCACCATCGTTTTCCCCCTGCCGCTCGATATACTGTCATCTTTGGAACGCGCCCTGAACAAGCTGGGCGACCCATCCAAACCGGCTAATCCATGAAGAACAACGAAACTGGCGAATTTGAACTGGTGCTGGGCAACCGGCAGTTGCTCAGCGGGTTTTTCATCGTAGTGATCCTGTTCGCGGTATTTTTCGTGATGGGTTACATCGTGGGGCGAAACTCTACGCCCTCTTCGCAACTCGCCGCGAATCGCGAGCCGGCCAGCGTGCCGGCAACCGATCGCCCGCAGCCGGCTTCGGGGTCGGCGCCCGCGCCGGTGAATCCTCCGTCCGCCGCCGCCGACACGCCCAAAGACGATACCGGCGCCAATTCGCCGGCCGAGCCGCAGCCCACCACGCAGCCGGCCCGCCAAGCCGAAACCAAGACTTCCGCTCCCCCATCCGCGCCCGCCGTGGCCGCGCCCGTCGAGCCGGCTCCCGGCGAGACTTATCTGCAGGTAACGGCCGTGAAGCAGGATGTGGCCGAGACCGTCGCGCGGACGCTGAAGGACAAGGGCTTCCCCGCCGTCCTCTCGCCGGGTCCCGCCGGCAAAACCCGCGTCCTGGTGGGGCCGTACGCGGATCTGGGCAAGCTAGGGCAAGCCAAAGCGGAGCTCGAACGCCTGGGCTTCTCACCCTTTGTGAAAAGATAGAAACGTGAGCGACGCCTTGGTGCAGATCCGGGGGGCAGCGCCGCGCTTGCCCGAGTGGGCGCGCAAGAGCGCCACGCATTACGAAGCGCTGCATCGCCTGAAAGCCGATTTGCGGCGTCTCAATCTGCACACGGTCTGCGAATCCGCGCGCTGCCCGAACATCCACGAGTGTTTCGCGCGCGGCGCGGCCACCTTCATGATCCTGGGCAACCTGTGTACGCGCGGCTGCGGATTCTGTTCCGTACCGAAAGGCTCGCCGGCCAAGCAGGACATGCGGCTCGACCCGGACGAACCTGCCAACGTCGCCCGCATGGCCGCGGAAATGCGTCTCAGTTACGTAGTGATCACCAGCGTGAATCGCGACGATCTCCGCGACGGCGGATCCATGCACTTCGCGGAAACCGTGCGTCAGGTGCGCGGAGCTTTGCCCGAAGCGCGCGTGGAGGTGCTCACGCCCGATTTTTGCGGCGACCTGCAGGCGGTAGCCCGCGTCCTGGACGCCGGCCCGCACGTTTTCAATCACAACATCGAGACCGTGCCGCGGCTCTACGGCCGGGTGCGGCCGCAAGCCGATTATCGACAGTCGCTCGATGTGCTCGACTTCGCGCGCCGTTATCGCCCCGATATCCTGACCAAATCCGGCTTGATGGCGGGCCTAGGCGAAACCGCGGAGGAAGTGCATGCCGTGCTGCGCGATCTGCGGGCCGCCGGGACCGCCGTCGCCACTATCGGCCAATACTTGCGCCCAACCCGCCGCAATCTGCCGGTGGCGGCCTACATCGAACCCGCGCAATTCGACGCGTATCGCGATTACGGCCTGTCCATCGGCTTCCAGATGGTCTTCAGCGGTCCGCTGGTGCGTAGTTCCTACATGGCCGACCGGGTGAGCGAGGAAGCGCGGCGGGCGGAAAATTGAAATACCTCGGCGCGCTGCTCACCGCGGTCCTGCTCATCCTGGCCTTTCCGCGATTCAACTTCGTTTGGTTCGCTCCCGTGGCCCTGGCTCCGCTGCTGGTCGCGATCGCGCGCGAGCCCAGCCTGTGGCGCCGCTTTGCCCTCGGTGAAATCGCGGGCGTCGTCTATTGGTTCGGCGTCTGTTACTGGATTCAGGGCGTACTGGCCAACTATGGCGGCTTAAATACACCGCTGGCATGGCTTGCGTTTCTGCTGTTCTGCCTGATCAAAGCGCTGCACATGGGCGTCTTCGCCGTGCTGGCCGGCCTCCTGATGCGGCGGTGGTGGGCTATGCCCGCGGTGGCCGCGTTGTGGGTGGCTGTCGAAGCCACGCATGGATCCCTCGGTTTTGCCTGGATGGCGTTGGGCAACGCAGGCATCGATATGGGACTGCCCATGCGCCTCGCGCCTTTCACCAGTGTCTACGGGCTTTCGTTTGTCTTTATGCTGATGGCCACCGCCCTAGCCCTGGCGGTGCTCGGGCGTCCGCGCCTGCACCTCATGTGGCTGCTTCCCCTGCCGTTCCTCATTTTTCTTCCAGCGCTGCCCGATGCCCGCCGGGGCCGCGAGACCGCCGTCCTGGTGCAGCCCAATATCTCTGAAGACGCGGAATGGACGCCCGAATCGGTGGACCGCATGCAGCGCAACCTGGCCGCATTGTCCCTGCGCGCCGTGCTGACCGGGGGCAGCGAGCATGCCGCGCTGGTGGTCTGGCCAGAAGTGCCCGCGCCGCTCTATTACGATGCGGACGCGCGCTTCCGCGGCTATGTGACTGGCCTGGCGCGCGCGACCCATACCGATTTGCTGCTGGGAGTAGTGGCGCACACGCCCCAAGGCGCGCCGTTGAACTCGGCCATCCTGGTGTCGCCGGAAGGCGAAGTACTCAGCCGCTATGACAAGGTCAACCTGGTGCCATTCGGCGAATTCGTTCCGTGGCCTTTCGATTTCGTCAAGCGGATTACCGCCGAAGGATGGCGCGGAAGTGCTGTTCAACATCTCGAACGACGGCTATTTCGGCAAGAGCGCCGCGCGCCTGCAGCATTTGGAAATCGTACGCATGCGCGCAGCCGAAAACCGGCGCTGGATCCTGCGTTCGACCAACGACGGCATCACCGGCACCATCGATCCCGCCGGGCGTCTGCGCGGAACATTGCCGCTATTTGTGGAGGCCGCTTCGCGTACGGGCTTCAGCTACATCCAGGAGCGGACGTTCTACACCCGTTATGGCGACTGGTTCCCGGTGGCGTGCGCGCTGATTGCCGCGGCCCTGCTGATCGTCACGATAATCCCGAAGTGGGCGAATACGTGATGTGCGGTTTGGTTTTGGAGGGCAGGCAATTCTGCCCGCAGCGTGCGCCACGGCCGGGGCCAGTCATCACGAGATAAGTCCAATCGTTTCCGCCCCAGGAGCACTACCGCGCCGCCATTCGATTCTACCGATTCGGGCGCGGTGGCGGCTTCACCAGCAAGCCGAGGCTTTGCTATCACAAACCGTGACGTTATCACGGCTAGTTGACGAACCGGCTCCGCCTGCTACCCTTGAGACAACCGCCGCCAATTCCAATGGAACCGCGCCACAAGCAAAAGCTCTACTGCTACGTTGACGAGACCGGCCAGGACGCGACCGCGACTTTCTTCGCGGTCGTCGCCGTCGTGAGCGCCGACGAGCAGGAGCAACTTCGCCAGGCGCTCATCGACATCGAACGCGAAGCCGGAACCGGCCACCGCAAATGGCACAAGTCGCGGCCGAAGCGGAGGCTCCGGTATCTGAAACTGGTGCTTGAGAAGAACCTGCTTCGCGGGGACGTTTTCTTCGGCGCGTACCGAAAGCCCACGCCCTACTTTTTCCCATACCTGGAAGTGATCGAACGCGCGATCAAAGCGAAGGCTGAGGCGCGGTAAACGGCCAGGGTATACGTTGACGGCATGGACCGCCAAAAGGCGGCCGAGCTAACGAACGCCTTGCGCGATCGCGGTGTGATCCTCGACAGGGTCAAGAGCCGACGCGACGAAAGCGAACCCCTGATCCGACTGGCCGATATGTGGGCGGGCTGCATCCGCGCGGCGAACTTGGGCGGCGGCGATGAGAAGGAGATCCTCGACCGCGCCCTGGATCTTCGCCGGATCTGGGCGCTGCATCCATTGCCAAAAAAAGAAAAAACCCCGTAAACGGGGTTCTCTTGGCGTCCCGGCTATTCTCCCTTGCGGAAGACCAATCTCTGCCGAACGGGCAGGCCTTCACCGAGACTCGTACTTTCATCCTATGCCATTGGAAAAAACAAGTCAACCGGGCTACGCGAGTCGTGGTTACCACGAGCAAAGCAGCTGACGCAAAACGGACCAGGCCCCCTTTTTATCGGGGGTTCTCCGCACCCGGCGATTGGCGCGGCCCGGGTCAGCGCGGGTAAGATCCCGCGATCCTCTTAACAAAACCGTGGAAGCGATGGTACCACGCGCCGAGTGGAAGATACATGAACGGGCACTGGCCCCGAATTACCGGAATCCCCTGCGACTCGCGAAACTGGATGGCGGACGGGCTCGCGGCGCCCGCGCCCACCCCACGGAACATCCAGACTTGCTTGATGCCGGCGCCTTCGCAGTCCCGCACCAGCCGATCGGTCACTGCCGGCGCGGTCATGAACAGCGCGCCTTCCACTGGGGGCTGAATCTCGGCCAGCGCATGAAAACACGCCTGCCCTTCGATTTCATCGGCGTCCGGATTCACCGGCACGGCATGATATCCGCGCGCCACGAGTTCGCGGAAGAGAACCCGGGAGAAGTCCGCGGCTGGCGGGAAACTCCCACCACCGCGAACCGGTCGAGGTCCAGAAAATCGTGCACCTGTTGCAGGGTGGTCATATCGGAGTCATTTGTCCCAATTACGCGCGCCGGCGAGGCTGGGCTGCGCGTTTCGTTTCGGCAGGGTATGCTAGTTTAGATCGGCGTACGGGATTACGTGGAAACCTCTCAATTTGACGAACGTTACATCGCGGGCCTTCGCAATCGCGAGCCGGAAGTGGAATCCCATTTCGCCGCCTATTTTAAAACGCCCGTCTGGCTCAAAGCCAGAAGACAGTTGCGCACGCCGGAGGAGGCCGAAGATGCCGTGCAGGAAACCTTGCTGCGGGCCTTGCGCTACTTCAATTCGGGCAAGAGCCTGGAGTTTCCCGAGCGGCTGCCGGCCTTCGTTCTATCTGTTTGCCACAACGTGATCCTGGAGCGCTTGCGTGCCAAGGGCCGCGACCGGCAAGCCCCTGAAAACACCCGGGAACTCGTGGATCATCGCGCCAATCCGGAACTGCAAGTGGTCACCGAACAGCGGAAGCAGTTGGTGTGGGAAATTGTCGACGAACTGCCGGCTAAGGACCGCGAGCTACTGCTGGCCCTGCTGGAAGAGATGGATACGGAGGATCTGTGCAGACGGTTCGGCGTGAAACCGGCCTACCTCCGGGTGCTGTTATACAGGGCACGCCAGCGTTTTCGGACCGAACTGGAAAAGAGGGAAGCCAAGGGCCGGACCAGCACCCAGGGCGCGGTGTGAAACGTCTGGGGGCGTGGCGTCACTTATAAGGTGGGGAATACCATGGACCATTCCGAGGCGGCAAGCGGTCAAGCCGTGGAGCGTTATCTCCTGGGCGAAATGGCCGAGCCCGAGGCGGAAGCCTTCGAGCAACATTTTTTCGAGTGTACGTTGTGTACCGAAGAACTGGCATCCGGAGCGCTGCTGGTGGAGAATCTGCGCGCGACACCGGCGCCGGAAGCCGGTCGTCAGGCTGCCGCCAGGCCGGTGAAGTCCCAGAACGCATTTGGGCAATGGTGGAGACGGCCGCTATTCGCCGCGCCGGCCTTTGCCACCATCGCCCTGGCATGTACCGTGGCGTACCAGGCGCGCGAGTTGGCCCGCCTGAACCAGCCGCAGGCGCTGCTCGCATACACGCTGAAGTCCGCCAGCCGTGGGGAGGGCAACCGCATTCCCTTGCAGCCCGGCGCGAGTCGTTTCGCGATCGGCATGGACTTGCCGGACGCCACGTTCCCCGCCTATCGGTGCTCCGTCTACGACAGCTCCGGGAACGCGCGCTTTTCCGTCGAGACTCCGGCGCCCGGGGCGGGCGTCCCGCTGAATATCCTCGTTCCTGAGCGAGACCTGGCGCCGGGAAGCTACACCCTGAAAGTCTTCGGCCTGCGCGGCTCCTTAGCAGGGCCGGAAATTGCACACTATTCATTCGATGCCTTCGTACAACCACAATAAGGAGACCACATGATCGAGCGCTTTCGGTATCACGCTTTCACCACGGGTGTTTCCGGACGGATCACCCATCCCTTCGACGAGATCATTCCCGTGCAGGCCTCCCTGGCCTTGCCGGAAACCGGAGGATTTGGCACGGTCCGCGTGGATCGCTTCGATTTCCGCGGCATTCTGTCGTTTGAATCGGCTCAGGCCCTGGTGGCCGGTTGTTTCACGCCCCGGACCCAGTCGTTCGACTCCGTGGCCACCGTCACCGTCACCGGCCTCAATATTCTGGGAATGGTGACGGCGGACCGGATCGTGGCGCGCATCGCTTCGTCGCACCCCCAGGATCCGGAGCGCGGACACTCCATCACGCCGCTCGGTTGTTATTTCGAAAACCTGCGCATCGCCGGATACTCCCTCGAGCTGGACCTGGCCACCGGCACGTTCACCAGGCTCGACACGCACGCCAAAGTGTGCGCCGCGTATAAGGAAAACCAGGATGGCTTTCGCGAGGAATTCGACAAGCTGACGCTGACCGGGCGCGACAATATCCCCGACTTGCTCCGCCAGTATTTTCCATATGCCGGGAAGAAAGGGCCCCGCCCCATCGAGGAATCGAACGGCGTGATCGCATGCACCCTGGTGCGTGGAATCCGCGGCTTGCCGCCCGAGCTCGCGCCCGTGGGCCACGTCATCCGTTTGCGGGACTTCGGAAGCATCCGCCTGGCGGAGTTCAAGATCACCGGCACCGAACGCAGCATCATGATGTTGCAGGTGGATCTGGGCTGCGCGCCCACCGGCGGCGGAGGGATCGGCGGCGCTTCGGGTAACGGCTCGGGTTGGTAGCCATGCGGGTTGCGCTCGTCTTGCTCCTGGCGCTGGCCGGGTGCGGAGACCGGACGGCGCACTCCGTCGAGTCCCTCTACCTGGATGCCCGCACGTTGATGCGCAGCGAGCACTACCCGGCGGCACGGGCGCGCATGGAACTCGCCCTCCGCCGGGCCGGGCCGGCTTCGCCGTGGTATTGGAAGCTGCGCCTGCTGAAGGTCGAAATCCTGATCGGGCAGCGGGAAGCGAAACGCGCCGGCGAAGCGCTCGCATTCCAGTTGCCCTCTGGCCCGCGGTGGACCGAGGAGTGGGCGCGTTACCGGCTGTGCCAGGCCAACATCGCGTATCAGGAGCAGCGGCGGCCTGAAGCTCTGGCCCGGCTCGACGAAGCTCAGCCGCTGGCGGCCTCGGCTGGATTGCCCGGCCTGTTGGGAGAAATCGAATTCCGCCGCGCGAGTCTCGCCGGCGCCGAGCTGGGATTGCGCCAGGTCATGGATGAAGCCGTGAGCCGCAACGACCATTACCTCGCCATCAAAGCCGAAGGCAATCTCGGCATGCTGCGGATGAACGCATACCGCTACGAGGAGGCCATCCCCTGGTTCGAAAAGGCTCTGAAGGATGCACAGGCATTGGGCGCAGCCGATTCCGAGCCGCGCTCCATGCTAAACCTCGGGTGGTGTTACTACCGCTTGGGCGAAGTCGACAAGGCCCAGCAGCTCTTTCGGGATGCCGAACCGAAATTTGAGCTCGAGGGCAACCGCTTCGATAGCCAGGTGTGCATCGGCAGCATCGCCAGCACGCTCTATAGCCGGCAGGAATATGCCGCCGCTGCGGCCGGCTACCAGCGGGCGCTCGAGATGGCCACCGCTCTCGGCAACCGTTTGCAACGCGCGAATTGGCTCGATAACCTCGCCAAGGTTTCGCTCAAGCAGGGCGATTGGAACGCCGCCGAACGATACAACAACCAGGCCTGGGCCCTTTGGAAGGACCCGAAAGGCCCAGGCTCCGAGGCGCACTCAATGGACAACGCGGGCTACATCGCCGTCGGCCGGCGCGACTTTGCCCGCGCGAAAGAGTTGTTCGCCGCCGTCATCCGGAACCCATCCGGCGATCCCGTACCCCTGCTGAACGCCCACGCGGGCCTGGCGTTCACGTTCGCGCAAGAGGGCAAGAACCGCGAAGCGGAAGCCGCATACCGCGCCGCCGACGCTTCCCTGGAGCATGTCCGCTCTACTCTGCTCGACGATCGGAACAAGCTCAGCTACTTTTCCAGCCTCATCGAGTTCTACCAGGACTACGTGAGCTACATGATGTCGCGCGGCCGAGCGGCGGACGCGCTGCAGATCGTGGAATCCAGCCGGGCGCGCGCGCTGGTCGACCGGCTGAACCTGGCGCACATCCCCAAGGGACCCGGCACGGCCGCGGGATTCCAGAAAGTGGCCGCATCCCGCGGCAGCGTACTGATGTCCTACTGGCTGGCGCCCCAGGCTTCGTACTTATGGGTGGTCACGGGTTCCGGCGTGCGCGTTTTTCCTCTGCCCGGAGAAGCCGGCATCCGCGCCATGGTGGAGGCCTACGATGCCCTCATTCAGAATGTGCGCGATCCGCTCACCAGCGAAAACCCCGCCGGCCGCCAACTTTACGACACGCTGATTGCCCCCGCCAAAGCCATCCTGCCGAAGAACGCCAAAGTCATCCTGGCGCCCGACGGGCCGCTTTACGCTCTGAATTTCGAGACGCTCCCGGTTTTCGACGGCACGCCGCATTACTGGATCGAGGACGTGACATTATCGGTCACACCCTCCCTGGGTCTGCTGTCGCTCGATCGCGCGCCGCCCCTCCCCACCCGCGGGTCGCTGCTGTTAATCGGCAATCCCAAATCCCCCCTGGCGCAGTATCCGGACCTGGAATTCGCGGCGCAGGAGATGGCCGGCGTCGAAAAGAGCCTGCCGGCATTTCACCAGGTCGTGCTGGAGAGGGAACGCGCCGCGCGGGATGCCTACGCCGGTTCGGCGCCAGGCGGATTCGAGTTCATCCACTTCGTGGCCCATGCGGTCTCGAACGCGAGCGAACCCCTAGAATCCGCGGTGATTCTTTCGCGCCAGGGTGACGTATACAAGCTGAGCGCGAAGGACGTGCTCGGTATTCGGCTGAATGCCACGCTGGTGACCATTTCCGCCTGCCGGAGCGCGGGCGCCAGAACCTATGCCGGCGAAGGCCTGGTCGGGCTGACCTGGGCCTTCCTGGAAGCCGGCGCGCAGAACGTGATCGCCGGTTTGTGGGACGTCAGCGACCGCTCCACCGCCGAACTGGTCTCCCGCTTATACGCCGGACTGGCGCGCGGCGTCGACCCTGCCGCGGCCCTGCGGGCTGCAAAACTAGAGACGCTGCACGCGGGCACGTTTGCGAAGCCGTACTACTGGGGCCCATTCGAGCTGTTTACGCGCCAGTCCCGCTAATCTTGCCCGTGGCGCACGCTTACGGCGGACTGAAGTCCGCCGCAGCACGCTGAAGCGTGCGCCACGGTCCCGCTCAGTTTTCGTAACATTACTTTTTGCTCAAATCAGGCCTTGACAGGGCATCTCAGTTAAGTAATTCTATCTAGTATTAGCTAACGGCTTAAATATTTTGAAATGACTGGCCCTAAAGAGCGGCCCACTAATGCTTATATCTTTCAAAAACAAGGACTTTTTCCGCACGGCCATCGCTCTCGGCCTGCTCCTGCTACCATCGCACCTGTCCGCGGCGGAAAATGCCGGGGACCTGGTCGTCGTGGCTGACAGCCGCAATCTCACCGGCCTCACCGCCTGGTGGGTCAACATATACAACGAAAGCCATTTTTACTTCGCTTTACTGACGATCGTGACCATTCCGCTGGGCGGCGCCATCCTGGGCGGCGTGGCCGACCTGCTGATGCGCCAGATCGGAATCGACTTGAAGTCCAGAACATTACGGGAGAACTAAAGGCCTTATGGATGTGATCGGGGTAACGTCATGAACTGGTTTTATGTACTGCTTCCCATTGCCGGAGTGCACGTCTGGTGGCCGGGACTGGTGATCCTGGGGCTGGGCGTCGGGATTATCGGCGGCTTCTTCGGCATGGGAGGCGCCTGGATGGTCACGCCCGCGCTGAACATCCTCGGCCTTCCGATGGCCTTTGCGATCGGGACCGATATCACCCACATGGCGGGAAAATCGCTGATCTCCACCATGCGCCATGCCAAGTTCGGCAATGTCGATTACAAACTGGCGCTCATCATGGTATTCGGCACCGTGGGTGGGCTGGAGATCGGCGCGCGCAATATCATGTGGCTGGAGCGCATCGGGAAGATCGACTTCTACGTGCGCTGCGGTTACCTGATCCTGCTCACCGGGATTGCCTGGCTGGTGTTTACCGATGTGCTCAAGCGGCGGAACAAAGATCGCGCCGCGCGCGCCAGCGGACAGCCGGTGGATGAGCTCTCGACGGGCATCGAGTGGTACAAGACGCTCCAGCGGATCAACATTCCGCCCGTGGTCAATTTCCCGAAAGCCGGCATCCGTTGCTCCGTCTGGCTGCCGGTGGCCGTGGCTTTCTTTACGGGCTGGCTCGCCGGCGTTTTGGGTATCGGCGGCGGATTGATCCGCATGCCCTCTCTGATTTACCTCATCGGCGTCCCCACGCACGTCGCGGTGGGCACCGACCTCTTCGAGATCGCGGTTTCCGGACTTTACGGCGCGGCCACCTACAGCTACAAGGGCCGCGTGGAATTGTGGGCCGCGTTCATCATGCTGATTGGAGCCGCCGTTGGCGCGCAGATCGGCGCGGTAGCCACCAAATACGTGAAAGGCTACGGCATCCGCATCTTCTTCGGCTGGGCCGTGATCGGCTGCGATATTTCCGTACTCATGAAAATTGTGGCGGCCGCGCGCCCCAGCACGCGCCCCATTCTGGACCCCGCCGCGACAGTCCTGGTGCTCGGCCTGGTGACGCTGCTTTCGCTGTTCATCGTGATGAAGTTTATTATGGGTGTGCGCGAGGAGCTGGCGATGAAAAGAGAGGCGGTGATGGTTGCCTAGGATCGCCTGTACCCTGGCCGCCATCGCCGCATGGCTGGTCCTGGCCGGCTGCGGGCCTTTGGGCAAGGTCGAGCAGGGCCGGGTCGTGGCTTACGACCCACAAACGCGGCAGGTGACCCTGATCCGGGAGGCAACCGGCGCCGAACGCTCCAGCCCCGGAGTGCTGCCGCCCGTGACCGTGACAACTCCCAAGGATCCGAACGAAATGGGCCCCGTACCAAAAGCCGGCGGGCTGCTGCGCCTGGATTCCAAGAACCGGCGCCTCGTAGTCTACGATGCCGCCACGCAGGCATTCCGGACCATCGCGTACATGCCTATCGAGGTGCGTGGAAATGTTTCCAAGAGCCCCGGCCCCCCCATCGTCGACCGCGCCCGGAAAACCATCACGATCTATGCGCCGAAGGACCACTCTTTGATCACCTTCGCCGCCGCCGCCGAATTGTTAGCGATGCCGGTCAAGACCTGGCAGGCAGGCGATGTGGTCCGCTATTACTATAAGGATCCCGCCCAGGCGTTGCGATTGATGAACGTGACGGCACCCATGCCCAAGTCCGCCGGCTAGCTGCCCCCAAAATTATGTGGCCATTCCGGCGCGGCAGCCGCCAACCCGAAACACCCGACCCGGCCGCGGATAGGGTGCGCGCGAAGTATACCAGCTTCCGCGAACTGCTGGCCCTGAATAACGAGTCGCTGGAACTGATGGCGGGCTTGCAGGACGATCTGCAATATATCCCGCCGCGCCCGGAAGTTTTGGGCGGCCGCATCGCCGCGATCTTCGATCGGATTCGCGGCGTCGTCGGATTCCTGGAGCGCCTTACAGGCATCTCGCAACGTACCCTGGCCGCGGCCGTCGAGGCGCAGCGCGCTGAGATCGAAAGGTACGCGGCAAGCCTGGAGGAACGCGCCAAACCCCGGCTCTTCGCCTGGCTTTCCGAACTCGACGCCGAATCCGAGGCCGAGGCCGGCAGCAAGGCCGCCGTGCTCGGCGAAATCCGCAACCGGATGGGCTTGCCCGTGCCCGACGGCTT
>JBEKIM010000283.1:0-9179 GCA_050011755.1 Bryobacteraceae bacterium | reverse complement strand
GCAGCATCAGCCCGCGAATCTTCCCCAGTACCTTGCCTTCGTTGTCGGCCACCCGCCAAATGGGCCGCGCGGCCGCCATCGGCAACACTTCCTCGATCTGGTGCGCGATCGAGCTGATATAGGGGGTGCAGTACCAGCGGTCGTATTCCTTGGGCGTCATTTTGGTGGGATCTTTGCGCGCGAATTCATCCTCGGGCTTGGTCAGCGCGCCCACCTGTACCGCATCCACCTGGTTCGGACGGTTCACCAGCCGCTGCAGTACTTCCAGCCGCACGAACACGCGATCCTCTTCGTCGCCGCCGGTCGACAAAATGCCCGTCACGGTAAACGGCTGGCCGAAGAGTGGCAGCGTATCGCCCGGTTTTATGCCCAGACGACGTGCCACCGCGCCGCCCACTATGGCTTCCAGCGCCGCGTCGTTGCGGCTGCCATCGTCGATCCACCGGCCGGTCACTCTCCAACCTTCGTTGACGGTGCGGACGCCGGCTTCGAGCAGCGAGCCGTCCGCGCCGCGAAGCCTGCGCCGGAACCACACGCCTTCCACCGGTACATTGCGTCCGTCCAGCAGAGCCGAACTCTTCAGCGAGGGGGCGAAGCCGGTGATATTCAGTTGCCAGAACGTAGACTTGATTTTCTGTACCTGGTCTTCGGGAATGAAGTTCTGGCTGGAGACGGGACGATAGCTGATGCCGCCGATCTCCACCGGCAGCGACTGCGCCTTGGGCGTGACCATCAGGTTGGCGCCCAGGCTGCGCAACTCGCGGTTCACACGGTCGCCGATATCCAGCATCACTCCCAGCATGGCGGTGGCTACCGCCGTGCCCATGGCCACAGCCGCCACCGTCATCGCTTTGCGGCGCGGCGACCGGCGGATCGATTGGGTGACAAAGCGGAAGAACATGCGGCTAACTGGGGTTGCGGAAGAGTTTTTCGCCGGGAACCAGCTTGTCGCCGGAGATCGTCAGTTGATCGCCTTCCACCTGCGAGGCGATCGGAATCGGGTTGCATCCGCCATGCACCCCGATGCTGGGAATGAAGATGGCCGACGCGCAATTCTTGCAGATCACGTTGGGGCCCTTCTGATAATAGCCCTGGTTGCCGCAGATTTCACAGGCATCGAAGGCTGCCACCAGGGACTGGTCCGGGCGGCGGATCACGATGAAGCGCACGTGTATGCCGGCTTCGTCGATCTCAAAGCGATGCAAATTGCCGTCGTTCACCGTTGCCACCGGGATGCGCACCACCCCATTCACCAGCGAAACCGGCATGGCGCTGGATAGCTCGGTGGTCGATTTGGCGTAGATGAACTCGGCGGTAATGCTGAGGATGAAGAGACCCGTAGCCAGGCAGGAGGCCGTCATCCACAGGCGCTCCCGCTGCACCGTCCAGCGCGCCTTGCGCAAGGCGGCGCCCTGCAGGCCGTCGAGCGCCGGCGTGCGGCGTTTGCGGTATTCCATCAGCAGCATGGCGCCGGCCAGGGCCAGAATGGCCACGAAAAAGAAGACTTCGTTGCTGACGATGGGACCGATCAGGGCCATCTCCTCGCGGCTGCTCGGCAACACCTGGCTTTCGGATAATTCGTGCAGCCCGGTGATAGCCAGTTGCACTACGATGACCATCAGGATGATGGTGGTCATGCGGAAGAAACTGCGCAGATCGATGCGGATGGTGCCGCGCACGAAGCTGACGCCGAACAGAACGGCCAGGCCCAAACCCAGCGCGACGCCCGCGATATCCAGGACTCCCGAGGTGTCGAACTTGACGGCCCAAAGCATCAGCACGGTCTCCACGCCCTCGCGGAAGACCATCAGGAAGACGAAAAGAAAGATACCCCAGCGGCTCCCGGCGCCGCTTCGTTGTTGCAACTGAGTTTCAATTTCGCCTTTCATGCCGCGCGCGTGGCGGTTCATCCAAAGCACCATGGAGAGCACGAAGACGGCGCTGACCAGCAGGGTCCAGCCCTCGTAGGCGTCCTCGCCGAGGCCCAGGCGCGACAGCAGCCAGGCGAAGCCAAAGCTAGCAATCACAGCGCTTCCGAAGGCGCGGTGCACGGCCGGCAAGAGATCCCGGCGGCCTATTTTCCGGAGATAAGCAATGGCGATGGCGACAACCAGGGCGGCCTCGACGCCTTCGCGGAGGGTGATGATCAGAGTCTGCAACATAGTTGCAAGTGGCCCACGAACGTATTGTAATGCATTTTGGGCCGCCCGCGTGCGTGGAGGGCGGGCAATCATGCCCGCCGCGGCACGCTCGCCTGAGACCCCATTGGCGCTCAATAAGTTAGCGGTTGTTTTTCGGAGCCGCAAAGATGACGAAAACCAAGAGTGGTGGGGCGGCCAGTCTTGGCCGCAGCCGGCTCTCCAGCCGGCTTAGCCGCCTGAAAAGGCGGCTGCGGGCATGATTGCCCGCCCCACGGTGAGTTTTCGACGGTGCCCCGCGGGGGGGCTCGCCGCTGTTTCACCCTGCCGGCGAGCGGCCGAGTGAGAGGGACTTAGGGAACGATCTTAAACACGACGCCCAGGCCGCTGTCGCCGCCTTCATTGGTCGTACCGTAGATGTTGCCCCCGTCGATCGCCAGGTTACTGAACGAATACAGCCCATCCGCGCCGCCCGTGAAGACGTACAGCGATGTGTAGGTCCAGGAACCGCCGGCGGGTGTCAGTTCATAAACCGTACCGGCGCTATATGTCCCGTCGCAATGGGTTGTGCCATAAAGATTGCCCGACGCATCCATCTTCAGGTCGCGGAACTCGCCGGAGATGCCCCACCCGGGTACGCTGTAAATCACCGTGTAAGTCCAGCCGCCGGTTCCAGGCGACAGTTCGTAAATCGTGCCGCCCCCAGCCGTGCCGCCCTCGGTAGCCGCGCCATAAAAGTTGCCCTTATAGGAGATCAGGCCCCCATAGGGAACCGCGCCGTCGTCTTCATTCTGGAAGTCATGCAGAATCGTCTCGGTCCATCCGGATTTCGACGGAACCAACTCGAAAATCGTGCCGTATCCGTACGCGCCCCCCGCTGAAGCGGTTCCCAATAATGCGCCGGCCGAGTCGAAAGTGACACCCGCTACCGGAGTAGTTCCGTCTGTGCCGGTGCCAAAGCTATACAGCACTCTTTCGCTCCACCGCTCGCCCTTTTGTGCCGGCGCCGTCAGCTTGAAGACCGTGCCGTTGCCGTTGGCTCCTCCGGCGGTGGTGGTGCCGTAGAGATTTCCCGCTCCGTCCCTGGCTAAGCCCGCTTCGGGAACCGCTCCGTCCGCCGCCCCGGTGAAACTATACAGCACGGTTTCGTGGCCCGCCGCGGAGATCTTGAATACGGTCCCCGCATTTGAACTGCCTCCGGCCGTGGTGGTGCCGTAGAGGTTGCCGGCCTTGTCGAGGATCAGGGCGCCTTCCGGATTTGCCCCATCCAAGCCGCCGCCGAAATCGTGCAGCACCGTCACCACTCCACTCATATTGATCTTGAAGACCACTCCGTTACTGGATGCCCCGCCGTAACTCCCTGTGCCGTAAAGGTTCCCGGCGCCGTCGCCGATCAAGCCGTTCAGTGGATTCGCGCCATCGCTCGCGCCCGTGAAGTTGTGAAACACGCTAAAAGTCTGCGCCTGCGCGGCGGGGATCGCGCTCGCCGCCAGCCCCATCGCCAACGCGAAAGCCAGTTTGTTCGTAGCCGATATCGATTTGGATTTCATAGATGTGCCCGTCTTCCTTCCGAGTCGTCGTTTGCGAGCTTCGTGCCCATGGCGCTATAAGCTTCGAAAGCGAGGAGTATTTCCGGGCGGCGCTGGTGTTTCATCTATACTCCCGTTTCCTCTGCAATCCGGCTCGCTGGTTGGTGGAGTCAATTGTACACCTAAGGTGCTCTAAACCGGATCGAAATTGCCGGAGATTAGTCTTCGAACGTTAACTCGATTTTGCTGGCCGCAGCCAGTGGCGCACGCTTCAGCGGGCGCCCCCGCGGATGCGGGTGAAACAGCGGCGGGACCCCCTGCGGGGCATCGTCGAAAACTCACCGTGGGGCGGGCAATCATGCCCGCAGCCGCCTTTTCAGGCGGCTAAGCCGGCTGGAAAGCCGCCCCCAGCGGGGACCCCGGGCTAAGATTGGCCGCCCCACTCTTGGTCTTCGTCATCTTTGCGGCTCCGAAAAACAACCGCTAACTTATTGAGCGGCAATGGGGTCTCAGGGTAGCCGGCTGAAAGCCGGCCGCGGGCAAGATTGCCCGCCCTCCAAGAATTGGCAGGCGCTACCATAATTTCACCCTCCGTTCATCGTTCTGCAACATACCGCGCCTTACTCTTTAAATAGAACATTTCTTCGTCGAAATGTTTCCATTTGCCCAAGGAGGCATGGTGAAGAAAACGTCGCTGCATTTTCTGTGGAATGACAGTTGCGCCACGCGCCGTTATCCAACGGCTGTTTCATTGCACGGGCACACGCTCCATTCGTGGGAAAACCTTCGATTCCTCAGTTCGTTTAGACTCCCCGTTCCCCTGATTCCCGCCGTATTGCGCCTGGCGGGCTGGCACCACCGCCGCGCCACCGGCCGGGATATGGACCTGGCGCGGGTGCTCTGGACTCCGCCGCTGGCCCCCGCGGAGGCCTACCGTCTGGAAGCCCGCCAGATCGCCGGCCTGGGCCTCCAATCCATCGTCTCGCTCACCGACCATGACGATATTGAGAGTGGCCTGGCCATGCGGCGGACCTGCGTCGCGCCCGCCGCGCCCGTCTCCTTTGAATGGACCGTGCCCTTCGGCCGGACCTTCTTCCACTTCGGCGTCCATAATCTGCCCGCCGCGCAAGCCCGTGCCATCTTTGCGGATTTGCGCGCGTATACCGAGCGCCCGGAGCCTGCCCGCCTCCCGGAATTGCTCGAAATGCTGCACGCGCACGATGACCTGCTCGTCGTGCTGAACCATCCCTTGTGGGATGAGGCCGGCATCGGCGCATCCAGCCATCGGCAGACGCTGGCCGCCTTATTGTCCGGCTATGAACGGTGGATTCACGCCATCGAGCTGAACGGTTTGCGCTCCTGGGACGAGAATACCGAGGCCATGGAACTGGCGCGCGCCTGGCGCCTTCCGGCCATCTCGGGCGGCGACCGGCACGGCCTGGAACCGAACGCCAACCTCAATTTGACACATGCCGCCACCTTTGCGGAATTCGTGGCGGAAATCCGCGGCGAACGGCTCAGCGCCATCTTGTTCATGCCCCAGTATCGCCAAACCCTCGTGATGCGCTGGTTCGAAACCGTGAAAGATATCGTGCGCTGCCATCCCGAGGCCGCGCAGCCGCGCTGGGTGGACCGGTTCTTCTATCTATGCGAAGACGGCGTCACGCGCCCGATCGCCGCGCTCCGCCTGACCAAGGGCGCCGCCGGCCTAGCCACCCGCTACGTACCCTCCTAGTACCCGCATGACTACGTCTAAGGTACATTCCTGCCTGATAATTAGGCTTTCCAGGAGACCCAGGTGGCAAAAGAAACAATCCGGGGCGACCGCCGCTTACAACGGCGCTACCCTATCGAATTAGATTTGGAATTCAGAATCATGGATGGAGACAGAGTCGTTTCCACCGGCGCCGGCAGAACCGGGAATATGAGCAGCGGCGGGGTTCTCTTTCATGCCGCCGAAGGCGTGCCCAGCGGCCCCCACGTCGAGCTTGCGGTCCGTTGGCCCGCGGTCCTGGGGAATTCCCCATTTCTCGAATTGCGTATTTCGGGGCGTCTTGTCCGCAACGACTCGGGCGGCGTGGCCATGCGCATGAGCCGCTATCATTTCGAGAAACTGGGCGATCCGCGCGCGGCCTTCGAAGAGATCTTCACCGACGCCGTCATTCAGTAGCCCGTGGGGCATCATCGCCTTGTGGGGCGGGCAATCGTGCCCGCAGCCGCCTTTCAGGCGGCTCAGCGGGACTTAAAAGTCCCGCCGGCACGCTAAAGCGCGCGCCACAAGGCCAGGGCGGGTGGGCTTGACAATCGCGAGTGTTCTAGGACAATGACACTTAGCGGTCAAAAATGCCCATTCGAGCCGAATACCGCAAGTATTATGGCGCCCGCTGGCGCAAGTTCCGGCTGACCATGCTGGAAGCGGCGGGCAACGTCTGCCAGATTTGCCACCAACCGCACCGCCTGCTGAACGTGGTGCATCTCTCGAACGATCCCGCGGACCGCACCCGCCTCACCGTCCTTTGCCCCAGATGCCATTCCAAACGTAACGCCGCCCACGTCACAGCCATGTCCCGCCGCACGCGCGCCCGCCAGCGCGGTCAACTTTGGCTGACCGACGAACTGGAGGTTGCGCCCATGCCCGTCCGGTTGTGGCCCATGCGCCTCCGCCAGATGGATCTTTTCTGAGGCGCGCCGCGCGCTACTATTCCCATTTATGGATATGTTTAACCGACGAGGCTTTCTCAAGGCCGGCGCCGCTGGTATGACCGGCGCCGCGGCGCTCTGGCAAGGGGCTGCCGCTTCCGCCGCGCCCCTTTCCCACCCCCGGATCGTACCGCTCAACCGCAACTGGCTTTATGGCGGACGCGCGGTGGCGGGCTGCGCGGCACCCGATTTTGACGACGCCAAATTCCAGCGCGTCACCATCCCGCACTCCAATCGGATCTTTCCCTGGCACAGCTTCAACGAAGCCGATTTCCAGTTCGTCTCGATTTACCGGCGCCATTTCAAGCTGGCGCCGCCGCCCGGCCGTCGTGTTTTCGTGGATTTCGCCGGCGTCATGACCGCCGCCACGGTGACCATCAACGGCCACAAACTGGGCGAATACCGCGGCGGCTACACGCCGTTTTCTTTCGATCTCACCCCCCATCTGAAGGCCGATGGGGACAATGTTCTGGCCGTCGAAGTGGACTCCACCGAACGGCCGGATATCCCGCCGTTTGGTGAAAACATCGACTATCTCACCTTCGGCGGTATTTATCGCGAAGTCGCCTTGCGCATCGTGCCGCCCGTGTTCATCGAAAACGTCTTCGCCAAACCGGCGGAGGTTCTGGGCGATGGCCGCCGCGTGGAGGTGAAGTGCCTGCTCGGAGGCGCGCCCGCGGAAGGGCTGACTTTGAAAGTTGAGCTGCGCGATGGCGCGCGCGTCCTATCCGCCGCCGAAGGGCCTTCCGCTCAACCGTTGACTCTTTCGAACCTCGGTGCCGTCGAACTGTGGGACCTCGACCACCCGCGGCTTTATACCGTCACCGCGCGCCTCTATCGCGGCGGCGCGCCGATGGACGAATACTCCACCCGCATCGGTTTCCGCGATGCGCGCTTCACTGCGCAAGGTTTCATGCTGAACGGGAAGCACATCAAGCTGCGTGGGCTGAACCGTCACCAGACGTTTCCCTACGTGGGCGGCGCGATGCCCGCGCGCGTGCAGCGCCGCGATGCGCTCATTCTCAGGCACGGCCTGAAATGCAACATCGTGCGCACCTCGCACTATCCGCAGTCGACGCACTTCCTGGACGCCTGCGACGAAGCCGGCCTGCTGGTCTTTGAGGAGATCCCCGGCTGGCAGCATATAGGAGACAAAGCCTGGCAGGACCTGTCGGTGCGCAACGTGGAGCAGATGATCCGCCGCGACTGGAATCATCCTTCCATCGTGCTGTGGGGTGTGCGCATCAACGAATCGCAGGACAACCACGATTTTTATACCCGCACCAACGCCACCGCCCACGAACTCGATAACTCCCGCCAGACCGGCGGCGTACGCTACCTCTATGACACGGAATTGCTCGAGGACGTCATGACCATGAACGATTTCGGCTTTCCCCTGCGGCCGCCCAACCATCCGCTCTATCTGAACACCGAGTTCAACGGCCACATGTTCCCCACCAAGCGCACCGACAACGTGGACCGCGTGATGGAGCATGCGCTGCGTCACGCCCGCGTACACAACCAACTGGCTTCCGACGACCGCTATGCGGGCGGCATCGGCTGGTGCGCGTTCGATTACAACACGCACGCCAACTTCGGCTCCGGCGATAAAATCTGCTACCACGGAGTAACGGACATCTTCCGCATCTCGAA
Organism: Bryobacteraceae bacterium; assembly: GCA_050011755.1. Taxonomy (GTDB): domain Bacteria; phylum Acidobacteriota; class Terriglobia; order Bryobacterales; family Bryobacteraceae; genus Bog-159. Next base: position 1,159 of record JBEKIM010000283.1, on the reverse strand, counting down.
GCCCGCCGGCCAGTTCTACCGCTCGCAGTGCGATCCCAAAGAGGAGATCGTGCTGGAGCCTTGCTTTAACTGGTCGCAGGGCGATCAGTCCGAAGGCGGCGGCATCCGGCGCGCCGTGATCGCGTCCAATTGCGATCACCTGAAGATCTACGTGAAGGGCGATCTGAAGGCAGAGGTCGAACCGGATCGCGAACGCTATGGGCACTTGCCGCATCCGCCCTTCGTGATCGACTTGATGGGCGAGCGGCTGGAGGATTGGGGCGACCTGCGCATCGATGGCTACATCCATGGCGAGAAAGCCATCTCCAGGACGCTGCCGGGCAACGATTACGACCGCCAGTTGCACGTGGAGCCGGACGACGAGGAACTGGCGGGCGACGGCATCGACGCCACGCGCGTCGTGCTGCGCGTCACCAACGAGCACGACGGCGCGAGACCGTTCTCGACCGGCGCGGTGAGCCTGCGCATAGAGGGCCCCGGCGAGATCGTGGGGGAGAATCCGTTTTCGCTGGTGGGCGGCGTGGGAGCTATATGGGTGCGCAGCAAAGAGGCCGCGGGCGTCATCCGCCTGCACGCGCGGCATCCGTACCTGGGAGAGAAGACCGCCGAGATCCGGGTAAGAGCAGCCCCGCCGGAGACGGTTTAGGCCGCGCTGTTCATAGCTCATTTCGAGCAGTGCGAGCGCCTCGCTCCGGTTGCCTAGCCGAACCCTCCGGAGCTGGCTTAGGCCGCGCCGTGGCGCGCGCTTCAGCGTGCCGGCGGGACTTTTGAGTCCCGCTCTTAGCCCTATTTATCCAGGCTCAACTCCCGCAACAATTGCTGGAAGCGCCCGTCCCCCCGCAAAGGGTCCCAGCGCGGATCGACGCGCAGAAACGCCAGCGGCGCTTCGTGCTGTTCATAGCTCATTTCGAGCAGTGCCAGCGCCTCGCTCCGGTTGCCTAGCCCGGTCTGGATGAAGGCCAGATGGTAGGGCGAGACGTGCTCCGACTTAGCCATCCGGGTAAGCGCGTCTATCATCCCGAGCGCGCGGTCGCGCTTGCCGGATACCGCGTATACATGCCCTAAGTCCGCCATCGCGCCGGCGCTGTTGCCCTCCTCGAGCGCGTTCTTGAGAATCGCCTCGGCCTCCCCGTACCGCCCCAGCCCTTCGTATCCGCGC
>JBEKIM010000282.1:0-9180 GCA_050011755.1 Bryobacteraceae bacterium | reverse complement strand
GTTTTCTTCAATAATGCATCCACCAACCTGTTTGTGCTGATGCAGGGACAAACATCCTCCGGAACGGCTGCCGGTTTCGCCGTTCAGGCATTCTCGCTGGCGCCTCCGTCGCCGTGCGGCGCGACATTCGCATCGCCCACCGCTTCAGTCGCCGCTGCGGGTTCTTTGGGGACAGTGGGCATCTCGGCGGCCGCCACATGTATCTACCAGGCAGCCAGCGATTCCTCGTGGCTGCAGATCGTGTCGGGAGGATACGGCTCCGGCAACGGGACGCTAACTTATATTGCCCGCGCCAACACATCCACGAGCCAACGAGTGGGTAACATCTCCATCGCCGGACAGCACGTGGCGATTACACAAGCCGGCGCTTTGCCTCCGACGGCTTTTGCAGCGCTCGCCTATAACGTGGTGGACGCCGCTTACAGCAGCGCGCTCGACCGAATCGTGTTTGCCGCGGCAAACCCGAATGAGCTGCACGTTTACGACCCTGTCACACAGGCCGACACGGTCGTGCCGCTATCGATACAGCCTTTGAGTGTTTCAGTGGATCCGGCCGGCACATATGCAGCCGTGGGGCACACCGGATGGGTATCTTATGTGAACCTCGAAACCGGCACGGTACAGCAGATATACACAGTCAATACCACTGCCAGCTACGTAGTCGCGGCCGGCAACGGATACCTGTACGTATTTCCGGCGTTCAGCGACGCGAATATCTATTCGCTGCAGACGGCGACCGGAACCCAGACCGCGGCCTCCTCAAATGCGGCCGGCCCGGCCCGGCTATACCCCGACGGCCAAGCCATCTATCAAACTGGCGGCTACGGATTCGCCAAATGGGACATCGCCGCGGGTCTGGCCGTCAACGAAAATCCAAAGAACTCTCCCGATAACTGCGGCAACTTCTGGATTGCCGCCGACGGCTCTTCCATTGTCACCGAATGCGGGATCGTTTACTCGGCCTCCGAGAACGCGGCAAACGATCTGCAGTACGAGGGCATGCTTTCCAATAGCGGCTACGTTGTAGGGGCCGCGGAACCGTCCGCCCAACAATCCCTGGCCACGATTCCAATCGCGAATAATCAGACTTCAAACGACACGCAAGTACAGGTGTATGGGGGCGCTTACCTGGGCTATGCGGGCACGCTGGCATTGCCCCAATTCACGGCCGGCGGGACATCTTATGCCGGACACGGGAAGTTCGTGTTCTGGAACAGCGCGGGCGCCAGCTTGTACGTGGTGGAGCAGGCCGACAGCACAGCCCAGCTTCTTTCGAGCTATGCGGTGGATACGATTTCGCCATCCACGCCGGGCAGCGGCTGCTCGTTTGCGCTCGGATCGAAGTCCGCGAACGAACCGGCCGGCCTGGGGTTCGATTCCGTTTCCGTTACGACCAGCGCGAATTGCGTGTGGAGCGCGTCGTCGGGCGCCGCATGGCTGACCATTACCGCGGGGGCATTCGGCTTCGGTTCCGGCGACCTGGCGTTCTCGTTCCCGGCCAACCCAGCCGCGGCCACGCGCACCGCGACGTTGACGATCGCCGGACAGACCTTCACGGTGACGCAGGCGGCGGGGACCCTTACGACCTACACAATCGCAGGACAGGTGACTCACGCGGGAACGGGGCTGGGCGGCGTGAACATACTGCTCAGCACCGGAGGCACGATTACCACCGACAGCTCGGGGTACTATTCGTTCACCAATCTGGCCCAAGGCGGTAGCTACACGGTGACACCGATCCTCGAAGGTTACTCCTTCAGTCCGCCGGGTCTGACGTTTAGTAACCTCGGCAGCGACCAGATAGCGAGTTTCCAGGCTAATCTCCAATACGATTTCAACGGCGGCCCGGGGCCGGACGTGGTTTGGGAAGATCCCACCTCGGGATTCGCCCAAATCTGGTATCTCGGCGGACCGCAGGGAGTGACCACGACCGGCGCGGCCGACCTGACCCAGAGCAATCCGTGGCGCATCGTGGGGATAGCGGACTTCAATGGCGACGGCACGCCCGATGTCCTATGGCAGGATCCGGTGAGCGGCGCAGTCCAGGTCTGGTATATGGGCGGACCCATCGGGAACGTGCTCATCGGTTCGGCCGACATCGCCAATCGCAACGCATGGCGGGTCGTGTCTGTGGCAGACTTCAACCGGGATGGCCATCCGGATATTCTGTGGCAGGATCCCGTGTCCGGGTTCTCCCAGATCTGGTACATGGGTGGAGGGCAGGGCGTTACCATTCTGGGAGCCGCCAATCTGGACCAGACCAACCCGTGGAACATCGTGGGCTGCGCGGATTTCAACGGCGACGGAGTGCCGGACGTCTTGTGGCAGGATCCCCAAAGCGGGACGGTACAGATCTGGTACATGGGCGGCACCGAGGCCGGCGCGCAAGGCAGCCAGTTGCAAACCGCGGTGAACCTGACGGCGAATCCATGGCGCGTAGCGGCCATCGCAGACTTCAATCTGGATGGGCATCCGGACGTGGTGTTTCAAGACCCGGTGACCGGTGGGGCACAGGTCTTTTTCTACACCGGGGCGCTAGGCACCACGTTGTCCGGCACGGCTGTTCTCAGCGGGCCAAATCCGTGGTCCGTTGCAGGACCGCACTAAGGCGCGCGCGGATCAGTAGCCCTCTTCGCGCAGGCGCTCGACGGTGATGCGGGGCTTCAAGTCCAGCTTACGGATCAGCTTCTCGACGTGCTTGGCTAAGATATCGCACTCGATATTCACGCGGTTACCGGGCTGGTAAGTGCCCAGCGTGGTATTCCGGTAAGTGTGCGGAATGATGGTGACCGCCAGCACGCCGCCCTCGAGTGACGCAATGGTCAAGCTGATGCCATCGATCGCGATGGAGCCTTTGTAGACCAGGTACGGATCGAGTTCGGCGGGAACGCGCACTTTCAGCCACCAGTTCTCGTCACCCAGGGATTCCAGGGATAAGAACTCGCCGGTCGCATCCACGTGACCCTGCACAATGTGCCCGCTGAGGCGGCTGTCGGGCAAGAGCGGCCGTTCGAGGTTGACCCGGGAAAGCGTCCGTAGCGCGCCCAGGTTGCTGGCCCGCAGAGTCTCCGGGGCGAGGTCGGCCGAGAACGATTCCGCCCGTAACTCCACCGCCGTCAGGCACACCCCATTCACCGCGATGCTGGCGCCCTCGGTCATGTCTTCAAGCACCTTCCGGCAATGGACCTTAAGACGCGCGCCGGCGGCCCGGCTCTCGATCGATTCGACGGCTCCCAGTTCTTCGATGATCCCGGTAAACATTCAACTCTCTTTGACGATGTGGCCTTCGACCGCGAATTCGTCGGGGGAAATGCGGTGCAATTCGGTGCGATCGATGCGAATGGCGTCGGCGCGACGGCGCCGGCCCACTCCGCCTGCCATGGACAACGATTCGAGTCCGCCCAGAATCTTCGGCGCGTAGTAGAAATACACTTTGTCGGCGGCGCCCGTTTCGAGCGCGGCCCAATTCACTTTGGCGCCGGCTTCGATCAATACCGACAAATACTGCTGTTGCGCCACGGCTTCGATGGCGGCGCGCATATCGGAGCGGCCGTCGCGACCATCCAGGATCAGCACGCGTGCGCCGCGGCTTTCGAGCGCTTTACGGCGTTCGGCCGGCGCCGCCGAAGTTCCCACCACCAGCAAATCGCCGGCCGCGCTGCGCATCATCTGCGAATCGAGCGGCAGCCGCAAGCGCGAATCGAGGACGATGCGGAGAAGCGGCCGGCTGCGCGGCAATCCGCTGCGGTCCGTGAGCAGGCAATCGTCCGCCAGGACCGTGCCGATACCGGTCAGCATGGCGTCGGAACGATGGCGGAGCTGCTGCACGTGTGCGCGCGCTCTTTCACTGGTGATCCAGCCGCGGTTATCGTCGGGCGCGGCGATTTTGCCATCCAGCGTGAGCGCGGTTTTCAGCGTGACCAGCGGCAGGCGGGTGCGCATGAAGTGCGCGAAAGCCTCATTCAGTTTCCCGGCTTCGGCGGAGAACCCGGCGGCGATTTCGGCCTGGATTCCCGCCGCGCGCAATTGCCGCATCCCGTGGCCCGCCACCAGCGGATTGGGATCTTCCATGGCCGCCACCACGCGCGCCACGCCCGCCTCAATCAGCGCCGCAGTGCAGGGTCCCGTGCGGCCCTGATGGCAGCAGGGCTCCAGATTGATGTACAAGGTAGCGCCGCGGGCCCGCTCGCCGGCTTGCTCCAGCGCCAGGATTTCCGCATGCTTCACACCGGCCCAGGTGTGGAAGCCGCGCCCCACAACCTGCCCATCAAGCACCAGGACCGCGCCCACCAGCGGGTTGGGGCTGGCCTGGGCGTCGCCCTTCCGCGCCAGGTCCAGCGCTTCGCGCAGATACCGGGCATCCGCTTCCTGCTGGTGATCGCTCATTTTTCAAATAGGGAGGCGATGAATTTCTCGGGATCGAACGGCAGCAGGTCGTCCGCTTTCTCGCCGATGCCCACATAGCGGATGGGAATGTTTAACTCGCGCGCAATCGCGATCACAATTCCACCCTTGGCGGTGCCATCCAGCTTCGTCAGCACGATGCCCGTCACGCCGGATGTTTCCGTGAACTTGCGCGCCTGCTCCAGGCCGTTTTGACCGGTGGTGGCATCCAGCACCAGCAGCACTTCGTGCGGCGCGTCCGGAATCACGCGCGCGGCCGTGCGGCGCATTTTCTCCAGTTCGGCCATCAGGTTGGTTTTGGTTTGCAGGCGTCCGGCAGTGTCCACAATCACGTAATCGGTCTTGCGTGCGCGCGCGGATTGTAAGGCATCGAAGAGCACCGCGCTGGGGTCCGAGCCCTGCTGCTGCCGGATCACGTCCGTACCGGTGCGCTGGCCCCAGATTTCGAGCTGCTCGATGGCCGCGGCGCGAAACGTGTCGGCCGCGCACAAAAGCACGCTGCGCTGCTCGTTGCGGAAGCGGTGCGTGAGTTTGCCGATGGTGGTGGTTTTGCCGGAGCCGTTCACGCCCACGACCAGGATTACGGCCGGCGGCTCGGCCACCCGCGGCATGGGACGCTCGGAAGCCTGCAGAATCTCGAGCAGGTGCTCGCGGATGAGTCCTTCCAGTTCGGCGGCATCGCCCACGAGCTTGCGATCCACGCGCTCGCGAATGCGGTCCAGAATCTCCTCGGTGGTGCGTACGCCGATGTCGGAACTGATCAGCGTGAATTCCAGTTCGTCCAGCAAATCGGCATCGATTTCCTTGGCGCCCTGGAGCATGTCCTCGAGACGCGTGACCAGGCCCGCGCGGGTCTTTTGGACCCCGCTCTTCAGGCGCTCGAGCAGGGTGGGTTCTTGTTCGACGGAGCCGAATAAGGTCTGGATCATTGGGCTATTGCCACGCGCGTGTTCGGGCTTTCCGGCATTATGAGACCATTGTAGCAATCATGAATAAAGTAGCGATTTTCGGGGCAGCCGGCCCGATTGGCCGGTATGTGGGCATGGATCTCGATCGCCGGGGCATCCCGTTTCGCGCCGTAGGGCGCACGGCCGGCAAACTCGCGGAGGTTTTCGGAAAGCTGCCGCACGCGGAGGTGGTCGCCGCGGATTTATCGGATGCCGGCGGCGCCGCACAGGCGGCGCGGGGCGCGGATACCATCATCTATACGCTGGGCGTGCCGTACACGGAATTCCAACTCTATCCAAAGCTGATGCGCGTGGCAGTGGACGCGGCGGCGGCCGCCGGAGTGCAGCGTTTCCTGGTGGTGACCGGCGTTTATAGCTACGGGATCCCGCAGACAAAGAGGGTGGCGGAAACGCATCCGCGCGTGCCGGCCTCGGTGAAGGGGCAATTGCGCAAGGAGCAGGAAGATACGCTGATGGCCGCGGGCGAGCGGGGGTTATTCAAGAGCATGGTGGTGCGGCTGCCGGATTTCTACGGACCGTATGCCGACAACAGCCTCGCCAATCCGATCTTCCGCGCGGCGCTGGCCGGCAAGACCGCCAACTGGTTGGGACCGGTCGGCCCGCTGCACGAATTCATGTTTGTGCCGGATGCCGGGCCGGTCATTGCGGAACTGGCCGGGCGCGACGAGTGCTACGGAGAGGCCTGGAACTTCGCGGGGCCGGGAGACATCTCCGTGCTGGCTTTCATCCAGAAGATCTACCAGGCTGCGGGACGCGAGCCAAAGTTCCGCAGCGCCGGCCGCACCCTGCTGCGCATGTTGGGCTGGTTCAATCCGCTGATGCGCGAATTGCCCGAGATGCTCTATCTACAGGAGACGCCCGTACTGCTGGACGACGAGAAACTACGCAATAAGCTGGAATCGGTACGCAAGACCGGTTACGACGAAGGCATCCAACTGACGCTCAAGTGGATGCGGGACAGGGATCACATAGCGCCCAGATAGTAACCCGGACGCGTGCGCGCCTTGACGTCCCTGCGGCCGGCTATCTCCACGGTGATCTGGTGAAAGCCGCCTTCCTGCTTGTTGTTGGGGTTATACGTAATCATGTACTGGCTGTGAAGATCCGCGCCCAGCCGCTGGATGGCTTCCTCCAGGCCGTGTGAACGCATGAAGCCGAACTGCTCTCCGCCCGTGCCCTTGGTGAACACCTCCGACGGGTTCTGTTTAAACATAGCCTTGGCGTCCTTGAAGACTTCCACCATCAATGGCACGAATTCCGCGCTGCCGCCGAGGCTGCCGGTGGCTTGCATCACCGTATTGGGAGTGGCGGGGACTCCCGATGGAAGCGGCGTCATGGCGGGCGGTCGATTGTCGATATATCCAGGATCGGCCGGCGCCATGAGGCTCGTCACCACGCGGGAAATATCGACGGTATAAACATCGATGTTGTTAATTTGCACAGCGATCAGCGTCTCTTTCAAGCGCGCCTCGCTCGATCGGTCGCGGGTTTCGCTGACGAGCAGGATGATGCGGCGGCGATTCTTCGGCCGGGTACGCAGCAGGCGCACGCTTTCTTCCACCGCGTCGATCATACGGTTCTGGCTGCTGCCCGCGTGAATCCTCTTCAGTGCCTCCGTAATCTTTGCGGAGTCGGAAGTGAATTCCTGCATGACGCGGATGCGGGAGTCGAAGGCCACCACGGCCGCCTCTCCCTGGTCGCCGATCACAATCGGCTGGATCATATCGCCGATTTTACGGATCTGCGGCAGGATGGATTCCACGCGATCGTTCGCCTCGATCGCGATCACCAGGGAAATGGGCGGAAACGCCACATCCACCTGAATGTTCTGCTCTTTGCCGTTGTCGAAGAGATGGAATTGATCGGGCCGTAATCCGTCCACGTTGTCGCCGTTGCGATCCACAACCGATACGGGGGCCACCACTACCTGCACACCGCTCGTGAATTTGACGTCGCCGGCCGTATCGGGGGGCGTATCCGGTTTGGCGGAATCCTGCTGGCCTTGAGCAAATAAAGTGGCGGCGAACAAGCCCGCGAGCAGATAGCGAAGAGTCATGCAATTCCAGACGTTATGCGTTACCAAATCGTTGCGCATCCTGATGCTCCGTGCGGCCTCCCAGGAGGTCGAGCACATGTGGCACTAACTCTACGATAGCATCGAGCGACTCCACCGCACCCTTGGGCGAGCCGGGCAAATTCACGATCAGTACGTTTCCGCGCGTCCCGCCCGTGGCCCGCGAGAGCGCCGCCATGGGCGTGGAACGGGCTCCCCGGGCGCGCATCAGTTCGCCTAAGCCCGGAATCTCCTTGTGCAATACCGCACGTGTGGCTTCCGGGGTCACGTCGCGCGGGGCCACGCCCGTACCGCCGGTAGTGAATATGGCTGCCACGCGCCGGCTATCCGCCAGGGCCGCCAGCCGCCGTTCGATGAGCGCAACGTCGTCCGGAATGACTTCGGTTACGGCGACGCGCCATCCCAGTTGCTCCAGCCTGCGGCTCACCGCGGGACCCGAGGCGTCTACGCGCGTGCCGGCACCGACGGAGTCGCTGATGGTGAGCACCGCCGCATCGATCATGATGCGAGTGTACCGCAGACGCGGGCCAGCAATTGAAAGGCGCGGCGAGCCACGATCAACTCTTCGTTAGTAGCCAGAACGACGACGTCTACCGGCCCGTTCGAGACGACGCGATCGCCGCTGGTACGGACGTTCGATTCGGGGTCCAGCGCGATACCCAGAAACTCCAGGCCCTGGCAACAGGCGGCCCGCAGACTGGCGGAGTTCTCGCCAATCCCGCCCGTGAAGGCCAGCGCATCGAGACCGCCCATCGCAGCCGCGTAAGCGCCGATGGTCTTCTTCACCTGGTAGACGAAGACCTGGAGCGCATCGGCAGCCAGGCTATCTCCGGCGGCGGCCGCATGCTCCAGATCGCGCACATCGCCGCCCGCGATTCCCGAAAGACCGGCCAGGCCGCCGGTCTGCCCAAGTTGCGCGCGTACCTCGTCGCAACTCCAGCCGTGACGCTCGATCATGAAAAGCACGGCGAAGGCGTCCAGATCGCCGTGCCGGGTGGCGTTCTCCAGACCGGATTGCGGCGAAAATCCCATGGTGGTGTCGATGGACCGGCCGCGTTCGATGGCGCAGATCGACGAACTGCCGCCCAGGTGGCAGCTCACCAGCCGGGTTTGGCGGCCGAGCAGTTCGGCGCAGCGTTCGGCGACGTATTGGTGCGATGCGCCGTGGAAACCGTACTTGACCACTCCTTCAGCGCGCCAGGCGCCGGGCACGCCGTAAAGTCGCGCGCGATCGGGCATGGTGGCGTGAAACTCCGTCTCAAAGGCCGCCACCAGCGGGATTCCGGGAAGGCTTTCGCGGAAGGCGCGGATAGCCGAAAGGTAGATGGCATTGTGAGCCGGCGCAGCGGGCAGGAATTCGGCGAGAGCCTGCATTACGCCCTCGGCGATGATAAACGTGCCGCGGTATTGGGGGCCGGCATGCACGGCCTTGAATGCTACGGCGTCCACGCGAACGCCGCCGGCGCCGATCTGGCCGATGGCTTCGGCGTAATCCCGCACGCGTTCAAAACGGCCGCGCCCGAGCACCTGCTCGGAAGGCATTTCCAGAATCTGGTACTTCAGCGATGTGGAGCCCAGGTTCGGAACCAGCAGGTTCATTTGACGCCGTGATACTGGGCGCGTATGGCGACCAGATTCTTATTCGCCTGCGCCTGAAAAGGACTCTTCATGGCCGCGCAGACCTTGAAGTAGTTGACGGCATCCTGGGCTTTCTCCATCTTGTAATTGGCCAGG
>JBEKIM010000281.1:0-9228 GCA_050011755.1 Bryobacteraceae bacterium | reverse complement strand
CGGCTCGGCTTCTTCGGCCTCTTCGGGCGCGGGGGGGGGCGGCGGGGCGGCGGGGCTGTGCTGCTGTCCCGGCGAGAAATACTTGGAATCCGGCAAACCGCGGCCCTTCGTCCGGCGGCGGCGCCCGCGGCGGCCGTGACGGTCACGATCGCGTTCGTCGTTTCGACGCGCAAACTGTTCGGGAGGCGCCAGCGGAGCGGCCGCCGGCGGCGCCACAACCGGAGGAGCGGGGGGGGCTTCGGCGAACGCCTCGGGCGCGGGCAATTCGGCTGGTGGGGCGGCGGGGGAGCCATCCTCCGCAGCGGGGACTACCGGCGCCGCCGCGGACGGTCCTTTTTCCATCTTGAGGACCTTCTCTTCGACGCTGGTTACGATTTTGTCGTACTCGTCGTTGTCCTCGAAGAAATCCGATACGTAGAGGAAGGCGTCGCGATCCAGGCCGATATCCACGAAGGCGGACTGCATGCCGGGAAGCACGCGCGTGACGCGGCCCTTATGAATACTGCCGGCCAGGGAATATTCGTTTTCACGCTGATAATAGACTTCGACAACCTGATCGTCTTCGAGGACCGCCACTCGGGTTTCATGACGATTCGCCGAAACAATTAACTCTTTTGACATGCGTTCTCCTCCGCTGGGAACCGGCGCGGACCGGTACGGGAGGAAGGCGGCTACCCTGCGTGGGTCTCCAGCGGCGCTCCCGCGAACGGGGCGGCGAGCGCCATGGAACATGTATAGAAGCTCACGCTGGCCGGGGCTGGACCACGCATGCACAGGCTAGAAGCCTGTGCCACCGGCCGGGGAACCAACTCCTCATCACCGGAGGGTGCGCATCCGGCGCGTTTGCCCTCCGGGAGTCTTCTTACGGCTCCCAACAAACCTTTAAACTTGTTAAATCTGGCGGCCGGCACACTCCGACCGCCGGGCTAATTTACAAACCTTCTGAGCCGGACATTATTCACCAGCCCCAACATCAAGAAATTCGACAACACACTCGATCCGCCAGCGCTCATCAGGGGCAGGGGAATTCCGGTGACAGGCATCCGGCCGACCACCATCCCGACGTTCACCAGCACGTGAAACAAAAGCAACGCGGCCACACCCATGCAGATATACATGCCGGCCTTATCGGAGGCCGTTTGGGCGTTCTGCACAATCTGCATGATCAAAACAAAATACAACGCCAGCACGACGATGACGCCGACGAATCCATGCTCTTCGGCAAAGGCCGAGAAAATGAAATCGGTGTGCGGCACGGGGAGGAAACGAAGCTGCGTCTGGGAGCCTTTCGTGACTCCCTTACCCCACATAGCGCCGGCGCCCACTGCAATCTTGGATTGGATCAACTGGTATCCGGTACCGCGCGGATCGCGGTCGGGATCCAGAAAGCTGACCAATCGCGCTTTCTGATAATCCTTCAAAACAGTCCAACCGGCCGGGAGCACCAGCAAGACCACTACGCCGATGGCGATCAAATACTTCCGGCGCATGCCCGCCAAAAACATCCCGACAATCAGGACCGGCACATAGGTTAATGCCGTTCCCAAGTCCGGCTGCTTCATGACCAAAGCCATTGGCACCAAAACCAGCCCCGCGATCTTAGCCATGTCGCGGCCTTCCAGATCTTCGCTTTTCAACTCAGTCAGGAAGCGGGCTACTAACAATATTATCACCAGTTTTACGAATTCCGACACTTGCAAATGAAAGCCGCCGGCCACCGGGATCCAGCGCCGGGAGCCGAAGGCTTGCTTGCCGATCACCAGGACCGCGAGCAGGGCGACCACGGATAAACCGTACATCGGGAAGACATGGTTCATCAGGGTGTGGTAATCGATAGCGACGGCCAGCCACATGAGGAGGAGCCCGGCGGAGATGTAAACAATCTGCTTCCACCAGGCGTCTTGCCAGACCGTCCCACGGGTGGCGCTGTAGATCTGCAGGACGCCCACTCCACAGATGACCAGGGAGATGACGAGGAGGGTCCAGTCGAGGTCGCGGGGTCTTAGGTAGCGAGTCATGGGTGGGTGCGGGCCGACGCGGCGGCGCGGCGATGCGGCGGCGCGGCGATCCGGGCCTCGGCGTCGTCCGAGCTGAAGTAGGCTGCTTCGATGATTGGCGATTCGGTCCTGGGTGGCGGTGGAACAGGCAAGCCGAAGCGCAGGAACTCGGTGGTCTTGGTCTCCGCGTCGCCGCGCCGCCGCGTCTCCGCGTCGGCCGCCAACCGGGCTTTCTTATCGAAATACGCCTTCAGCACGTCGCGCGAGATGGGCGCGGCCAGAGGGCCTTCCGCGCCGTGTTCGAACAGCGATACGACCACTATTTCGGGCGCCTCGCGCGGCGCGAAGCCCACGAACCAGGCATTGTTTTTGAACTCCTTTCCGGTTTTGCCCTTCAGGAATTCGTCGGAGGCAAGCTGGGCCGTGCCGGTCTTGCCGCACACGTTGAGGCCGGGAAGTTGCGCGCGGACGCCGGTACCGCCCTCGTTCACCACGCCGTAGGTGCCATAGATGACTTTGGCGACATTGTCCGGCGAAAGCGGCCAACTGCGCTCCTCATACTTGCCGCCCTTAACCAAGTGCGGCTGATGCCAGAGGCCGCCGTTGATGAGCCAGCTATAAGCGCGCGCCAGTTGCATGGGTGTCACCGTTACGGCGCCTTGGCCGATGGCCACCGAGATGGTTTCACCGGCGTACCACTTCTCGCGGAAGTTGCGGATCTTCCAGGCCGAAGAGGGCACCACGCCTTCGGCTTCGTGCGGCAGGTCGATACCGGTTTTTTGGCCCAGTCCGGCTTGGTTGGCGTAGAATGCGATTTTATCGATGCCGGTGCGGTCGCCCACGTTATAGAAGTAGACGTCGCAGGATTGCACGATGCCCCTATGCAGGGAAACGGCTCCATGGCCACCTTTGATGTGACACTTATGATAGTGGCCGTAAAACGTTGCACCGCCGGCGCAATGCACGGTGAACTGGTCGTCGATGGCGCCGGATTCCAGACCCGCTATGGCCACGATGGGCTTGAACGTGGATCCGGGCGCATCCTGGGCTTGAATGGCGCGATTGAGCAGGGGATGGTCGGGGTTGTCGGCGATTTCCCGCCAGTCGGAAGACTTGATGCGCACGGCGAACTTGTTGGGATCGAAGGTGGGGCGGCTGACCATGGCCAGCACCTCGCCGGTGCGCGGATCCATGGCGACCACCGCGCCGTTCTTGCCTTCCATGGCGAGTTCGGCGACGGCCTGCAGGTCCAGGTCCAGCGTAAGCTGCAGGTCCCTCCCGGGAATGGCTTCTTTGTTGGCCAGTTCTGCGCGAGTCTTGCCGCGATTGTCCACCACCACCTGGCGTTCGCCGTCTACGCCCATCAGGGTGTCGTTGTACTGGCGTTCGATGCCGAACTTGCCGATCACATCGCCCTGACTGTATTTGGCGAAGTCGGGCGAATCCAATTCCTGTTCGCTGACTTCACCCGTATAGCCGATCACGTGCGCGGCGAACCCGTTCTGCGGGTACAGGCGGCGTTGCGCATGGATCAGTTCCATTTCCGGAAAAAAGTCGCGGTGCGATTCGACAAACGCCAACTCGGCGGGCGTAAGCTCCTCTTTAATGGTGATCGGATCGTATTTTGGCCGCGATGTATAGCGCTGCACCCGCGCCCGCAGGTCGTCGTAATCCAGGTTCAATCCGTCGGCGATGGGGCCCAAGTGTTCGGTCTTCAGATTCTCGCGCGCCAGGATGAGCCGGTAGGACGAATGATTGTCGACGATCACCCGGCCGTCGCGGTCCAGAATCTTGCCCCGCGCCGCGGGAATGGGCAATTGCCGGATGCGGTTGCGCTGGGCCTGCTCGTTGTACAGTTGCGGGTTTTGAACCTGCAGGTTCCAGAAGCCGCTGATCAGGAAGAAGAAGATGGCCACCGCGGCATACTGTACTACCGCAACTTTTCCCGCGGCGAATTTGACATCCTCATTGCGAGCCCGTTTGCCGGAGAGCGTGGGCTGGGGATCGAGTTCCGGACCGATCACTGAGGAATTCAAGGGGCTTGGGGGCTTTCTCTGTTTAGTTTATCAGGATGGACGCCTTTAGCGCCGGTTCATTCGCCATCGCCCGAACTGAAGTAGGCGGCTTCAATTGGCGGCGGGTCCGTTCGGGCAGCCGCCGGATGAGGAGCTTGCAGTAACTGAAAACGCATGAACTTCCCGATTTTGGATGCCCCGTCGCCCGCGCGCCCGTTGGTCCGTTCGGCGGCAAGTCTCGCCTTCTTATCGAAATACGCCTTCATCACGTCCCGCGCGATGGGAGCCGCGAACTGGCCGTGTCCGCCGTGGTCATAAAGCGCCACCACCACGATTTCGGGCGCCTGGCGGGGGGCAAAGCCGACGAACCATGCGTTGTCTTCGTATTGTTTTCCCGTTTTGCCCTTCAGAAACTCGTTCGAGGCGAGCTGGGCTGTGCCGGTCTTGCCACACACATCTAAGCCCGGAAGCTGTGCGCGCACTCCCGTGCCGCCCGGCTCGTTTACCACTCCCCAGGTTCCGTAAATCACTTTGGACACATTGTCCGGCGAAAGCGGCCAACTGTGCTCTTGATATTTGCCGCCTTTAACCAGGTGCGGCTGATGCCAAGTGCCCCCGTTGATCAGCCAACTATAGGCAGCCGCCAGTTGCAATGGCGTCACCGTGAGTGCGCCTTGGCCGATCGCCACCGAAATGGTTTCACCGGCGTACCATTTCTCGCGGAAATTGCGGATTTTCCAAGCCGACGAGGGCACTACTCCCTCGGCTTCGTGGGGCAAGTCGATTCCGGTCTTCTGTCCCAGGCCGGCTTGGTTGGCGTAGAAAGCAATTTTGTCGATACCGGTGCGGTCGCCCACGGTATAGAAATAAACGTCGCAGGATTGCTGAATGCCTTTATGCAATGAAACGGCGCCGTGCCCCGGCTTCCACCAACACTTGTGATAATGCCCGTAAAACGATGCACCACCGGAACAATGCACGGTGAACTGGTCGTCGATCGCACCCGATTCCAGACCCGCGGTCGCCACAAACGGCTTGAACGTGGACCCCGGCGCATCCTGCGCCTGGATGGCACGATTGAGCAGGGGATGGTCCGGATTATCCGCAATTTCCCGCCAGTCGGACGACTTGATGCGCACCGCGAATTTATTGGGATCGAACGTCGGCCGGCTGACCATTGCCAGCACTTCGCCGGTGCGTGGATCCATGGCGACTACGGCGCCGTTCTTGCCTTCCATGGCCAGTTCGGCAACAGCCTGCAGATCCAGATCCAGGGTCAGTTGCAGGTCCTTTCCCGGAATGGCCTCTTTATTGGCCAGTTCCTCGCGAGTCTTGCCGCGATTATCCACCACTACCTGACGCTCGCCGTCTACACCCATCAGGGTGTCGTTGTACTGGCGCTCGATGCCGAACTTGCCAATTACCGCGCCCTGGTTGTATTTCGCGAAGTCCGGCGAATCCAATTCCTCCTCGCCGATTTCACCGGTATACCCGATCGCGTGCGCGGCGAATCCGTTCTGCGGATATAGGCGGCGTTGCGCGTGGATCAGTTCCATCTCCGGAAAGAAGTCGCGGTGCGATTCGACGAAGGCCAACTCGGCGGGCGTGAGCTCCTCTTTGATGGTGATGGGGTCGTATTTGGGGCGCGCCGTATAGCGTTGGACGCGCGCCACGAGGTCGTCGTAATCCAGATTCAAGCCGTCGGCGATGGGGCGCAGGTGCTCGGTCTTCAGATTCTCACGGGTCAGGATCAGGCTGTAGGAGGAATGGTTGTCGACGATGACGCGGCCGTCGCGGTCGAGGATCTTGCCGCGGGGCGCCGGAATGGGCAGTTGCCGGATGCGGTTGCGCTCCGCCTGCTCGTTGTACATTTGCGGGTTTTGAACCTGCAGGTTCCAGAAGCCGGTGATCAGGAATAGGAAGATAGCCACGCCGGCATACTGGAAAACGGCGATTTTCCCGCCCGCGAATTTGACGTCTTCGCGGCGCGCCGGCTTACCCTGCAGTCTGGGCTGATGTTCGCGTTCCGGACCGATCGCTGGCGGGTTCACGGGGTTGCGGGCCTTCTGTTATCAGTTTATCAGGAGGCGGCACCGTCCTGCGCGCGACGGCATCCGACGATCGCGCGTGGCCGCCCCTGCAATCCAATTATTGCAGTTTTCCTGCGGCGGCGGGACTTATCATGATGATAGTAAGCCGAAAGCAGCCCGACTTATGGCGCCCACTAACGCAACGCAATTACGGCAGCATTCCTGTTAAATACATTTTGTATACCCGCGTTTACATTTTCGTGTATTATCTAGTAATCTGCACATTAATAGGAGAATCCGATGACCGAGTCGCAAATCGTTCAGACATTGGAAGAGACCTGCCACGCTATGGCAGTAAGAAGGCATAGCGGCGTCCTTAGCCTCCTGCTTGGGCTATGTTTGCTGGCGAGCGGGGCGCATGCCCAAAATTGCTCGAACTTACCCACTACGTTCACGGGAAACGAGTTTCCGCAAGGGGACTTCTTCACCAATTTCAATAACGCCTGTTATACGCTTGACCTCGGAGCGGGCAATGGCGCGCAGGAGTATGGCGATTTGAATGCGCGATATCACCTGATGTACTTCCAGGTGGACCCGCGCTATCAGTTGATCCTGGTGGGCGCATTCCCGAACGCCCGATACTATTCGGTGACTCTTTACGATGAACATTCGGCGTTGTCTCAGACCATTTTGGATACGAGCATCGCGCCGTTGACTTCCCAGTATGTGAATCCTTTCCTGCCCGGCGTACCCTTCGCGGATGGCCAGCAATTTGCCATACCCATCGGTTTCGGAGGCACTCCAGGCACGCTCGAGACGGGTTGTACGATGAACGGATACAACGTCGACGTGAATGGTCTGGATGGCACCCAGAGGCACGCCGGAATGGATTGGAATAGCGATGCCGGCTTTTTTCAGCTCTTTCCGAAGTTCGATTACCACATCGTAGATACCGCGCTGCACACCAATCCAAACCCGGCCGGAGTCGTAATGATACGGGAATACCTGGACGACACGATCTCAAGCTACGCCACGAACCCGCACATCATCGTGCGGGATGTGGCGTCGGGTTGTGCCTATCCGGCGGCTTATGCCCTGAACACCCTGCAAATCGTGACGGACGACGGAAAAATCGGCCATCCGTGGATGGATCGGGATCAAGTCAAGGACCACGATGCTTACCAGAACGATTACACACCGAAGTTATGCAATGCGCCGGTGGCCGCGCCGAACCAGCTTGCGTGGACGCGCATCGGGGAGTATGTGCCATGGACGAACCCGAATGCCTCTTACATAGCTGCGGGCGTGCCGGACGGGCTGGCTGCATCGCTGGCGGCGGCGGGCCAGGTCTTGCGTATCCGGGTGCGCGTGCCGGCAACCCCGCCCACACCGTGCACAAACGGCTGCTCGCGCACCGGAAACGAGCAAATGCGCTATATGAGCCTGTCGTTTCACGACAAGGGGGGATTAGTGCTCGCCAGCCTCGCGGATAACGCCTTCACGCAAGATGCCAATGGCTACGCAACCCTGATCGTGGGCACCGGCGCCGGCATACCGTCATGGGTTACTCCTGCTAATGGCTATACTTTCCTGGACTTGACGGCGTTTGCAACTTATCAGAACCTCAGCCTGATCAGCATGCGGCACATGATCCCCACGGCCGGTTTTAACTGCGCGGGTCAATTTGTACCCTATCGCACCACCGCGGATACCCCCGCCGGCAGCCTGATGGCCGACTATATGCCGGTAATCGACTATCCGGTCGCGGCCAACCTGCCGGCAGTTACAACGCCGCTGGTTGGGCCCAGCGCCTGTGACGTTTTCCCCGCCGGCCAGCCCGGTATCCGCCCGGCTTGCGGCGTTTTTCCGGAGCCGTCCCCAGCCATCTCGAAGGTGGTTACGGAGTGCCACGCGCTCGACTGCAGCCGGTTCGTCGCGCAGCCGAGTCCTCCGATCACAATTATCGGGACCGGTTTTGGAAGCTTTCCGAACGGGCTGCCTTTTGCCGGTATCTCGAATTACATGAGTATCAACGATACTACACAGAACTGGACCGCTGGTTATACGGGAACCTCTTGCGGCGTTTCCATCAGGTCATGGGACGATGGAGAGATTCAACTTGTGGGAAACCTCAGCCAGAAGCCGGCCTGCCCGCTCGCGCCTGGGGATAACGTGGTGGTGACGGTGTGGAATCCACAGTCCATGGCGCAGGCGCAGGCCACGGTGACGGTGGTCGCCCCCTAAGTGGCGGCGCGTATCAGGCGGGTTCCCGCAACCTGTCCAGAAAGTGAAAGAGCGTAACGCCGACAATCGCGTTCAGCAGCCCGAGCAGTAGCGTGATTTGGATGTCGAAGGTAATCTGGCGGCCCAGCAGGCCGCGCGCCAGCACCCAGTACAGGAACTGGTGAAAGAAGTAAAAGAAGTACGTCAGCAGGAACCGGATTACCGAGTGTTCCACGTCGATGCGCATGCCTACCGAGGCCGCAAAGTATCCCACCAGGGTCTTGACGATGCCGTACATTCCCAGCGGCTGTTTGATCGACAGGGAGTCCTGGGCCAGACCGATCGCGGCGCCGATAAACATCCCGCCGAGCTGGCTGCGGCGCATCAGGGCGAAATAGATGGTGACCAACAACGGCAGTTCTAGAAACCCCAGCACATCCCAGAAACGCGGCACATAGACTTGAAAGAGGATGGCTGCCAGCGGCACGAACAACATCACGCGCGCCCGAAAACGCGAGACTTGCTCGCGCTGGTGCCCGGCCAGATAGCGATCGCCGTATTCGGTCATTGGCGGTGGGGCGGCGGCGCGTCGGCGGGGGGACGCGCGGACGGGGAGCCCCCCGTTTTGGTGGTGCCGTCCGGTTTCGGCACGCTTGGGGGGCTGGCCGGCTTGGCGGGCAACTCGGCGGCCGGCACATTCGCCGCGCCACTTCCCTGCCCCGCGTTGGGCGTTCCGAGCTTGATGTTAAAGTCCGGCGGCTTCGTCCCCGGGGCCCCCTCGCCGTATTTGTGATTCTCGGCGGTCCCGATCTGCTGATATTTTTGCAGCAGTTTGTCCGCGTCGGTGCCGGCGGGACTGGCCGGCTGAGCGGGCTGCCCGGCGGAACCGGGAGGCGGCGTCCCCATATACATCGGGGCATTGGCAGGCGGCGCCTCGGGGATGGCCTGATGCACGCCTTCCAG